>SYJG01000505.1 GCA_005798445.1 Planctomyces sp.
CCGATCTTTCTGATCAACGGATTTCAGCGGTGTCGTTCGCTCCGGACGGCGAATGGTTCGCTGCCGCCGGTCAGGACGGGCGGATCACGATTTGGGATTCGGCTCGCGGAGAATTGCTGCGAACCGTGCTGACTCATGCGGATGCTCTTCGTTCCGTCGCGGTGTCTCCGCGCGGTCAGGCGATCGCGGTCGGCAGTCATGACGGGACAGTGTTGCTGCTCGATCTTGTGACTGGCGAGTCGATCGCCGACGTGCCGGCTTACCCGTCCGCCGTGAATTGCGTTCGATTCTCGTCGGATGGTCGGCAACTGGCGGTGGCGGTCGGCGATTGGATGTCGAACGCTCGCGGCGAAGTCGCGCTGCTGGATGCGAGCAACGGACGAACGGTGACGACTCTGACCTGCGTGACGTCTCCCGGAGCGCTGACGTTCGCCAGCAATGTCGAACTGATCGTCGGCCTGTGGGATGGTCGCACGCAATTGTGGAACTTGGTGAGCCGACAGGTCGCCGGCTCGGCGATGGCGGATAAGAACGTCGTCTCCGCCGCCGCATTCTCGCCCGACAACCCGGCTCTGCGCGAGGCGATCTTCGTCGCCGAGGAACCGATCAACGAGGAAGACAATTCGCCGCTCGCCGTGCTCCGCAGTCTGTTCTCGGTCCCCGCAACCAAATGACTGACGTCTCCACCGACGCGAGGTCGGTGGGGGCGACCTTGACTCAGAACGGCACCAATTAATGCACGCCCTGCTGCTGACAATCTTGTTGCTCCCGACGGCCGATCCGGTTTCCGAAGAGACGGCGTTGGTCAAAGCTTGGTTGAAGGTCAGCCAGAAGCACGCGGAAGATTACGTCATTCATCCGACTGGCGATGCGAAGGCCGCGTTCACGATGCTGCCACAGGCGGTGTTTCGACACAGTCAGCCGGTACGCGGCGACGACATCGGAGCCGTCTATCTGTGGGTGGACGCCGACAAGCGACCGGCCGTCATTGGGACGACCTTCGCCTACACGCTGCAGGGAGACACGCGAGTTGTCGCACACGAATTTCACTCCTTGGCAGATCGACCTTTGACGGCGAACTGGAGAGGCCAGCAGCCGTGGACTCCTCAGAAGGCGGGTTTGCAGTTTCGTCCGGTGCCGATGGCTCCGGCAGTGGCGAAAGACCCGAAAGTGAGGCAACGTCAGGCAAGAGAAGTCGCTCGGCGATTCACGGCCAACACGATCGACCACAACGATCGTCCGTGGGCTTTGCGGTTGGTCACGAAACCAATCCATGAATTCGACCTGCAACGTCCCGGACAAGTTCAATGTGGTGTGCTGTTCGTGTTGTGTCAGGGGACAGACCCCGAATTGATTCTGTCCGTCGAGTCCCGAAAGCACGAAGGGGAATTTCAATGGCACTATGCCGCTGGGTCGTTCACCGACTACGCCGTCAAACTGCGATTGGACGACCAGGAAGTCTGGTCGGCCGAACGACAATCCATTGGCCCAATCCTGTCGCACTGGATCGACCGAGCTTCGCAGGAACGCTTGCCGAAGAACGATTGATGAGATTTGAAGGGATGAATTGAGATGTTTCGATTGTTGTGCGTGCTGTTGTTGGGATGCCTGCAACCGTTGGTGGCTTGGGGACAAGGCGATTCGCCCAAGAGCACGGATGTGCCGGCCGCCAAACCGCAGTCCGCGTTGCGTAAGCTGATGGACGAGTCGCTGGCCTGGGATGAACTCTTCGTGAATGAGCGGTCGGCGATGCCGATGACCGCGAAGGTGGTTCTGCGCTGGACGAACAACACACGCGGGTCCGAGGATGGGATGACGGTGCTGTATCTCGCCGACGGACGGCCGGAAGCGGTCTGCTGTTTTTATCCCTGGGAGAAGTCACTCCATCACGAGTTCTATTCGATGTCGCGCGGGACATTGCTCGCGAAGCGAGACGGCGTTGTCGTCTGGAATCCAGAGAAGCCCGGCGTGCGGTTTCAACCGGTCCCCTCGGCCGATGCTCCCGCCGCGATGCCGGTCGCTCGGCTGCGACAGATGAAGACGCTGGCGAGCCAATTCTCCTCGACGATGCTTGGCTGGCGAGCCGACAAAACCGACCGTGAGCCGCTGCGCATGTTGCCTCAACCGCTGTATCGCTACGACAGCAAACGCAACGACGTACTCGATGGAGCCGTCTTCGCGTTCGTGCAAGGGACCGATCCGGAATCGCTGTTGCTCCTCGAAGCGTTCAAAACAGGAAACGGCTTCGAGTGGCAATTCGCGTTCGTTCGCCGAACGTCCGGGGAGCTTGAGGGACGTCATCAAGAGTCAATCGTCTGGCACGCCGACCGCTTCCCACCGAACGATGACCCACGCTCAACACACCGCTCGCTGGGCCGCCTGATGGAACAAAGCGTTCTCATCGACTTGCCGCAGAAAGGCGAATAACAATGTCCCGCATGGCACAACAAACCCGACGCGCATGTTTTGAAGGTGCGCAGTTCTTAGCCCCAAAGGGGGCGAGACTCGAAAGCCCAGGGCGCAGCCCTGGGAAACGGGAAGTTTTCAGGCCCATAAGCCCCGAAGGGGCGCGACACATTGAGTCGCGCCCCTTCAGGGCTTTTCAATTCCCAATTGCTCAAATCCCAGGGCTTTGCCCTGGGCTTTCGAGTCTCGCCCCCTTTGGGGCTGAAAACAGCGAAACATCAAGATTCGCTCGTTGGGCGATTGCCCCGTTCTTATTGCTGCTCCTGCTGACAGAGTTTGCCTTCGCGGCCGAAACTCCAGCCAGTCCCGATCGCGCGGCGGCAACAACGGTGACGAGCACGAAGCGAGCGATTCTCCTGTGTGGACTCAGCGGCGACACGGCGCATCACAAGCTGTATTCCGAAACCGTGACCAAGCTGCACGAAGGGCTGACGAAGCGACTTGGTTTCACCGACGTGCAGGTGCTCTTCGGAGACGAGCCTCAAGATGGTGACGCTGATGTCATCAAGTCCGCCGGTCGATCGACACGAGAGGAACTCGAAAGGAGCGTCACGGCATTGCGAGCAAAGCTGCAACCGGACGACGCGCTGTGGGTGATCGTCGTGGGGCACAGCCATTATGACGGAAAGCACTCGTGGCTCAACCTGCCGGGGCCGGACATCCATCAAACCGACTTCGCCAAGCTGTTTGCCGACTTGTCAGTTCGCGAGCAAGTCTTCTTCATGACCACGCCGACGAGCGGTTACTACATCAAGCCGCTCTCCGCCAAGGGCCGCGTCGTCATCAGCGCCACCGAGACCGATTGGGAAACGAACGAGACCGAATTCCCTCACGAACTCGCGCGTGTGCTGTCCACGCCACCCGAAACGAAGGAACTCGACATCGACGAAGACGGCTCGATCTCGCTGTTCGATCTGTACGTCACGGTCGCCCGCAACCTCGCGCAGTCGTACGTCGAACGAGAACTCCTGGCGACCGAGCACCCGCTGCTCGACGACAACGGCGACGGACGAGGCACCGAAGTGCAGATCGACTTCCTGACCGAGGAACAGGGTGGGCGAGCCAAGCCTAGAAAATCTTCGACATCGCCGATGAATTCCACAGGAGATGGCCGCTCTGCAAAGTCCATCACGCTGTCATGGTTGCGAGTGAACCCCGAGTGACCGACCCCAAAATGCTGTTGGTGGCTGTGTGTGCCACGCAGCACAGAAGGACTGCCACGGCAATCGAGCGCGTCCCGAATGGACAAGGCTTCGCCTGATTTCGAGACATGGCAGTCAAAAAATCAGTCGTTCAATGGGCCGCATTGGTTGCGCTCGCGATTCGCCACACGCCGCGCTCGTTGATCGCGGTTCCATCGCACGCCTCGTAAAGCAGTCGATAGTGTGGAGCGCCACCGTCGCGCTGCGGCAGTCGAATCACGCACATCTCCGAACACTTCGCAATATCCCAACCATCTGGTCCGGGCGAGATGACTGGCTCGGGGTCTTTTTGCCAATTCAGGCCGTCCTCCGAAACCGCTCGCAGGATGTACGCTCGGTTCGATTGGCTGTATCCGGCGTAGTACATCACATATCCGACATTTGCCACGCAGAGGATTTCGGGCGCGAACGTGGCGTGCGAGTCGTGAGCTCCGTCTTGGGCGATCCGTACACCCAGCTCTTGGCGGAACACCAAGCCTCCGTCGTCAGACACAGCACTGATGATTCCGCAGCCGCGATCGTAGCAATACAGCCGACATCGTCCGTTGTTCAGGAACACGATTCGGGGTGCCGAGAAGTTATGGCCTGCGGACTCCAATCGTGCCCCTGGCTCAAGCTCCCATTCCAAACCACCGTCGATTGAGATCGCGCTGCGAATCGAGTTTGTCACCGATTGCGATCCGGGACAGCATTCAAAGTACATCCGCAACCGACGGCCATCACCCACAGGGACAACTTCCGAAGACACGACGCGAAATTCACCAGCACCTCCGGCTTGCGGAGACAGTCTGACTCCCGGCTCCGGAGTCCACACGTCACCATCCGCCGAGAAAGCACTCAAGATGCGCGTTGTCGCGTTGTCGAAGTCATTGGCACCCGCGGGAAATCCAGGACGAGGCAGAATCTGCGAGTAGTACATCCGATAGCCGCCACGTGGCAGAGCGATCACTCGCGGTCCGACTGCGCCAAAGACGCCGGTACGCAGGGCCTCTGGAGGCCATTTCGCATCCGGCTGCGGATCGATAGCGACATCCGGCGGGGCCTCGATTGCGACGTTGGCGTCTTTGACCCAGTCCTTGCCGGGGTCTGTCACGACAGAATGCACGAGCGGTGAGGCTGATCGCGATTGCGAGAGGTCAATCATTGGACTCGTCCGAGACTCGTGCGCCGTTGAGAAACGTGCCAGACGTTTTGGCGTCGGCAAGAATACGTCATACTGCCGAACGACACCATTCTCGCAGTTGCTGGCGTAGCGGTCCTTTTTGAATCCTCGCATCGGAAAGACACAACATGCGTATGCTGCTGATTCGAATTTGCGTGCTTGCGATTTCGCCTTGGGCCGCATTCTGTGTGGCTGCCGAAACGATCGAAATCGGTTCGCGGAGAGAATTGTTCGTCGATCAGGCGTTGCTCGAGCGTTTGGAAGAACGAGCCGAGTTCAAATTGCATCATCCCACTCCGCGAGAAGTGGCCATCACCTTCGAGAAACCCTGGGAAGGAAATGCGAGTGGGTATGCAACCGTGTTTCAGGACGGCGACCTTTATCGGATGTACTACCGAGGCCATCGCTACATCATCGATCCTCCGCCGCTTCGACAGGCTCAATCAGAGGTGGTCTGTTACGCCGAGAGTCGCGACGGCATTCACTGGGTGAAGCCGAACCTCGGTTTGTTCGATTGGCCGCCGACCATGAACAATACCGGTACGAAACAGAACAACATCCTGTGGCGCGGCGGTCATGAGACGCACAACTTCGCTCCGTTCAAAGACACCAATCCGGCTTGCCCGCCCGATCAGCGTTACAAGGCAGTCGGCGGTACTACGACCAGCAATGGGCTGTTGACATTCAAATCAGCCGACGGCATTCGTTGGTCCAAACTCAGCGACGGGCCGGTGGTCACGAAGGGGGCGTTCGATTCGCACAACACGGTCTTTTGGGATCCGGATCGCCAACGTTATGCGATGTATGTCCGGTACTTCAGCGAAGCAGACTTCAAAGGATTGCGTTCCATCGGTGTGTCACATTCGACGGACTTCAAGACTTGGTCCGAACCGGTTGGGCTGACGTACCCGAACTCGCCGCCTCAGCAGATGTATACAAATCAAATCGCTCCGTACTACCGCGCACCGCAACTGTTGCTCGGTTTTCCGACTCGCTTCGTGGCTCGTCCGCTGACCGAGCATGCGAAGCGTCTGGAGCCGGTCGAAACGCGGGCTCAATTCGTGGCCTCGGTGAAGGGATACGATGCCTACACGGGTGCCGAAGTGACGGACGGTTTGCTCATCGCCAGCCGAGACGGCCAGGCGTTTCGTCGTTGGGACGAGGCGTTCCTGCGTCCGGGTCCGCAAGCGGAAGGACGATGGATCTACGGCGACAATTATCAGAGCTACGGCCTGTTCGAAACGAAGGCCGACATACCTGGTCTGCCAAACGAGATCTCGCTGCACTTCAATGAAGGTTCCTGGCGAGACGAAATGCACCGCCTGCGACGCTACACCATTCGGCTCGACGGCTTCGTTTCACTGCACGCGCCGCTGTCCGGTGGCGAACTGACAACGAAGCCGCTGAAGTTCACCGGCCGACGCCTCTCATTGAACTACGCCACGTCCGCGGCCGGCAACCTCCGAGTCGAACTGCAAGACTCCGCCGGCAAGCCGATCCCCGGCTTCTCGCTCGCCGAAGCGGATGAGTTGTTTGGCGATACCATCGATCAAAATGCCTTCTGGAAAAACTCCACCGACGTCAGTCGTCTTGCGGGCCAAGAAGTGCGACTGCACTTCGTTCTTCGCGACGGCGACTTGTTCTCCTTTCAATTCACGGACTGAGACCTGAGACCTGTGTCCTTGCCAGACAAAGAAACCCCCGCGAGGAACCACTCGATGAAATCGAATCGTCGCCAATTCATTCAGGCTGCTGGAACCTCGGGTGCGGCGCTGTTGACTCTGCAGACCGCGTCGGCTGGCGACACCGCTGCACCAGCGGCCGATCGAAGCCTACCCGCGGACCGGCCCCCCTTCACGACCGAGTTGTTCCTCGACAACCAATTGCTGGAAGCGACTCCCGGCGTGTCGCGGAAGCTGCACCCGGCCAAAAAGCACTTGCTGAATCCCGTGATCCGGCCGGAACGCTGGTGCGAGGGAACGTACATCGAGCCCTACACGACGCTGTACGACGCCGAGGAAAAGCTGTTCAAAATGTGGGCTCGGGGCGGAAGCGATGCGAAAGCCGGGTACGTCGGCGGCAATGCCGCGTGGATGCTCTATTTCACTTCGAAGGATGGAGTCCATTGGGAGAAGCCCGATCTGGGAGTTTGCGACGTGGCAGGACGTCGCGATCACAACATCGTCTTCGCCAGCGACCTGATCCCGCAGGCTCCGGCCCGGCTCGCGTACGGTCCGGAGAAATTCGTCATCCCGACGAAGCCGATGGCGCCGCAGGGCAAGAAGGCTTTCTTCTGGGGCGTCAACAAGCATCCGCACCCGCGCGACCCGTCGGAGAATTACGTCGCTCTGGCGATCGTGCAGGATCACCGCCGCGGAGCGCACATCGCCACCTCGCCGGATGGCGTGCATTGGTCCTGCGCGGCATCGCCGTTCTGGCAGACTCCGCACGATGTCGCGGGCACCGGGGACGACTGCCTGATGCACTTGATGTTCGACGAGGCGAAGCGGAAGTGGGTGATCTACCGTCGGATCATCCCTGAGTTCAGCGAGCGGATGATCGCCAACGACAGCGATCGGAATCGGTCGCCCATCGATCGCTACAACCGCTCCTACGCCTATGCCGAGAGCGACGACCTGCGCGAATGGAAGAACCATCGGTTCATTCTCGCGATGGACGCGGATGATCCCGCCGACACGGAACTCTACCAGTTCGGCTGCCACAAGTTCGGGGCGACTTACGTCGGATATGTGAGCATCTTCTACCTGCGCCGTCCCCAGCCGATCGACATTCATCTGGCGACGAGCCGCGATGGCATTCACTTCACGCGAGTCTGTCGCGGGACGCCGTTCATTCCGCACGGCCCACTGGGGTATTACGACTTCATGGCGATGGCTTGCTCGCAGCCGCAGCCCATCGTGGTCAACGATACGATCTACATTTATTACGCGGCTCTAAACTTTCCCCATGACGTCGATGAAAGCGCGTCGGCGGATTATTCCGGTGGCGTGGCGCTGGCGACGCTCAAACGCGACCGATTCGCCTCGCTGGAAACCGGAACGCCCGATGCGCAGCCCTGCCGCGTGATCACGAAACCGCTGGTCGTCTCGCATCCCCGCCTGTACCTGAACGCCGCGACGTGGGGGAAAGGCTCCATCCGCGTAGAGGTATTGACCCGCGACTGGCAACCGATTCCGGGCTTCACAGTGGCCGAGTCTCGCGAGATCCAGGGAGACGCTCTCGACCATCCGGTCCGCTGGTCGAACAACGCCGACCTGGGCAAGCTCGTGGGCCAGGAGATTCGGCTCAAGTTCCACATGACGCGTGCCCGGCTGCATGCGATGACCATGAGCGATCAGGAGCGGCCACTGGGGCTCGTCGAAGCCGCGTATCGATCCGACGCGACAGGAGATTCCGCACCCAAGCAGAACTGACCTGTGGCATAGGCTTCCAGCCTGTGATTCCCGGGGAAAAACGACAGGCTGAAAGCCTATCCCACGTCACCTTCCAACCAAGGACCGTTCATGCAAACATTTTTTCGATTGTCCATCGCGCTGGTGCTGGCAATTCTGTCACTCCCTTCGCCGGTACTGGCTCAAAGCCGCCAAGCGCCCCCTGGCATGTTCAAAGACCTGGATGACGAAATCCTTGGCAAGGCGATCGTGCTGCATGGTAAGCAGCTCTTCATCGACAACCACGTCATCGAATCGCTGGCCAACGCAAAGAAAGTTCTCAACCAGCCGGTCAAGCATCTTAAGAATCCGCTGGTCCGCCGCGATAAGCCGTGGGAGGAAAAACTGTGGTCGCCGTTTGTATTCGGAGCGGTCGTTCGCGATGAGCACGATGGGCTGTACAAGATCTGGTATCAGATCCAGCATGACGACAAGGATGCCGTCGGATCATTCGGCTACGTCACCTCGCCCGATGGAATCGCCTGGGAGAAACCGATCACGGATGCTCAGGCGGGCAACAACTGGGCGATTTTTGAGCCGAAGGAACCGTGGGTCGGAGGGGCGGGAGTGATGATCGACTCGGCCGAAAAGAACCCCGAACGTCGTTTCAAAATGATGTATCTGGCGAAGCCCGACGGCAAGTCGAGTTCGCTGCAAAGTTGCGTCGCCTACTCGGCGGACGGCGTCCACTGGAAGCCGGAGCCGAAGAACCCGCTGATCCCGTTCAGCGACACGCAGATCGCGCCGTACTGGGACGCCCGGCTGAATCGCTTCGTCGCCTACCTGCGATTCGGCCCGCCCAACGTTCGAATCATCAGCCGCATTGAAAGCGAGGACTTCCTCCACTGGTCGCCCAAAGTCACGGTCGTGAAGAAGGGTAAGCTAGACGCGCCCTTCAACACCGAGCTCTATACGATGGGCTCGATGCCGTATCACGGTATCTACATCGGAGTGCTCAACACGTATCACGGCGAGACGATCAAGCCGATTCCCGATGATCAGCCGTGGATGGATCGCGTCGACAATCAATTGGCCTTCAGCCGCGACGGAGTCACCTGGCAGCGAGTCCTGAAGGATGGTGCGATCTCCGCGAGCGAGCTGCGCGGCGAGCGAGACTGGAAGCAGGCTGCCCAGCAGGCAACGTTTCTCCCGTACGGCGAATTTCGCAAAGACTGGGATTGGGGCCAGATCTACCCGCATTACCCGCCATTAGTCGTCGGCGATGAAATCCGCTTCTATTACACCGGCATGACGGGACGTCACTGGCACACCTATCACAAAGACACGCGGGATAGCGGCATCGGCCTGGCGACCTTGCGGTTGGACGGCTTTGTTTCGGTGAACGCCGGAGCTGAAGCGGGCACGCTGACGACCAAGCCGCTGGTGTTCTTCGGCGACACGCTGGAGATCAATGCCAACGCCGAGGGGGGTTCGCTCACCGTCGAAGCACTCGATGTCGAGGGCAAGGTCATCGAAGGCTTCGGCGTCTCCGACTGCACGCCGATCACCACCAACAGCGTGCGGCACGTTGTAAAGTGGAAGAACGCCCCGGACTGTCACCTGCTGCAAGGGCGGCCAATCAAGTTGCGGTTTCATTTGAAGAACACGAAGCTGTACGCTTTCGAGCCACGGATCAAACATAATCACTACCTACAGTCCTACGACTAAAGCCTCGTTGACCGCCCAGCTGCGGGTGCTGGCCGGGATAGAGAAAGTTAGGATTACGCCATCCTGCTGGTGGCGGCCGACCAGAAGCTCACCACACTCCAGTAATCCTGAGGAACGTACCATGTTGACGATGCTCGGCAGCCGACGGCAGTTTTGTGACGGCATCACGCGCCGAGAGACACTGAAAGTGGGAGCCATTTCCGCGCTTGGCGGGTTTGGTCTGCCCCAATTGCTGCAGGCCGAACAGCAACGGGAACACGTCTGGAACGGCAAAGCCAAGAGCGTCATCTGCCTCTACTTGCTCGGCGGCGCCCCTTGGCAGGATATGTACGATTTGAAGCCCAATGCCGCGTCGGAAGTCCGCGGCGAATTCAATCCGATCGCCACGAGTGCCCCGGGAATCGAGATCAGCGAGCATCTTCCGCTGCACACGAAATGGATGGATCGTTCGGCAATTGTCCGCTCGATCAATCACCGAGCCGGGTGCCACAACTGCATCCCCAGCTATACGGGCTGGGAAGTGCCGGAAACCGATTTGCTCAATCTCAAAGAAACGCACCCACCCAGCATGGGATCGGTCTGCGAATACTTGAGTGGCGGACGAGCCGATTCTCCGGCGTACGTCTACATGCCGTGCTATCTCGGCTGGGGCCAGGGTTGGCGCCGCCCGGGTCCGACTGCCGGTTTTCTTGGTTCGCGGTTCGATCCGCTCTACACGGAATGTGCCCCTTATGTCGACAACCCGCCTGAGGACGCATACACGCCGCAACCGCTGCGCGGCATGCCGTATATTCCTCACACGCGGCTGGAAAACGAGATGACCGTTGACCGGTTGAGTTCCCGTCAGACGCTTCTGCAACAACTCGATGGGGAACGGTTCAGGGTCGACCAGCAGGGCCGACTGGGAAGCTTCAACCGCCAGGAAGAGCGGGCCTGGAGTCTGCTGACGTCGTCGAAGGTGCGGGATGCGTTCGACCTGGACAAAGTCGATCCCCAAGTTCGCGAACGCTATACGACCACGCTTTTCGGCCAAAGCGCGCTGATTGCCCGCAGGCTGGTCGAAGCAGGAGTTCGTTTCATCAACGTCACCTGGGATTGCTACTGGGAGCGATTGAAGTTGCAGCTTCACTGCTGGGACACGCATTCGCAGAACTTCCAGTTGTTGAAGAAGTACAACCTGCCGTACCTGGATGCGGTGTACAACGCCCTGATGCAGGACTTATCGGACAGCGGACTACTGGAGGAGACGCTGGTGCTGGTGATGAGCGACTTTGGTCGCACGCCGAAGATCAATGCGAACGCGGGACGCGATCACTGGACGTTCTGCTACTCGATGCTGCTGTCGGGTGCGGGGATCAAAGGGGGCACGGTCTATGGGGCGAGCGATTCCCAGGCCGCGTACCCGGCCCTGAATCCGGTCAGTACCGCCGACGTTTGCTCTACGATTTATCAGGCACTAGGCATCGACCACGAGATGCCCGTGTATGACAAAGTCGGCCGCCCCGTTTCGATCAGCCACGGCGGATCTCCGATCCGGGAAATCCTCGCGTGACACCGCGCGCGGCGATGCGACCAGTTCTCGAATCGCCGGCGTCGTTTGTCGCTCCCACCCCGGCCACTTAAGAGGACGAGAGTGTCTGGAGACAACAATGTACCGATCTTTCGTCCCGCGTAGCGCCCTGATCGTGGCGCTGTTTGCAGGTCTTTCTGTGGGATCGCATCTCGTGGCGGTCGATGAAGCGCCGAAGCAGACGGCGGATGGACGGCCCCGAGCCACCATCGTGCTTGCGGAAAAGCCAACCGGCTCGGCGCAACTCGCGGCCTTCGAGCTGGAGGGGGAGGCCAGGGAATCGGCCACGTTTACGCCTCCGCCAATCGAAGTGCCCGAGGGCTTCACGGTCGAATTGGTCGCGGGGCCGCCGCTGGTGAAGTACCCGATGATGGCCGGTTTCGATGAACGCGGGCGATTGTTCATTGCGGAAAGCGATGGCCAGAACCTGGGCAAGGACGAACTCCTGAAACAGCAGCCCCGTTTTGTGCGGATGCTGGAAGATGTCGACGGAGACGGGAAGTTCGATAAAAGCACGATCTTTGCCGACAAGATGGTCATGCCCGAAGGGGCTCTCTGGCATGACGGCGCCTTCTACATTCTGTCGGCGCCTTACTTGTGGCGGTTGGACGATGCGGACGGAGACGGCGTGGCCGACCGCCGGGAACAACTGGTGGGCCAGATGGATTTGATCGGCAACGCCAACCAGCACGGTCCGTACCTGGCGCCGGATGGCCGGCTGTTCTTCTCCGGCGGCGCGTTCGGCTACGACCTCGTCGGAAAGGATGGGAAGCGCGCAGGCAAGGGAAATTGGGCCAGCGTCTTTTCGTGCCAGCCGGACGGAACCGATGTCAGGATCGAGTGCCACGCCGGGATCAATCCGGTCGAGGTCATCTTCACCGAAGAAGGAGAGATGCTCGGCACTTGCGCGATCTTCGACCGTGTGGGTGGTCGTTGCGACGCTTTGGTTCACTGGGTCCATGGTGCGACGTATGCCGAGCTTTTGAAAGCACCGACGCTGAAGCAAACGGGGCGATATCTTCCGGCGGCCAGGCGCTGGGGACAGGTGGCTCCCGCCGGGTTGGTCCGTTATCGGGGAACGCATTTGGGCGAAGATTTCCGCGAAAACCTTTTGGCGTGCCACTTCAACACCCACGAAGTCGTTCGCATTCGGTTGCAAAGAGAGGGCGCGACTTGGCGCGGAACGGACGAGGTCTTTCTCCGTTCGCCGAGCATCGACTTTCATCCAGCCGATGTGGTGGAAGACGCCGATGGCAGTCTGCTCGTGATCGACACCGGTAATTGGCTGACCATGGGGTGTCCCACATCCAAGATTGGCAAGCCGGAGGGCTACGGCGCGATCTACCGCGTGCGCAAAGTCAACGGGGCCGTGACGTCGGACCCGCGCGGTCTGAAGCTCAACTGGTCCGACGCGACCCCCGCCGAGTTGGCCGCACGGCTGGACGATGCGCGGCCAGCCATCCGCGATCACGCGGTGGAGGCGCTTGTTCGACGAGGCAACGAAGCGGCGCCGGTGCTTGAGAGATCTCTGCAGCCGCCCAGTAGTACCCGTCTGCGTCGTAACGCAGTCTGGACGCTGGCCCGCATCGGTTCGCCAGCCGCAAGGTCGCTTCTGTGCCGGGCGCTGGTGGATGCCGATCCGAGCGTACGACAGGCCGCCGCGCACAGCTTGGGGACTCTTCGAGAATCGGAAGCGGTCGATCACCTGATGAAGCTTGTTGTCGAGGACGAGCTGCCGATCCGCCGAGAGGCTGCAACGGCGCTCGGTCTGATCGGCGAGCACAGAGCGGTGCCAGCACTCTTCGCATCGTTGCGCTCGGCCCGAGACGAATTCCTGGAGCACGCGCTGATATATGCACTCATCGAGATTCAAAACCCGGTGCTGACTCGCAAGGGACTGGCCGATCTCGCGCCGCAGGTCCAGCGCGCCGCGCTGTTGGCGCTCGACCAGATGGCAGGAGGCGAACTGACCCGCGACGAGGTTGCTCCGTTACTCGCTGCTGGTGACGTCGAACTTCAGCGAGCGGCTCTGGCCGTGATTGGCAAACATTCGACCTGGGGCGACGAGATCGTGGAGTTGTTGGGCGAAGCGTTGCGAGCCGCGCAGCCCACCTCAGCGCACCACGCTCTGATCGCCGGAGCCGTGGCTGCGTTTTCAAAAAACGCAAAGGTCCAATCCGTGGTGGCGGAAAGTCTCGGTTCGCCCGCGACACGAGCGGCGCGCCTCGCGCTACTCGAAGCGATTGCAAAAGCGGACGTCGAGCAACTTCCGCAGGCGTGGGTCGCTCCGCTCTCCAAGCTCTGCCGCGATTCGGACGCGCAAGTGCGGCGGCAGGTCGTGGTCACGGTCGCGACGTTCAACGTCGAATCGTTCGAGACGCCGTTGTTCTCCCTGGCTCGTGACACCACCCAGCCGAGCAGCCTGCGTGTCGCGGCACTGGCTGCCGTCGCGCGGCGCGACACGAAACTCAACGAGGTCGATCTCGGCTTGTTGATCAGTCAACTTCAGACGGATGTCGCTCCCATCGATCGTTTGGCGGCATCCGATGCGCTGGGTCGCGCCGCGCTGTCCGCGAAGCAACTGGCAATGTTGCCGCCGCTGATCGAGCAGACGGGTCCGCTGGAACTTCCCGCGTTGCTGCGGGCCTTCGAGAACGCCGCCCGGTCGCAACGGGTGGCGAAAGAGGAATTGAGCGAGCTTGGGCTGAAGCTCATGGCGGCGCTGGCGAAGTCTCCCGGTTCGACGGCTTTACCCGCAGCCCGCATTCAGGCGGTCGCCGACCTCTATCCGCCCGAAGTGGCGAAGGCGTTGAACCGACTGCTCCCCCGACTCGCGGCCGATAACCAGGAGCAACGAAACCAAATCGCGGCGATTGAAACGCAGATCGACAAGGGTCATCCCGAAAAAGGGCGACAGATCTTTCTCAGCCACCGCGCTGCGTGCAGTGTGTGCCACCGCATTGCCGGAAACGGCGGACAGGTCGGCCCGGACTTGACCCGCATTGGCCAGGTCCGCACGACGCGCGACTTGGCCGAAGCAATCCTCTTTCCCAGTGCGACGCTCGCAAATGGCTTTGAAACGTACACGGTCGCGACGCAATCGGGTCAGGTGCGGACCGGACTGATTCGTCGCGAAACGGCCGATGCCATCCATCTGGTCACGATCGACCGGGCGGAGGTGCGTGTCCGGCGAGCCGAAATCGACGAGCTGACTCCGAGCGCCGTGTCGGTGATGCCCCAGGGACTTGAAAAGCTGCTCACCCCAGAAGAACTGCTGAACGTGGTCGCTTATCTCAAATCCTTGAAATGAAAAACAAAACCCCGTCCGACACCGAGGGACGTTGTCATGTAGCCGTCCATTGTGCGAAACTTGGTGATGCGTCGGAAACGCAAGATGTTTTAGAAGTCCGCCATGAGTGCGGAGAATGAACAGGCTGTCGAGCGTGAGCCACTGGTGGCGGAGAATGTGGAGCTTCGTCGGCAGGTTGAGGAATTGACTCGGCGGCTGGCGGAGTTGGAAGCGTTGATCAAG
>SYJG01000506.1 GCA_005798445.1 Planctomyces sp.
ATGCGCCGCCTAAAGGCGGAACTCCAGCGGGAACTCCAGCAATCGGCGATTGGTCCGGGCTGCGAGCCGATGCGCTCGAACAAATGCAGCCGGTGCGGATCGCGGAGTCGCTGCTGCTGGGCTTTCTGCTCTTCACGGCGGTGGCGAGTGTTGCACTGTGGCTGGCGGGACTGCGTGAGTCGGAGTATTCGGCGTTCGTGGTGTTGGCCTGGGTGTTCGGCCTTTCCGTCTGGTTGGAAACCGAGTCGTTCTACGAGACCGGCCTGAAGACGGCGCTGTGGGAGCGGGCCTACGCGGGGCTGACGGCTGTGCTGCCAGTCGTCGGACTTTGGTTCTGCTTCCGCGTTTATCGCGAACCCTATCCGCGCTGGTTGCGAGCTTGGGTTGTCGCGATGCTGGCGTTGGCGCTGCTGGTGTTGATGCCGTGGCCATTCGCGTGGCTTTCGAGGTTTGTTCAAGCTTGGACGGTGCTCGTTCTGTTTGGCACCGCAGTTCTGCAATGGCGTGCCTGGCTGTGGTTGCGTCGCCGAGAGCCGGAATCCGTTGGGGTGTTTTGCGGGACGCTCTGCGTGACCCTTTCCGGCATTCCCGAATTGATTGGCCGACCGTACGCCCTTCGACCGTGGGGCATCCCAATGACGTCGTTTGGCTGGGCGGCGTGCCTGGCTTGCTTGATGACTGCTCTGTTGTGGCGGTTTCAGCGAACTCGATTGCAACTTCGACGTACTTCGGGAGCGATCCTGGTCGCTCACGAAGAGGAACGGAAACGGCTGGCTCGCGAGATTCACGACGGCGTGTTGCAGTCGCTGCTGGCGATCAAGTTCAACATCGAGCGGCATCGTCAGCGCGTCGAGCAAGGCAAGCCGATTGAGGTCGCTGAACTCAGCGAACTGATCCGCGAATCGCAGGCGACCGTCGAAGAACTCCGCCGCGTGTCGCACGACCTGAGGCCGGAGATGCTCGAACACATCTCGTTGATCGCCGCGCTGCGATATCAGGCGGAGACACTGAGCACTCGCAGCGGGTTGAACATTTCCGTGACGGGAACCGATTCGATGACCGTCAGCCCGAAGGCACGCGACCATCTTTACCGCATCGCGCAGGAATGTTTGCAGAACATCCTCAAACACGCCGAGACATCGCACGTCGAGCTGAGCCTGTTGCAACCGACCTCCGGCTGGCTGCAACTCCGCGTGACCGACAACGGCCGAGGCTTCGACACTCGGCACGCCCGCAATGGCATCGGCCTGACCACGATCACCGAACGCGCCGAACTGCTCGGCGGCCGAGCCACCGTGACGAGCGTTCTCGGTCACGGCACGACGGTGACGATTGAAGTCCCGATCTAGAACCGTCTCGGCGAGCGGCTGGGCGTCAGCCCACCGAGAACGAGAATTGAGAATCAAACTCGGAGGGCTGACGCCCTGCCGCTCGCCGATCCGCTTTCGCAACGCCGTGCGTGACGACTACAAAGGTGACATGCCGCCGCCGCTTCGACTTGTGGTTGCCGACGATCATGCCGTGTTACGGCAGGGTTTGGTGGGGATGCTGTCTGAAGCCGCGAACGTGCAAGTGCTCGGCCAAGCGGGCAACTGGTCGAGCCTGCGCGACTTGATTGAAAAGCATCATCCCGATGTCGCCGTCAGCGACCTGTCGATGCCCGGCACTGGCATCGTCGAGCTGATGGACTGGCTCCGTTCAACCAGTCGCACGACGCGCGTGCTGACGCTGACCATGCACGAAGACCCGGTCAACGCGCGGCGGACTCTCGCGGCCGGAGTGCATGGCTACTGCTTGAAGTCACGCTCCTTCGAGGAACTGCTGGCCGCCGTGAACGCCGTCGCCGCTGGTCGCCAAGTGATTGACGAGATTGTCGCCGCGAAACTCTCGGCGGATCGGCCCGATGGTTTGCTCACGCCGAGAGAACTCGACGTGCTGCGTCTGCTCGTCGCCGGCAAGTCGAGCAAACAAATCGCGCTGGACTTGGGCCTGAGCGTCAAAACGATCGACAACCAGCGCACGTCGATCATGCAGAAACTCGACTGCCACTCCGCGACGGAGTTGGTGCGCTACGCGCTGGAGCATCCGCTGGAGTTCCGCCTTTAGGCGGTTCGAAGGGGCCGCCTAAAGGCGGAACTCCAACGGGAACTGCAACTACAGCTCTGGCGGATCCCAGTCTGCTCCAAAGTCGAGGATCGGGAAATCTCGCCAGATGGCTTCGGCTCGCTCGCGGCCGATGGCGGCAAGATAGTCTTCCGCATTGCTGTAGGGCCAGTCTTGCCAGCGTTCGACATACCCGTGCCGGACAGCGTTGTTGAGCACATAGTTCAGCGTGGCCCAGTAATGGCGTTCCGACTTCATCGCCGTTTCGGCACAGCGATGCCAATCATGGCGTTTGCGTTGGTTGTCCTCGCCATTCCAGCGATACGAAGTTCGGCCGTGGACGAGACCAATCTCGGCGATGGCCGCTTTCACGTCCGCTGTCTTCACCAGCGCGTGGTAGTGATTCGGCAAAACGATCCAGGCAAAGACCTGTTCGCAGCGAGCATGCAGTGCTTCGAGGAGTTCCTTTTCAAACTCGACCATGCGTTCGGGGGAAGCACCAATGATGTGAGCGTGCTCGTAACAGGCTGCGGTCAACAGATACAGCGATGTGTCACTCTGAATGTGAGCCGGCCCATGCCAAGGCCGGCGGTTCGCCTGGCGTTCTCTGAGTGCGGCCTGACGCTGCTCGTCAGTCATCCGCCGCCACAGATACATCGCGCTGCTCCGTTGGAGTTCCGCCTTTAGGCGGTCATCGTTTGCTCACGAAGAGAAGAGTAAGCCGCCTAAAGGCGGAACTCCAGCGGCGGAACTCCAACATGAACGCAACGCCAGAGTAATTCACCCTATGGAGATCGTGGCTCCGTGAATTCGACAATCCCCGCACCATGAACCTGCGGATGCTGATTGTTGATGACCACGAATTCTTCCGGCGGACGCTGTGCCGAGTGTTGGAAGAACTGCCCGGCTGCGAGGTCATCGGGACTGCCGCCGATGGAGACGACGCGATCGAGTTGGCGGCACGTCTCGAACCAACCTTAATCGTCATGGACATGCAGATGCCTCGCCGCGACGGCCTGAGCGCCTGCCGTCACATCAAAGCCGTGCGACCTCAGACGCAGGTCATTCTCTACAGCGGCGGCCGCGAAAACTTAGCAGCCGCTCAGCAGAGCGGCGTCGCGGACGCATGTCTGTTGAAAGACGAACTCTTCACCGAGCTATCCGCCTTCGCCGCGCGATTCATGTCCGAGTCACCCTCTTCCCTTTCAGGAGCCAGCTCATGTTCCTCACATCTTGGTTGAACCGTTTGTCACACCGTTCACTGCGACGATTCGCGACGACGTCGTTGCGCAGGAATCGGCGGAATCGCCACTGCGACGTCGCTGGGCAGATTCAATCGCTGGAGCCCCGCACGGTGCTGACGGGGAGTGTGATTGATCTGGTCACGTTCACTGATCCCAAGTTTTCCGTTGATCAATACTTGCTGAGTGGCGATGGCAGCACCGTGGTTTACTCGGTCACGGACCAACAAATTAACACCAGCCTGCCTGAAGAGGGGGCGTGGGTGGTGAATTTGAATGACGTCGTGGCCGGGAGTTTTCAGCCTCGGAAACTGGTCGGCGGGCGAGTCGGTCTAAGTTCCATCACCACGAATGGCAGCCGAGTGCCCGTGTCTGTGATCGACCCGGTGACCCAAGTTGCCAAGGGATTCATCTTTGACACCAGCACCGGCAACCAGATTGCGGCTGACGGTCCGCTCTTTCGCAGCGAGACTCCGTTCGTCGAACGGCGGTTGTCCGATTTGCGGATGAGTGCCGATGGGGAGCGGTTCTATTCCGTCTCGCGTAGTCCCTGGGGATATGAGGTCTTCGCCACTCCGGAAAACTACGAGGCTCAACCGGGTGACGAAATGGTCTTTGCCGGCGGTGTGCCGACGGGACATATCTTGCGGCCGCACCTCAACCCTGAGCGACATCTGGTGATTTACAGCATGCCGGTCGTCGCTGATCCGATTCAGCAGGGGCTAGGCGTCTCGGTCCATTACGACTTGGAAGATGGCTCAACGCTGAATTTTCAATCCAGTTCGCTCATCGACATGAGCGAGACTAATGATCGCTTTCTCTTCAAAGACGTGCTGAACAGCGAAGGAAAATCTTTATACGTCACCGTCTTAGACTCGACGACTGGGACCGCCTTCGAGATTCAGGACCACAGCTTTCCTGGGAGACCGTTTCTAAGTCCGAACGGCAATCAAATCGTGTACACCGCGCTGGACGCCTCCGGAAACAAAGTGGTGGGCTTGCAGTCGTCTTTCAGTGGCACACCAAGAATCGTTGCGACTTCTGGAACCGTGATTGGGACGACGCTCACGGCGGATCGTATTTTTGTGACGTCCGGCGCTCCCGACCGTGCAAACGTCACCTATTCCGTCAGTGCCGACAACATCAACGAAGTGGGTCTGCCAGTGAGATCAGTCGTCTCGACTCAGGGAGGCAGTGGATCTGGGAGTCCGCTCGCGAATGGGCCACGCTCCCAGAAGTTCTCACACGATGGTCGTCGGAGAGTCGCAGAACACGTCCGAATGGCGCAGGTCGAGAACGGCACCGCGATTTTTCGCGAACTGGTCTTCAACGTCATCGAGGACAAGCCGTACCGACCGGACAGGGCTTTTGAAATGGTGGTCAATACGAGCGACGACACGTTTGACGGAGTCGCCGACGCGAAGCATACGAGCCTGCGTGAGGCGATTGAGCTTTCCAACGCGCTTGGGAACTCAGGAGGGTTGATCACGTTTCAAGCTCCCGGAGACCTCGACATTCGCCTGACCAATGGACTGTTCAAGGGCGGACCTCTCATCACTCGCGACAGAATCACGATTGATGGTGCATTGCCATCGGGAAAGGTCATCCTCCGGCCCGATCCCGCCAACCAGTTCATCTTCGAGTCTGGATTGATCGTCGAGTCGAGTCACAGCGAAATCGTCGGTTTGCATTTCGAGGACTTTTGGAGTGTCGGTCTCCTGGTGAAGGGCGATCACAATGCCATCGTAGGGAACTCGTTTGGAGAATTGATTCCGAACAATCGTGGCATCGAGGTGCGCGGATCTAACAATCACCTGCTCGATAATCTGATCGTCAACAGCGGGACGAACTTTGCACAAAGCAACGTCGATTCATACGGCCTCTGGATTCGAGGTGGTGAAAAGAACGTCGTGTCGGACAATCGCATCGGTATTGACGCCAGTGGCAATCCAGCACCGAATATCGCAGGCGGCATTGTCATTGAACCTCTGGACGGGCTTGCTTCGGACAATGTGATTGGCGGGATAAACCCATCGGACGCAAATCTGATCGCCGTCAATGACTCCCGCTTCGGCGTTCTGATCAACAGCCAAGGAACGATCGGGGGCACGCGAAGTCCCGTTTCCAATGCCGTCCTTGGCAACTCGATTCTCGGCAAAAATGCGATTGGCCTGGATGGCCAGAGGGCCGTCTTTCTGCCGCCGAATGACCCCCTGGATGCCGATTCCGGCGCGAACAATCGCCAGAACTTTCCAGTGCTCACGAATCTGCTGGTCGGGCAGAACCAAACCACGATTGATGGCACATTGCACAGCGAGCCAACTCGCGATTACCGAATTGAGTTCTTCGAGAACGCGAGTAGCGGCCGCCGCGCCGAGTCATTCCTCGGTTTTGAGTTGGTCACGACCGATGCCTCCGGCAACGCCTCGTTTCACACAACGATCCCCAAAGCGATTGGCGTCGATCACTTCGTGACGGCGACCGCATCCATTTTTGGATTCGGTGATACCTCGGTGGTCTCGGAATCGATCGGGCCGCCACCGACCGTCAACCTGTCGGTGGCACCCGCATCCGTGCTCGAAGATGGACCCAACAACCTCAATTTCACGTTCACGCGCAGCGGCGACCCGGCACCTGCCATTTCTGTCCTCTTCACGGTTGGCGGCACGGCCACATTCATCACCGACTACACGCCAATCGGAAATGTGACCTCGTTCACGGGCACAGCCGGAATCATTGATTTTGCCGCCAACGAGACCACCAAAACCATCGTCATCGACCCTCAGATCGATGCCAGAATCGAACCGCATGAAACCGTCATCCTGACGCTCGACACGAATGCCTCCTACAGCCTCGGCAATCTCACGACTGCGGTCGGCACGATCACGAGCGACGATTTGCCCGTAGTCTCGGTCGCGGTCACTCCGACCAGCGTGGTTGAGAACGGCGTGCAGAATTCGGTCTTCACGTTCACACGCAGCGGCGAAGCCAATTTTCCGCTCACAGTGAATTTCACGGTCGGCGGTACGGCGACGTTTGATTCCACGTTCAACAACGATTACGCGATCAGCGGCGCGACGGCCTTTGACGCGACCAGCGGCAGCGTCCATTTCGCAGTTGGGCAGGCCCAAGTGACCGTGACGCTCGACCCCGCCGGCGATACCACGGTCGAACCGAATGAAACCGTCGTCGTGACGCTCAACGCCGGTGACACCTACCGCCTCGGAAATCCAACCGTGGCAACTTGCACGATCACCAACGACGATGTTCCAGCGCCCGTACCCACCCCACCCAAGGTCACGGTTGCGGTCAGTCCGGCGAGTGTGGTTGAGAACGGCGTGCAGAATTCGGTCTTCACATTCACACGCAGCGGTGCGACGACTCAGCCGTTGACGGTGAACTTCAACGTCGGCGGGACAGCGACGTTCAACTCCGACTACACGATCAGCGGCGCGACGGCGTTCGATGCGACGACCGGCAGCGTGACGTTTGCGGCGGGCCAGTCGAAGGCGACGATCACACTCGACCCCGCTGGTGACACGGTGATCGAACCGAACGAGACCGCCGTGCTGACGCTCGTCGTGGGGGCCGGTTACGCGCTCGGAGCGGCGAATGCGATCGTGGCGACGAGCACGATTGTCGCGGATGAAACCGAAGTCTCCGTCACGGCCACTCAGGGAACGGTGCAGGAGGACGGGACTCGGAACTTGCTCTACACGTTCACGCGCGTCGGAGCGATCGGCACAGCACTGACGGCCAACTACTCAGTCGGCGGCACGGCGACGTTCAAGACCGATTACTCTCCAAAGGGAGCGGGCAACTTCAGCGCGACGGCGGGGACGGTCGTCATCCCAGCGAATCAGACGACCAAGGTCGTCGAGATTGATCCGGTCGTCGATGCGGCCATCGAAGGGAACGAGACGGTCGTGCTGACGCTGACTCCGGCAGCGGCCTACTCGGTCTCGGCCGGTGCGAATGCCGCGACCGGGACGATCACGGACGATGATCCGCAAGTCTCGGTGAAGGTCGCGCCGAGCAGCGTCGCCGAGAACGGGACGACGAATCTCGTCTACACGTTCACACGCACTGGCTCGACGGCGAATGCGCTGACGGCGAACTTCACGGTCGGCGGCTCGGCCACGTTCAACACGGACTACGCCGCGACCGGAGCGGCATCGTTCGACGCCACCACCGGCAGCGTGACCTTCGCCGCCGGACAGGCGACGGCAAGTGTGACGCTCGATCCGACTGGCGACCGGGCCGTCGAAGAAAACGAAACCGCGATCCTCACGGTCATCGACGGTGACGGCTACTTCGCCGCGCCGCTGAACACGGCCGCGACCGGCACGATCAACAACGACGACGCTGAAGTCATCATCACGGTCTCACCCGCCGTCACCGAGGACGACAAGCCAAATCTCGTCTACACGTTCACTCGCACCGGATTCGTGGGAGCCGCACTGACCGTGAACTTCAACGTCGGCGGCACCGCGACGCTCACCGACGACTTCACTCAGAAGGGGGCCGCGACGTTCACTCCAACCACCGGAACTCTCGCGTTCGCGTCTGGAAAAACGACGAAGACCATCACGGTCGACCCAAAAGCCGACACGATCGTTGAACTCGACGAGACCATGATCCTGACGCTCGCCGAGAGTCCGAACTACTTGATCGGTGACGCGAACGCCGCAACCGGGACGATCCTCAACGACGATCCGCGCGTGTCGATCATCGTCAGCCCCGCGAACGTCACCGAGAACGGCACGGCCAACGCCGTCTTCACGTTCACTCGCAGCGGCCCGACCACGGAGCCGCTCACCGCGAACTTCTCCGTCGGCGGCACCGCGACGTTCAACACCGACTACGCCGTGACAGGAGCCACGACGCTCTCGGAATCGGCCGGCACCGTGACCTTCGCCGCCGGCCAAGCTACCGCGAACGTCACCATCGACCCGACCGCCGACAACGCTGTCGAAGCGAACGAGACGGTGATCCTCACCGTGACCGCCGGTGACAGCTTCGTCATCGGTGCTCCGAACATCGCCACGACGACGATCACCAACGATGACGCCGAAGTCACCGTCACGGTCTCCCCCGCGAGCGTCATCGAAAACGGAACGCCGAACTTGATCTACACGTTCACCCGCACCGGATTCCTCAGCACTGCGCTGACGGTGCAATTCACCGTCGGCGGCACCGCCACATTCAGCACCGACTACGCCGTCAGCGGAGCCGCCACATTCACCTCGACCACTGGCACAGTCACGTTCGGCAACGGAGCCGCCACGAAGACCATCACGATCAATCCCACCGGCGACACTCTCTTCGAGGCGAACGAATCGGTACTCCTCGCGCTGACCGTCGGACTGAATCACTCTGTCGGAATCAACAACCTCGCCACCGGAACCATCACGAACGACGACTGAGTGTTGTTCAGATTTCGGCGAGCGATGTGCTGGAAGGGGACGACGATCGTGATTTGCCGTACGGCAATCGCGGCCACGACAGGCAGTCGGGGGATGCGGGCAACAATGATCTGCGCTGCGGCGAGGGCAAAGATTCTCAGTCCGGCGATGGCGACAACGTTTTGCTGCGCGGCGGGTCCGGCGACGAAATCCTCTCCGGTGGTCTCGGCGCGGACACTGTCAAAGGAGACTCCGGCACCGACCGCGTGGCGGGTGAAAACGGCGGCGGCCCGGATGTCGGCGACGACGTGCTCTGCTTCAATCGGTTGATCGAAATCGACGAGGCATTTGCCCTCGACGACGACTGGAATTTGGCCGTGTGACGTGTTGGGGTCAGTCGTTTTCCTCCGCAAAAGCCTTGCGTGTTGCCGAAAGTCGCTCCGCTTGCCGATAATCTTCGCATCCGTGACGGCTGATGGAATTCGAGGAAACCGACATGCTCGACCTGCTGTGTGAACCGCTGCGACTGCGACGAATGATGACTCGGCGAGACTCGCTGCGAGCGGGTTTTCTGGGGCTTGGCGGACTGACGCTGGCCGAACTGCTTCGCTTCCGAGCCGCGGCCGCGACGAACGGTATCGCCGAGATCAAAGACACCGCAGTCATTCTGCTGTTCGTGCATGGCGGGCCGAGCCATCTCGAAACGTACGACATGAAGCCGAACGCTCCGACCGACATTCGCGGGCCGTTCTCGCCGATCCCGACCAACGTCCCCGGACTCGATGTTTGCGAACTGCTGCCCCGGCACGCTCAGATGGCCGACAAGTACACGATCATCCGCTCGGTCAGCCACGATCAAGCGAATCATTTCGAGGGACATGCGAGGTTTCTTTCCGGCTACGGCCAGATGAAGACCGGCACTGCCGAGTCGCATTACCCGATGGTCGGCCCAGTCGTGAATCGCGTGCTGGAGAACAAACATCGCGGAATGCCGGCTGCGGTCGCGATCAACGGCGTCTGTGTCAACGGGCCGGACTACAGCCCCGGCATCGCTCAGGGGTATTGGAGTTCGCAGTACCGTTTGCCGATCTGCAATTTCTCGCTGCGTGACGCCAGTCTGACGGTGGACTCACGCAAGCTTGATGACCGGCTGAGCCTGCAACGCTCGTTCGATTCGCTGCGCCGTGGACTCGATCAAGGCGGCTCGATGGACGCACTCGACGCCTTCAACCGCCGAGCGATCGACATCCTCACGACCGGCAAGGCTCAGAAGGCGTTCGATATCTCGCAGGAAGACCCGAAGCTGCGCGACAAGTACGGCGACGACTACTTCGGCCGCGAAGTGCTGCTCGCGCGGCGGCTGGTGGAATCGGGAGTCAGTTTTGTTTCGATCCGCGTCCCCGGCAGCGGCCCGAACTCGAAGGCTCATGATTGGGACGATCACGCCGTCAACTGGGACATGCCGACCGCGATGGTCGCTCGCACGCCGCGCTACGATCACGTCGTCACGACGCTGATCGAAGACCTGTTCGCTCGCGGCCTCGACAAGAAAGTGCTGCTCATCGTCACCGGCGAGTTCGGTCGCACTCCGCGACTCGAATTCAAAGAGGGCCGCATCGGCCGCGACCATTACCCCGGAGCCATGTCGATCCTCGTCAGCGGCGGCGGAATGCCGATGGGCCAAGTCCTCGGCCAGACGAATCGCTTCGGCGAGCACCCCGTCGATCTGCAACACGACCCGCACGACATCCTCGCCACGATCTACAAACACCTCGGCATCGACCACACCCAAGAATTCCTCGACCCGCAGGGCCGGCCAATTCCGCTGACGCGCGGCACACCGATTCGGGAGTTGATTTGAGTTTCGGGCCAGCCTTTACAAGAAGACGTCGAAATGCGACGGTTCCCACCCTCATGTCGCTTAGAGCACGGCTTGCTCAGCGGCTGGATTTTTTTTGAATTGCACGGAGGCATGTAGTGACTCGATATCAACTCGCGAAGCTTGTTTCATGGGCAGACCGATTGCATTCGCGAAAGCGGCTTCAAAAGTTGGTCTATCTTCTGCAAGCTGGAGGCTGTTCGTTCGAGGTTGATTTTGTGTTGCACCACTACGGTCCCTATTCGGATGAGCTCGCACGATTGACGGACAGCATGGTGCAAGCTGGTTTGCTAAATGAAGAATGCTCATCCAGTGCTGTTGGTGAGCAATACTCCTATCGCCTGACAGACGCCGCCAAAAAACAACTCGCGGAATTTGAAGCGACGAATCAAGGAGCATTAGTAGCTCGGGAATTGAGTGGTTTTGAGCGGCAAGCCAAAGAGTTGCTGAACGAGGATCTGAAAAAATTGGAATACGCCGCGACCATCGGTTTCTTTCACAACCAAGGATGCAACTGGCAAGAAGCCGTTGAGAAAGCTTTCAAATTCAAGCGAACACCGGCTGTTAGAGCGGCGTTGCCGCTTGCGCAGAAGGTTCTCTCGTGAGTCGAAACACGATGGGTCGTTATGTCGCAAAAAGTCTTCCGAGATCCACTTTACAACTACGTCGGAATTGATCGCAAACGAGATGGTTGGCTGATCGATCTCCTAAATTGCCCAGAGGTTCAGCGGCTGCGGCGAATCCATCAACTTGGTGTTAGTTCCCTGACCTACCCGGGTGCCGATCACAATCGACTCGCACACAGCCTTGGCGTCTTGCATCTGACGTTACAAGCACTGCGGCATCTCAAGGACATTGACTCAGAAGATGCCCAAGTAAATCAGGCCCGCGAGCCACTTCTGGCGACAGCATTGTTGCATGATGTTGGTCACGGCCCATTCTCGCATTTGTTTGAGCCGTGTTTGGGGATCAAGCACGAAGTTTGGTCCAAGAAAATCGTGCTCGACGAAGATTCAAAAGTTCGCAAGATTCTGAGCAACGTCGCGAAGTCCCTTCCAAATACCGTCGCTGAGTTGATCGACGCGAACAATCACGACCACCCTGCGTGGATGAAGTATCTCTTATCAAGTCAACTTGACATGGACCGGCTCGACTATCTACGTCGAGATAGCCTCTTCACCGGTGCAGGTTATGGCCACTTTGACTGGCACCGACTGCTCACCACGTTCAGCTTTTATGAAGATGAGAACTCAGGCCGTGATTTGGTATGGAGCGAGAAAGCAAAGCTCGCCATTGAAGAGTACATTTTCGCGCGGTTCTACATGTACCAAAACGTCTATCTCCACAAGACGACTCGCGGCTTTGAGAAAATGATCGAAGCAATGTGGCGGCGAGCAAGAAAACTTAATGACGATGGGACAAACGTGTCGCTGGTTCCCAAAGTCCGTGCGTTTTGGAAAGCGGACGACCCAAGTGTCGCACAATACCTGGCAATCGAAGAATTTTCCGTGCTTCAGCAAATCCAGAACTGGACAACTCACAAAGATCCCAGCCTCAGTGATCTCGCTCGCCGATTCTTGTGTCGTGATCGTTTCGCGATGATCGAACCGCCGTACTCTGATAATCGACTCGCGTCAGATAACTCCAAATGGGAAATGGCTCTTCATCAAATCGTGCGAAAGGCCGGTTACAAACCGGCGACAATGTACTGCCTGAAGGACCAAGTGAATGCCAAATACCATCGGCCTTACATTCCTGAGAAAGAGAGCGATGAGCAAAGTGTCAAGAATGCCATCCGAATCGTCATTGATGGAGAGCCAAAACCGGTTGAAATCTCGTTGGTCCTTGACCGCTTGAAACCGTTGACCCAAAGACTGAGCGACCAAGTTCGATACTTCATTCCCAAAGACGTACAAGAGGCCGCGAAGAAGATGCGATCAACCTGGTCGCAAGAGAATTGAAGCTATCTCAATCGAGAACACGACTCGTCTGTTTGTTTGGGAAGAATTTGCCCATGTCGTCGAAGCCCGTCAGCAACGAAACTCTGCTTCAACAATTGCGGTGGCGGTATGCCGTCAAGAAGTTTGATCCTGCTCAAAAAATCTCAGCCGACGATTGGCAAACGCTGGAGCAGGCGTTGGTGCTGACGCCGTCGTCGTTCGGTTTGCAGCCGTGGCGGTTTGTGGTCATCACCGATCAGGGGACGAAGGACAAGCTGGTGCCGATCTCGTGGGGGCAGCGGCAGGTGGCGGAGGCTTCGCATGTCGTGGTCTTCGCGGTGCGGAAGCCGTTGACTGAGTCGGATGTGGATGGGCATCTCGCGCGAACGGCGGAGGTTCATGGCAAGCCGGTCGAGTCTTTGGCTGGGTTCAAGAAGATGCTGATGAAGTCGCTGGTCCCGCCTCCGGCCGGGTTCGACATCCATCATTGGGCAGGGCTGCAAGCCTACATCGCTCTGGGAAATCTCATGACGTCGGCGGCGATGCTGGGCATTGATACCTGTCCGATGGAAGGAATCGTCCCGGAGAAATACGACGAACTGCTCGGTCTGCCGAGCGACGGTTTTGGCACCGTCGTTGTCTGTGTGGCTGGCTATCGAGCGGCTGACGACAAGTACGCGACGCAGCCGAAAGTTCGCTTTCTCACCGAGGATGTCGTGCGCCGGATCGGCGATTGACGACTGGCGATGTGAAGCTTTGCCACGAAATCCTCTCGATCCGCTCAGCGAGACTTTGCTTTGGTCTTGGTGCCAACTGGTGAAGCACAAGGCAGTTCCCGTCATTGCGCGATTGTTGCCGCTCCGATTTTATGAGGACGTGCCAATCGGCATGGTTCACGAGGGCAGACGATTCGGCCAGCGGCCGGCTCGCGGGGGACTTGCGCTATGACTTCATCGCCGCTTCTGGCGGATACGGCCCCTGCACATTCGGAGACAACCGCTCCGGGTTCGGAATTGTCCCTCCTGCGATTGTTGCCACTGGCGACTGTCGCGTTGTTCGCCGGGCTGGGTGCGACGGCGTTGCTGGCTCGCGCCGGAGAAGTCCGCCTGATCGGATTCCTTCGCGCTGAACAATCGATCGTGTACGCCCCGCGCTCCGGTCGAGTGGAAGCCGTGCAAGCTCGGTCGGGCGAGGCCATTCAGCCCCGACAAGCGCTGATCCAACTCGCCGACGAGTCGCTCGATCGCGAAATCTCCGTGAAGTCGCGGGAGGTCACATCGCTGCAGGCCTCTCTCGAACAATGCCGAGCCAAGGCGGAAGTGGAAATGAGTCTGCAACGCAAGGACGTTGACGATGACCTGCTCCGCACACGGCTCGAGGCTGCCAAGTTTCTTCGCGAGAGTTACGCAGCCAAGCTTGAGCATGTCACGCTACGAAACCTGGCGAAGGAGTCTGCGAGCGGACGATGGCTGGCGGCGAGTCCCGATTTTCTCAGTCAGCCGGAGCGGATCTTCGATTCGATTCCCACCGAGCCGGTCGCTGTTCCGCAAGGAATGCGCTTCAGCATCGTCATGCGACAAGAATTGGCGCTCAACTTGGCGGAGGTCAACAAAGCCTCTTCGGAGTTTTGCGAGCATCACATCGCCGAGTTGGAGAAGCTGCGAAAAGACCTTCCGGAGATGATCCGCAAGGCGGCGGGCGTCGATGTCGCCGAAGCAAAACTGGCGCAGGCGGCCGAGCAGTTTGAAGCGCTCAACAAGCAAAAGGCCGCGATGTCGGTCACGTCGCCCGGTCATGGGATCGTCGGCTCGTTCTCCAAGCATGTTGCTGATCCCGTGGGGGTCGGTGAGGCTTTGGTCACGGTTCACGACCGCGAGCGGCCGTTCGTCGAAGTCGATGTCCCGTCTCGCGAAGTCATCAAGTTGCATGTCGGTCAAACGCTGCGGCTGGACTTCGCGGGCGAAGACCGCACCGGCCGCGTGGCATTCATCTGCCCGCAGGCTCACAACCGCAACGGCGATGCCGATTCATGGATCACCGTCCGCGTCCACCCCGCCGGCAAGCTGTGGCCGGAAGTCGCCATCGGCTCCGCGATCGGCGTGCGGATGAAGTAGCCCAGGCCCTTGTGGCCTGGGTGACTCAGGTGAATGCAGGCATCGACCGACCCACAAGGGGTCGGGCTACAAACGATCCACCGCGACGACGTCGTCAATCGAGATCGCTTCCGAGAGTTCATGCTGCCCGCTGCCGGGTGATGTCTCGCAGAGCAACCGCAACTTGCCGTGTCGGCTTTCGCGGTTATCGGGATAGCCGGTTAAGACTTGTCCGTCGCGAGTCGTCACTCGGATGAAATGCGTTTCTTCAATGCCCGCCAAGCCCTCGCAGACAAGTGCTGGAAACCGGCTCCAGGCCCAGGCCCAGAGCGTCCCCTGCGGATCAACTTGGCCCGCGAGGTTGGTCCAGTCTTGCTCGGCTTGAAACAACTCTTTCCACGGTGCGGCAAGGCACCACGGCTTGAGAACCTCTTGCAGCCATTGCTGACGCGAAACGACCAGTTCGGCAAAAGTGAATTGCATAAATTAGTACCGCGACCGCCAGCGAACGGACAGCATTGACCGCTCCCTGACGGTCGCGGTATGGCATGTGGATGACATTCGGAAATCATCCGGATCCCAATTGAAAACCACGCCTTTGTTCGGGAGGACGAGGCTCCCGCCGAGCCGGTGTGTGAATCACGCGTTCTCTTCGACACGGCTCGGCAGGAGCCTCGCCCTCCCCCGCAACGAGCGCCTCTTGCTGGAAACCGAATCCGTTACTTCCGAGCCAGCTTGTGCTTGAGCGGCAGCCACGCTCCGTTTTCGGCGCTGCTGGCGACGCATTGTTGGATGAAGTACATCCCTTCGACGCCGTCATTCACGTTCGGATAAATCGTGTTGACCTTTTCCCAATCGGCACCGGTCGCGCGAGCGATGATCGCGTCGTAGGCCGAGCGGTAGATGTTGGCGAACGCCTCGAAGAACGCTTCAGGGTGTCCGGAGGGCAAGCGGCAAGCCGCTTTGCCCGCGTCGTTCATGTACGGCGCATTCGGGTCGCGCGTGTAGATCGCGTGTGGCTGACCGTTGCGTCGCAAGGTGAGTACGTTTGGCTCTTCTTGTCGCCACTGAATCGCCCCCTTCGTGCCGTCGATCTCGATGAACAGGTCGTTCTCGCGGCCGTGCGAAATCTGGCTGGCGGTGACGGTGCCGAGTCCTCCGTTCTCAAAGCGGACGACCGCGTGGCCGTAGTCGTCGAGCTTTCGACCTGGCTCGAACACTTTCAGATTGCACGAGACCGATTCCGGCAACAGGCCGGTCATGTAGCGGCCGAGGTTGTAGGCGTGCGTCGCAATGTCGCCGAAGCAACCCGCCGCGCCGGACTTACCCGGATCGGTTCGCCACGCGGCTTGCTTCTGGTCGCTCGTTTCCAGCCGCGTGCGCAGCCAGCCTTGGATGTAGCACGAGCGAACCGCCTGAATCTCACCCAGTTCGCCATTGAGAATCATCTGCCGAGCCATCCGCACCAACGGGTAGCCGGTGTAGTTGTGCGAGACGGCGAAGACCGCTCCGGTCTTCGTCACGATTTCCGTGAGCTGTTCCGCCTGCGTGAGGTCGAACGTCATCGGCTTGTCGCAGATGACGTTGAAGCCCCCTTCGAGCGCGGCCTTGGCGATCGGGAAGTGCGTGTGATTCGGAGTCGCGACGGTGACGAAGTCGATCCGTTTGTCGGCGGAGAGTTTCGATTCTTTTTCGACCAACTCTTCGATCGAGCCGTACGCGCGGTCGGGCTTGATGTCGTAGGCCGGAGCGGATGCCTTGGCTTTCTCCGGGTTGGATGAGAGTGCGCCGGCGACGAGTTCGGCGCGGTTATCGAGGATCGCGGCGGTCGCGTGGACTCGGCCGATGAAGGCTCCCTGGCCACCGCCGACCAGAGCCATCCGAAGTTTCCGATTGAGTGCGCCGTTTGTGGTTTCCATGTTGCCAATCTCCTGCGGAATTTCAGCGGGTCAAAGAATTGGCGGTCGATCGCCCGCCGAAATGTGCGGCCGAATTACACGGCTGCCGCGAGCAAAAATCAACGTGGGGCAGGTTTTCAACCTGCCGAGCCACCATCCGGAGACGGGCAGGTTGAAGACCGGCCCCACGAGTCATGCGGCTTGCGGGACGGAACCAGCCGCCTCCATCGCGATCACCTCTTCGATGATCGACAGGTAGTCCTGCGCGCCAGCGGATTTCGGTTCGTAGTCGAAGATCGATTGGCCAAAGCTCGGTGCTTCCGCGAGCTTGATGTTGCGGCGGACTTTCGTCTGGAAGATACGAGCAGTCGCCCACGGGGCGTTCGAATCGCTCGACCGCAGGAAATTCGTCAGGTCGGCAATCACATCGCTTGCCAGGCGCGTGCCGGTCTCGAAGAGACAGACCACAACGCCGCTGACTTTGAGATCGCGGTTCAATCGCCGAGTCACGCGTGCTGTTGTTTCCAGCAACTTCGACAACCCTTGCAGCGCGAAGAAGTGCGGCTGCAATGGGATGAAGACTTCCTTGACCGCCGTCAGTGCGTTGACGGTCAGTACGCCCAGTGACGGCGGGCAATCGATGAGGACGTAGTCCACTGGCTGCGACTTCGTGAGCTGCTGCAGCGCAGCGCGCAGGATCAGTTCCCGGTCGGCGACGTTGGCCAGTTCCATCTCGATCGCGGCGAGCTCGACGTTGGCTGGAACGACCCACAGGTTCGGGGCGACCATCTGCCGGACTTCAGCCAGGGTCTTGTCCCCCGCGAAGACCTGATAAATCGTCGGCATCGACCCGGTTGGCTCGACCCCCAGGTGCATCGAGGTGTGACCTTGCGGATCGAGATCAATCAGGCAGACCTTGCGTCCGCGTGTTGCCAGTCCCGCGGCCAGATTGACGCTGGTGGTCGTCTTGCCGACGCCCCCTTTTTGATTCATCACCGCGATGGTCCGCATGAAATTCCCTTTTCCAATCGGCGGACGGCGTGGGCGTCGCGAAACTCATTTTCGCGGACGGTGAGCCGACTTCGATCCCTCATTTTGGAGGGTAGTCCAATCGCGACTTCCGCCGGAAGACGAGTTCGCGGCGGAACGGGCTAGCCTAGTCGCTGACAAAAAGGCTCGATAGATTGCGGCTGACTCGAAACGGCTGCTGTGAGCAGCGTGCTCGCCCCATTTCGCATGGCCCTTTGAACTTCACGGAGATGCCTCGTGGAACCTCTCGCACCTCAACCGTTGATGTCTTCGTCTTCTCGTCACCGTGTCCCCGGGTGGCTCTGGCTGACCGCCGGAGTCGTCGTGGGCCTGGGGATCGCGGCGTTGTGGCCGCATCGTCCATTGACCGCCGCAACGTCTGACCGCAACGAGAAGTTCGGCATGTGTACCGTCGTTGTCGACCCTGGTTTAGAAGCGGTCTTTGTGCTCGATTTTTTGACGGGCCGGTTGACGGGAGCCTGTTTGGGCAAGCAAGGGCAGGGGTTCGTCCAGTTTTTCGCGGCCGACGTGGGCACTGATCTGCAGGTCAAAGGTAATAAGCCGGCATACGCGATGACTCCGGGGCTGGCCCAGATTCGTGCCAAACCTGGATCGCAGGCGGCGGCGAGTGTGATCTACGTCGCCGAGATGTCCACTGGAAAAGTTGGCTGCTACGCCATCCCGTTCGTACTGCCCAACGTGAAGAATCGTGAGATCGCGAAGCTTGCTCCGCTGGACGTCTACACGTTCCGCGATGCGGCTCCGGTGGAGTAGTGTGATCGACGCACCAGGTTACACGGACGGAAAGAGCGGATCGAGCACGGCGCGGACTTCATCGGCGCGAAAGCTTTTGTCGATGATCGCCGACGCGCCGATGCGACGCAGAGATTGCAACTTGGCCGGTGCTGCTTCGGTCGTGACCAGCAGAATTGGTGTGTCGGCAAACTCTGGAGTTTGCCGAAGCCGCCCGATCAGTTCTTGGCCATCGACCCCAGACAGGTTCAGGCCGGTGACAATCAAATCGAACGATTGAGCTGCCAAAGCATTCATCGCTTTCGTGCCGTCCGAAAAGTCCATGACCTTGGTGAAGCCGAGGTTCGTCAGTGTGTTGCGGATATGAACTCGGACCGTGAGGCTGGAATCGGCGACAAGCACTGTTAATGAACCGCGCGCTCGCGCGGGGGACACGGGGCTCGGATGAGCGGGAGTGGTCCCCTTGGCGATACCGGGTACCGGCGTCGCCGAGGAGGGAGGACTTGGAGACGTGATCAATTCGGACATCCGCATCTGCTTGAGTTCGTTGGCGACTTCGGCATCGGACAAGATCAGTCCGCTCCGTTCGAAGGCGCGGACAACCAACGACATCGTGGCGATTCGTTCGTCTGGCAACTTGCCGACCATTCGCTTGTAAATGTCGTCCAATTCGTAGGGCATGTCCGTGTGCAGTTGCAGCAGCGATGGGATCGGCTCCTGCCTGTGCAAGAGCAGCGTTTCCATCGGTGTCTCGCCTCCGAAGGGGGGGCGAGCCATCACCAGAAAAAAGAGCGTACAGCCCAAACTGTAGATGTCAGCCCGATGATCGACGAGCGACGGATTGAAGGCTTGCTCCGGCGGCATGAAATCGACCGTCCCCAAGATGCCCCCCGTCTTGGTCAGCATCGACTCTTGGCTGTCCGATTCCCCGAAAAGATCCGTGCTGCGCACCAGGCCCAAGTCGGTGATTTTGAGTGACCCCGCAGAATCCAGCAGCAGATTCGCCGGTTTGATATCGCGATGGATAATTCCCTGTGAGTGCGCGTGCTCCAAACCGCGAGCCGCTTGAAGAATCAGTGTCGCGGCCAGACTGGGAGACAACGCACCGCGCAGTCGCACGAGCCGGTCGAGGTCCGCTCCGTCGATGAACTCCATCACGAGGTAGTTTCCCACCTTACAGACATCAGCATCGTGAGCCGTCACGATGTTGGGATGCGACAGCCGCGCCGCAGTTTCGACTTCGCGCTGGAAGCGTTGCACGAAGGATTTGTTGTCGCCGAGGTTCGCCGCCAGCACCTTGACCGCAACGATTCGCTTCATGCGGCGGTGCCGAGCCTTGTAAACCGTTCCCATGCCGCCGCTGCCCAGCTTGTCGAGAATGTCGTAGTTGCCAATCTGTAGATCGCCGAACTGCCCATCGCAAACTGCTCGCGCCTGAAACGGAGTCAACCAACCTTGTGCCGCCAGTGACTGCGCCGCCCACGACGCGTCGAACTTACTGCTTTGAGCGTCGATCCATTTCAGCGATTCCGCCAGTTCCTCTTCCGTCAGCAACGAACTGGCTTTGAGACGCTCACGCAGCGTCTCGCGAAGCAACAGTTCGTAGGAATGAGGGTCAGTTGGCATGGAGATGCGGCCATCAATCAGACAACGGGGAGTTCCAATCACAAGTCCTTCGGCTCGAGTGCCGCAATGAACGGCAGGTGCCGGTAGTCGTCGTTGTAATCCAAACCGTAGCCCACGACGAAACGATCTGGGATTTTGAAGCAGTGGTAGTCGGGCTGAATCGCGACCTTTGCCTTACCGGACTTCCACAGTAACACGGCCGAGCGGACGCTGCGCGGTGAACTGCGGCGGATCGTCTCCAGCAACGCCGCCATCGTGTGGCCGGTGTCGAAGATGTCATCCACCAGCAACACCGAGCGGTCTCGAATGTCGGGCACCAGCGAGTCGTTGATTCGCAGTTCGAGCGGCTGTGTCGTCGCTCCCCGATAGCTGGAGGCTTGAATCAGTCCGACTCGCAGCGGGAGGTCGATGGTCCGAATCAAGTCCGCCAGAAAGACGATGCTGCCGGTGAGGACTCCCAACACGGTGAGTGGCTCATCTCGATACTCGGTCGCGATCCGATGCCCCAAGGTCGCGACCACTTTTTGAATCTCGCTCGCTTCGATCAATTTCTGCATGGTGTGTTCCGTGTGATGCGAGTGATTTGAAGCGTCGTCGAGCTCGTTTTCAACGGCGAGTCTCATCCGGCAGGCTCGACAAGATCGGGCCGTCGAGCGCTTCGCCAGTCGGGCGTAGCTCTTCGATTTGCACTCCGACCGCATCCCCGGTGACTTCGATGTGCGGCACTCGCCACAAGAAGATCAGCCCGATCGCTCGCCACATCGATGAGACCACGAACAAGGCGTGATACGCCCACGGAGCTTCGTGAGCGAGCGACAGAATGACTCCACCGACCAACGCACCGGCGGCCAGAGCGGCGCTGTTGAGCAGATTGAACAGCGTCAACACGCCGACTCGTTCGTCCGCCGGAATCGACTCGAAGAACAGCAGGAAGAACGCCAACTCGTACGCGGCCCAGCAGACGCCAGCGGTGATCTGAGTCAGACACAGCCAAGCGTAGTTGTCCGAAATGCTCCACATGCCGGACATCGGCACGATGCCGATTCCGCCCAGCGTCAGCAATCGCCGGGCCCCCCATCGTTTCGCAAACCGACCGCAAAGCGGCAAAGCCATGATCTTGAAGACGAACGAGAACGCGATCAGCACTGAGTAATCGACGTACGAGAACTGCAATTTCTCCCGCATGTACGGCGCGAAGTACGGCCCGGTGATCCACACTCCGAACTGCACCACGATGATGTAAAACAACAAACGCCCCCCGGCGCTGTGTCGGTACGACCGCAATTGTTCGAGCACCGGCACTCGGCGACGTTCCACGGACAACGGCATCGGTTCAAGCTGCGCGGCCAGGAACGAGGCGGACAAGACTCGACAGACGAACGCAATTGCGAACAAGATGCCAAACACCGTCAGCACATTTTCATGGCCGGTACCGGCAGCGACATCCAGCCGCTTGCCGAATTGCAGAGCGAAACCTCCGCCTAGAAATCCGGCCAGAACGGTGAGCTGCTGCAAGCGAGTCCGCTTTGCGAAGAAGTGCGCTCGAATCGTACGAGGCACAAGTGTCCCAATCCAGACGTTCCAGGCCGGCCCAGTTCCCAGACCTCCGGCCCAGTACAACGAGGCGACCACCAATGCGGCCCAAGGCGGGATGTAACCGACGATCGCCGCTCCGATCAGCGGCACGAAGCTGACCGCTTGCAGCATTGAACAAAACACAACCCAGCGCTTGTGTGACTTCAGAAGGCCGACCGCCCAAGGCGAGATCATCTGCAACAAGCCACCCAGCAACACCGGCACGCTGACGACGAGACCCGACATCACCTCGCTCAGCCCGACCGTCAGGACGAACAGCGGCAAGTAGGTCTCACCCAGGCCGACCATCACGCCGAACGCGGCGGCATCCGCCTGGCTGACTCGCAAGTTGTGAGTCAGTCGGCGAACGCGCTGTCCGCGTGGTTGCGGCTCAGGCCGAGAGTCATCGCTCGTGAGTCCGTTCACGTCAGCTTTTCTTTCCAGAACTTGATTTGGGCGAGCACCGGTTGATGCCCACCAGAGCCAAAGCTGCGCAGCGCTGCAACCGCGTTGGCTGTCCCGAGCACTTGGCTGACGTCGGCCGTGATCCGATCGCACGCCGATTGCAGATCGGCCAGCGGCAGATCAGACAATCGACACTTCCGCGAATCGCACAACGCGACCAGTTTACCGACCGTATCGTGAGCCGTCCGCATCGGGACGCCTTTGCCGATCAGGTATTCCATCAGCATCGTTGCATCGAGGAATCCTTCCTCCAGCCGCGCGGCGATGCGATCCCGTTGCAATTCGGCTTGAGCGGCCAGCGGTTCGGCCAGTTCCAGGCACGCGGCGGTCGTGTCGAACGCGGCGAACAGCGAGAGCTTGTCTTCCTGTAAGTCGCGGTTGTACGCCATCGGCAAACCCTTCGTCAGAAACTGCAACTGCGTCAACGAGGCCATCACGCGAGCCGACTTGCCCCGGATCAATTCCAGCACATCTGGGTTTCGCTTC
>SYJG01000507.1 GCA_005798445.1 Planctomyces sp.
GACGACCGCCCATGCTCTGGCCGTTCAATCCTCTCGCAGGTAAGACCATCAACCGGAGAGCCGGATGCGGGAAACCCGCCCGTCCGGTTCGGAGGGAGGGGCGACTGAACTCAATCAGTCGTTCCTACCCCTATCGTTCGTGCGATCGCCAGCAACTTTTGCCAAATCCCAGGCTACTTCGGGATCGCTCGGCCGTGCGGATCGACGCCGGGGCGGTCGAGGTCGTGATCCAGTTCGGCGAGCAATTCGGGATCGAGGAAGTGCTCGACCTGCTCGGCACTCTCGTGGAAGCGGCCTTCGCCGAGCACGAAGTGTTTCGCGAGGAACGATTCCCACAGGCGATGCGAGCGGACCAGCGTGCGTGCGGCCTCGCGACCGACGTCCGTCAGATGCAGGTCCGAGCCGGAGCCGATCAGCCAGCCACGACGGATCAGCAGCCAAGTCGCGAGTCGCGAACGCCAAGAATGTGTCGTGAGCGTTCGCAGCCACGCGGCTCGTTCGGTCGCCGACGAAACGTCCGCCGAGGCGGGCGCGGATTCTTCGAAGCGATACAACCGGCCGAGCACGTCCTCCCCCGCGATTCGTAGCTTGAGCAACATCCGATGCCAGACGCGAACGACCAGTCCGTATCTCGGACCCAGCAGCATCGCCATCACGAACAGGAACCCGGCCGCAGCGGCCATCATCCCGGCGGAACTGGCGTCCTGCACGTCGGCGATCCCGATGCTCCTCGAGATCAGCAGCGGCAACGTCAACGCCGAGACGTGGCCCAACGCCGCACTGAGCGCTCCGATCAACAGGCTCAGTCCGATCATTCGAGGCAGCCGATCGGTCAGCAGATACGCGGTCGCGGGCGGGATGATCAGCATCGCGATCACCAGGATGCTGCCGACGCTCTCGAATGCCGCGACCAACGTCATTGCCGTCAGCCCCATCAAGGCGTAGTGCATCAGGTGAGCCGGGATGCCCAGCGTCGTTGCCAACGCTGGATCGAACGCGCTCAGCCGAAGTTCTTTGAACAACAGCACCGTCAGCAGCAGGTTGATCGCCAGCACCACGCCGTTGACGATGACCGCTCGCGGCACGCCCGTCTCACCAACCGTTTCCAGCGGAGCGGTCACGATCTCGCCGTACAACACGCAGTCCAGATCAATGTGAACGTTGTCCGCAAACGCTCGGATCAGCAGCAGCCCCAACGCGAACAGTGAGGTGAAGACGACACCCAATGCGGCGCTGCTTTCGACGTTCCCCAACTTCTGCAACGACTCGGTCAGCCAGGCCGACAGGACGCCGACCACGATCGCTCCGAGACACATCGCCACATGTCGCACCGACAATTCCGTCGCGGGGCTGATGACTTTGGCCTCCACCAGCCAGTGCGACACGAAGAACGCGCCGACAACTCCCAACAGCGACGTGTGACTGATCGCATCCCCCATCAAGCTCTGCTTCCGCAGCAGCAGAAAACACCCCGGCAACGCGCACGCCATCGCTGCCAACGCCCCGATCACGACGACCCAGGTGTCGAGCAGCGTCCATGATTGGAGGGGAGTGAGGAAGGAGTTCATGGCGATTCTGTCGAGACCGTGATTGGATGCGGGCTGGGTGGCACCCCGTGAGGCGATTCGGCACCGAGGCGACGTTCGAGTTCTGCCAATTGATCGGGATCGAGGACATGTTCGATGCCGTCCGCTCCGCGATCGACGAGGCGCGGGTCGAGGTCGGTTTGGGTGAGCAGATAGATTTCCCACAGCCGGTGCCGCCGGACGGCGTCGCGAGCAGCTTCGGCTCCGCGTGAGGTCAGATGAAATCCACCGCTGGAAGTCGCGACCAGCAAGCCCTCGCGAACGGCGGTCGCGATCAAATTGTGAAAGCGACCGTGCGGCCATTGCCGCATGGCGGACAGTTCGAGTTCGTCGATCTCGAACTTCGTGAGTGAGTCTTGAGTGGTCTCCTCTGGGCCGAGAATTGGTTCGAGGAGTTCGTAGCAGGCGCGTAGCAGATCGCTGCGGCCGATGCGTTGTTCGAATTGACGCTGCGATCGCCATCTCGGCCACAGGCCACGCTCTTTGCCGAAGATCAGGCTCACGAGAAACAACGCCGAACCGGTGAGCACGATGACGGCTCCCGCCGCCAGCCGCGGAAATGACGAGCTGAGTACGACACCGCCGGCGCAACTCACTCCACCGATCACCGCCGCGAGGCCCGACATGACTTTCAAATCGTTCGTCCAGAACCGAGCGGCTGTCGGCGGGATCAGCAACAAGGCCACGACCAGCAGCAGCCCGACGCTTTGCAGGCCGATCAACGTGACGGTCACGGCCATCAGCGTCAGCAGTCCGTCGAGCAGAGTCGTGCGGTAGCCGCGAGCGGCCGCGAACTCTTCGTCGAAGCACAGCAGCGAAAGTTCCTTGAACACACCGCCGCAGAGCACGATCACGACGACCGAGATCCCGCCGATCAACCACACGTCGGCGGCGACCAGCGAGGCTGTCTTGCCGAACACGAAGTCTCTCAATCCGGCGGCGTTCCCCGTCTTCGTTTTCTGTACGACCGTGAAGAGTGCCGTGCCCACTCCGAAGAACAGCCCCAGCACGATCGCCAACGCGGCGTCATCCTTGATCCGTGTCCAACTCCGAATTGCCAACGTCATCCCCATACCGAGCAATCCGGAGACGAACGCTCCCAGCAACAACACGCCAGTGGATCGACCGCTGCCGGGTGCGAATCGCTCGGCCAGCAAGAATGCGAGTGCGATTCCCGGCAACGCCGCGTGACTCACGACGTCCGCCGCCAAGGCCCGCTTGCGCAGGATCAAGAACGTCCCGACCAACCCGCCACTGACGCCGAGCATCGTCGTCCCCGCCAGAACGACACGCGTGTTGTAGTCGCGCAGCGAGACCGCGCGCGAGAACAACTCCCACATCGAATCGGCAGCTAGCAGCGATGCGGCGGACATCAGCGACTCCTCGGCTCCGCCATCTTCTCGCTGAGCTGGTCGAGCAGCGCCAACTTGCCGCCGTACGTTTTCCGCAGGTTGTCCGGAGTGAAGACCTCCGCCGTTGGTCCGGCTGCGATCAGACGCATGTTGAGCAGCACGACTTCGTCGAAGTATTCGTGGACCGTCTGCAAGTCGTGATGCACGACGATCACCGTCTTGCCCGACTCGCGGAGCGCCCGCAAGATGTCCACAATCGCCCGCTCGGTCGAGGCATCGACTCCGGCGAACGGCTCGTCCATGAAATACAGGTCGGCATTCTGAGCCAACGCACGAGCCAGAAAGACTCGCTGTTGTTGACCGCCCGAAAGCTGATTGATCTGCCGCCCCGCGAAGTCCGCCATTCCCACGCGGTCCAATGCCTGCTTCGCGGCCTCGCGGAACTTTCGCGAGACCGGCCGCAACCAGCCGATCTTGCGGTACATCCCCATTGCCACGACGTCGAGCGCTGAGACCGGAAAGTCCCAATCGACGCTCGTTCGCTGCGGAACGTAGCCGACTCGATGCCGCTGCTGAGAGTACGGCTCGCCGAAGATCAGTACTTGCCCGGCTGCGCGCGGCACCAAGTCGAGCGTCGCCTTGATGAGCGTCGTCTTCCCCGATCCGTTCGGACCGACAATCGCAATCAGTTTGCCACACGGAGCTTGATAGTCGATGTTCCACAACACCGGCCGACGGTGATACGCGACTGTGACGTCTTCGATCAGCAACGGCACCATTGCCGACGGCATCTGCGAAACGCTCGCTCGCGGCGGCGGCTCCTGCATGGCTTCATGATCGACGACGACCGAGGTGCTCATGGCTTCTCCACCGTGGATCGGAAACCGCCCTCAGGAGCTTGGCCTCCCAGCGCTCGAGTGATCGTTGTGGCGTTGTGGTCGATCATGCCGATGTAGGTCCCCTCGTATGTGCCGGCCTCTCCCATCGCGTCGGAGAACAATTCACCGCCAATCTTGACGGTCCAGTCACGCTTCGCTGCGCCCTCGATGACCGCCTTCAAACTTTTGTCGGAGACGCTGCTCTCGACGAAGATCGCGCCGATCTTGTGCTCGACCAAGAAATCGACGAGAGCGTTGACGTCAGCGACTCCGGCTTCGGACTCCGTCGAGATGCCTTGCACCGATTTCACCTCCATGCCGTAGGCCCGCGCGAAGTAACCGAATGCATCATGAGCCGTGACCAACACTCGTTGGCCCTCCGGGATCGACTGGATGCTCGTTCGCACATAGTCGTCCAGCTTGTCGAGCTTCTGCTGGTACGCCGCAGCGCGGCTTTGGAATTCGGCGGCGTGATCGGGAGCGAAATCGGCCATCGTCTTGGCGACCGCCGAGACGCACTGGTTCCAGAGTTTGACGTCCATCCAGACATGCGGGTCGAAGTGCCCGTCGAACTCTGGCGGCTTCCGCAAGACCGTTTGGTCGAGCGACTCCGCCACGCCGACGGCTGGTTTGCTCGACTTCAGTTTCTTGAGCGTCTCCTCCATGCGGCCTTCGAGCAGCAAGCCGCCGTAAAAGATGACGTCCGCCTCGGTCAGTTGTTTCACGTCTTCGCGAGTCGGCTTGTAGAGGTGCGGGTCGACTCCCTCACTGAGGAGTCCGAGAACCTCGCCGCGTTCACCCACGACCTCGCGAACAATGTCCGTGACCATGCCGACGGTGGTCACGATCAGTGGCTTGCCTACTGTGGATTTTGAATTGCCGGAAGTTGCGGGTGTCTCTGGAGTCACGGAGCGATCGTTCCCGCATCCAGCGAGGCAGGACAGCACAAGTACGAGCCAAATTGAGGACTTACGAAACCGAACAGTCATCCGACGATCTCCCGAAAACAGGCGTGCTGTGTCTCGAAAATATAATTTTGACGACCCAAAACCTATCGCGATGCGGGAACTCGGTCAACCTCGTTCTCTGGAGATGCATGGAATGCGGCTACAGCGAGCCGAAAAATTCGGTCATTTCGCCAGCCGCGTGGCGATCGCCGGTACGAATCGCAACTGCAATCCCGGTTTCGAGCAGTGGCTTGGCTTGGTCAACGTTATCGAGACGAACCAGTAATTGTGCCCACTGGAAATAGCCGGCCACATAGTTGGGATGGTCGTTGAGCAACTTTCGGAAGTGCTCTTGCGCGACTTCGTGCTGACCATCGGAGGCACAAGACATCGCCAAGCCGTATCTCAGAAACGGATCGTGCGGTTCGACGGCGAGAAGCTGTTCGAGTTGTTCGCGTCGTGACATGTGGGCAAACCTTGCGGCAGAGTGCGTTGAAAGATGAGCGAGCGATCGAAGTCCAAGCGTGAGACGCTTTCGTAGATTGGCCGACGTCTCAACTCAGCAAGTCCGTTTGTAGCGCGAGTAGCGATCGAAGGGAAGCACTCGCGGGCTGGGTTCGTCGGAGCCAACCGGAGAACGTGGCCTGCGTTTCGACACTTGATTCAACTGCCAAAGGAGTTCGCTGAAGCCAGCACTCCGTGCATTCGGGACCGACAAAGCCCTCACAATCCGACCTCGGTTGTGTTAGGCAAGTTTTGAGCGTTCCGACGCGATGCCTGAAGCAGTTGCGACGCATCAGTCGATGCACACGAGCACGGGGCCGGATGGATCGCGCTCCGTCAGTGAGTCGGGTCCGTGCCGGAGGCAATCGGCCCCGCAAATTGTCCGTCGCATCTCGAGACCAGAATTCGCCTCCCATGCTGCTCCGACCTCTCGCCTCCGGACTGTGTGTCGCTGCGATCATCGCCGGCAGTTTGGCCTTCGCCACCGAACTGCGGATGACTCCAGCCGTCAAAGCGATTCAAAAGGCGATGCCCTCTGTGGTCAACATCCACAGCGAGAAGCCCGCCGAGGATTCCGATAGTCTGCTGACCGGAAAAGATCGCAAGATCAACGGCATGGGGACTGGAATCATCGTCGACGAGCGGGGCTACATCGTCACGAATCATCACGTCGTCGCTGGTGTCGATACCCTGCGAGCCACGTTGTCAGACGGCAGCACCTACACGGCTCGCGTAATCTCCTACGACAAGAAACACGACCTCGCGATCATCAAAGTGGACGCGACCAAGCCGCTCACCGTCATGCCGCTAGGAACGTCTTCGGACCTGATGCTTGGTGAGACGGTCTTCGCAATCGGCAACGCTTTCGGCTACGAGAACACCGCGACACAAGGTTTGGTCAGTGCTTTGAAACGCGATGTCGAGGTCAATGAAAAGCAGGGCTACAAGAACCTGATCCAGACCGACGCCAGCATCAATCCCGGCAATAGCGGCGGGCCGCTCATCAACATGGACGGCGAAGTCATCGGCATCAACGTCGCCATCCGAGCCGGTGCACAGCGCATCGGTTTCGCGATCCCGATGGACGACGCTCGCCAAATCATCGCCCAGTTGCTCAGCGGCGAACGACTTTCCCAAACATTTCACGGCGCGATTCTGACCGATGTGAAACGTGGCGAACTGCGCTTCGTCCGCGTCGATGGATTGAAGCCTCAAAGTCCGGCGGAACAATCAGGATTAAAGATTGGCGACGTCGTCACCAAGGTCGGCGCGATTCCTGTGGTCGATGCCACCGACTTCGAGCGTGCCTGCCTCGGACGTCCCGCTGGTGAGAAAGTCGAGATCACGCTCAAGCGCGGTGACAAATCGGAAACGACGTCGATGACGCTGGCCACACTTGCTGGTGGTCGCCGATCTGGCGAATCGAACCAGGCGGTCGTGCGAGCCCAAAGCGACGACTCCGTTTTCGACAAAGGCTATCGGATGATGGGTATTCGCATCGTCCCTGTGACCGAAGGTGAGCGAAAGCTGCTCGGCGACAAGTACCGAGGCGGCATGAAGGTCACGGAAGTGAAAGCCCAAAGCACCGCCGCTCAGAATGGCATCCGCGTCGGCGATGTGCTGGTCGGGCTGCATGTTTGGGAAACCGTGACCTACGACAACATCAACTATGTGCTCGACCACCAGCAACTGCACACGTTCAACCCGCTGAAGTTCTACATTCTTCGCGGTTCAGAGACGCTCTACGGCCACCTGCAAGTGGCACCGCCGCAGACGGCGACGAAGACGAAGTGATCCGACTCGGACGTTGGGCACTCTTGCCCGACTCCCGCGTACAACGGACGTTGGCCCGCTGTCAGTCAACCGCTCTCGTGGTACGCTTTCCTCGTCTGCGTCTCTCCGCGTACGAGGTTGAACCGTGCCCGACCACAACGAACTCGCCCTGATCGACTGGATTCGCCAGCGAGCCGCGTCCGCCCCGAGTCTGCAACTCGGCATCGGCGATGACTGTGCTGTTTGGCAACCGAGCGGTTCGCCGCTCTTGTTCACGACCGACGTGCTGATGGAGGACGTGGATTTCCGAGTCGTCGAGACGACGCCACAACTCATCGGCCGCAAGGCGATGGCCGTGAACCTGAGTGACATCGCCGCGATGGCCGGTCGTCCTATCGCCGCGCTGGTGGGAGTCGCACTGACGAAGTCGCGAGGCTTTGAGTTCGCCAAGCATCTTCACGAGGGAATGCAGTTGCTCTCTGAGGAGTTTGGCGTCGCGATCATCGGCGGCGACACGAACACTTGGGACGGCCCGCTCGTCATCAGCGTGACTCTGATTGGTGAGGCGACGGAACGAGGTCCGGTGCGCCGATCAGGTGCGAAGCCGGGAGATTGGCTGTTCGTGACCGGGCCGCTTGGCGGCAGCATTCTCGGCCACCATCTGACGTTCACTCCGCGAGTCCGCGAGGCGTTGGAGCTTCACCGACTCGTCGATCTGCACGCGATGATTGACCTCAGCGATGGGCTCGCAGCTGACCTGCATCACTTGCTCGACGAAAGCGGTGTCGGTGCGACCTTGTTTGAAGACTCGCTTCCGGTCTCTGAGGCCGCTCGCCGGATGACCGACGGCCGTAGTTCGCTCGAACATGCGTTGAGTGACGGCGAGGACTTTGAGTTGCTCTTCGCGGTCTCACCAAGCGACGGGGAGAAGCTCTTCGCAACGGCGAGCGGTGTCACCGCGACACGGATCGGCGAGATCGAGAGTCAGCCTGGCTGTCGGATTCAAATGCGGGACGGCAGCTTGCGTGATGTGCCTCGAGGCGGTTGGGAACACTCGTTCTGACCCGTAGGATGGGCACTCTTGCCCGTCCTCTTCGTGCGGAAAAACAGGACGGGCAAGAGTGCCCATCCTACTTCGCCAGCAGCGTCTGCTCGACGTACTTCGTGTGGACGTTGCCGGCGGCGAAGTTCGGGTCGCGGAGCATTCGTTTTTGGAGCGGGATCGTGGTCTTCACCCCTTCGATGACGAACTCGTCGAGTGCTCGCAGCATCGTGGCGATCGCGGCGGCGCGTGTCGGGCGGTGGACGATCAGCTTGCCGATCATTGAGTCGTAGTACGGCGGAATGCGGTAGCCTTCGTGGACGTGTGAGTCGAAGCGGACTCCGGGGCCGCCGGGGATGCGGAGCTTCGTGATCGTGCCGGGGGAGCCTCGGAAGTCGTTGTCCGGGTCTTCTGCGTTGATGCGGATTTCGATGGCGTGGCCTCGGCAGTCGATGTCCTTCTGCTTCCAGGGCAACTCTTCGCCGGCGGCGACTCGGAGTTGAGCTTGGATCAGGTCGGTGTCAGTGACCAGTTCGGTGACGGGGTGCTC
>SYJG01000508.1 GCA_005798445.1 Planctomyces sp.
CCTGAGTGGGAACACCAGCGAGATCGGGTTCGCTCCCGGCTCGGTGCTCAGCGGCACGATCCTGTTGGAGGGCGCGAACACCGGCAGCCGGTTCGTGGCGCTGAACGGCTTGTCGGGCACGTTGACGATCGGCCCCACGGGATTGATCCGCACCACGGCCGACTTCGGCGGCTCAGCGCAGATTGGATCGGGCTTCACGTTTGGCGGCAGCATGGCGTTGATCAACCAAGGCACGATCCGCTCGCAGACCAACAACCATTCAATCACCGTCAACCCCGCCACCAGCTTCGCCAACCAAGGGACGTTGGAAGCCCAGAATGGCGCAACGCTCAGCGTCAACGCGACCAACTGGAGCAATGCCGGCACGATTCAGGCCGGAGTGGGCAGCGCGGTCACGATCAACGGCGCGTTCACTCAGACGAGTGCGGGGAGCATGGGAATTGACGTTGCCGGCTCGGCGGCAAGTCAGTTCGGCCAAGTTTCGGTAACAAACGCAGCGGCACTCGATGGCACGCTCAACATCCGCTTTGTGAATGCCTTCGATCCGGACGTGGCGACGAGCTTCCCAGTGCTGACATTCGGGTCGAGTAGCGGGACGTTCTCGTCGGTCACGTCCACCGGACTGGGCGCGGGCAAAGCCGTGCAGGCCGCGTACAACACTGGTGACGTGACGATCGTGGTCGCAGCGGCGTTGCAAGCAGGCAGCGGTGAGGGGCGAGGGCTGAGGGGCGAGGGCGAAGAACTGACGGCGGATGCCTTGAAGGCATTTGTTGCGGCCGGTCTCCCTCGCTTGCGCGTCGGGTTAGTGGAACTCGATGCGATTCGGCTGGCGGATGTCGAGTTTGTCGTCACCGATCTGCCGAACAACCTGCTGGGTCTCGCGGCCGGACACGTCGTTTGGATCGACCGAAACGCCGCCAGCTTCGGTTGGTTCGTTGATTCCACTCCCGACACCGATGAAGAATTCGGGCCGGGCGGTGCAGCGGCAGGGCGAATGGATTTGTTGACGGTACTGGCTCACGAATTGGGCCATGTGCTCGGCTTCGAGCATGACACGGAATCCGGCCACCTGATGGCCGAAACGCTCGCCCCCGGAACCCGCCTGCTGCCGATCGGAGTGACCACCGACATTGACGATGTCTTCGCGAACCCGGACTGGCCATGACGTCGTCTCGCGTGAAGCAGGGCAGCTTGCCCGGAAGAACGAGGATTAGCTCAAAGACAACAAACCCTGACGAAAGTTGATTTCCAACAGTCGCTCTCGCAAGAAGTCCAGACCCAATAGTCCGTCAATTCCAGCAGTCGGCGGAAGTGTGTGAGCCAGCACGGGTAGGTCGAGAAGATTCTGACCCAAAGCGATGATTCGGCGAACCATGACCAAGGGCGAGAACTCGACACCACTTCCGGTTGTGACCTGGACTCGTTCCGGTTCCAGGCTTGGGTCAAATCCCACGGTGACCAACATGGCGACGCTGATCATTGTCCTGGTCGCACCGGTGTCGAGGGCACACCGCACGACGATGCTTCCCGTCGGACCAAAAATTCGACGGGGACGACAATCAGACCGTATTGAGCATTGAACGACTCGCTCACAACACCACCGCTGTGTTCTCTGGGATTTGTCCAGTGAAGAGGACTGCACATCGCGCGGGTCGCAGCGATACCGCTTTGCGATACACCTCATCCCGGTCCTTGCTGTGACAAATCACTTTGCCTTTGAGCACATGCAGTCCGGCATCGGTTTGTGGGTCCACGACCAACACCCATTCGTCATCGAATTGGGTTTCAATCTCTTGAATCGTCATCTCTTGTTCCATGATCGGACCTCTCGCGAGTCGTGTCTTGCCTTGAGAAACAAAGTACGCGCAACGGCATGGTTCGGACAAGTGAGGCAGTGGAGATCTCGTTCGTCGTCACCGATCTGCCGAACAACCTGCTGGGTCTCGCAGCCGGGCACGTCGTCTGGATCGACCGAGACGCGGCGGGCTTCGGTTGGTTCGTCGATCGCACTCCCGATACGGATGAAGAATTCGGGCAGAGCGGCGCAGCGACCGGGCGAATGGATTTGCTCACGGTACTGGCTCACGAATTGGGCCATGTGCTCGGCTTCGAGCATGACATGGAACCCGGCCACCTGATGTCCGAAACCCTCGCCCCTGGAACTCGTCTGCTGCCGATTGGATCGGGTGCTGACATCGACGATGTCTTCGCGAACCCGGACTGGCCATGATTCTCAGGAGGTCGTCACCTGTGGCGGTGATGTTGATGTTGATGATCGCGTCTGTGATAGAATGAGCCGATGCGAATCACGATCGGCGGCAACAGTGAGCGAGGAGAGTTGGTTTGACAACAACAATGACAGGCTGGGAGCGAGTTGCGATGGCGATCCAAGACGTTCGTGACCGATTGTTACGGAGCACGGCGACTTTGGCGGCGGCAAAAGTGCCGTATGCCGTGGCCGGAGGTAACGCGGTGGCGGAATGGGTCGGGCGGGTTGACAAGGCCGCCGTTCGATTTACCCAAGATGTGGACCTGTTGATCCGCCGCGCCGACCTGCCGCGCGCCATCGAAGCCATGCAAGCGGCCGGCTTCATTTTTCACCAATCGTTCGGTGTGTCCCTGTTCTTGGATGGCCCGCAAGCCAGCCCTCGCGATGCCGTCCATCTTGTGTTCAGCGGCGAGAAAGTCAAAGAGCGTGAACCGCTCGCGGTCCCCGATGTGACCGACTCGGAATCTGCTGAGCAATTCCAAGTCGTGTCGCTGGAGAGCTTGGTGACGATGAAGCTGACCGCGTTTCGTCGTAAGGATCAAGTTCATCTTCTCGATATGCTCGGAGTTGGCTTGATCGATGATTCCTGGCTCGCACGACTCCCCGAACCACTCGCCGAACGACTGAAAGAGTTGATTGAGCACCCGGAATGATCATGGCGAGAGATTCGAGCATCGGAACCATCAATCAAGCTGATCGGAGAGTTGCCAGTCGAACGTGAAGACTTGACGGCGGATTCCTTGCAGGCGTTCTCTCTCGCCAGTCTCCCTCACGGACGCATCGGGTTAGTGCGTGATGTCGAATTCATCGTCACCGATCAGCCGAACAACCTGCTGGATCTCGCTGCCGGTCACGTCATCTGGATCGATCAAGACGCCGCCGGCTTCGGCTGGTCCGTCGATCGCACTCCCGCCACCGATGAAGAATTCGGGCCAGGCGGCGCTGCGGCCGGGTGAATGGATTTGCTGAAGGTACTGGCTCACGAGTTGGGCCACCTGTTCGGCTTCGAGCATGACCCCGATCCCGGCCACCTGATGTCCGAAACCCTCGCCCCCGGAACCCGCCTGCTGCCGATCGGTACGGGGGTTGACATCGACTTGTTTTTCGGCGGTGCAGAATGGTCGATTGCTTGATGTTCGGTCCAGACATTTCGGGTCAGGACTTCAACCAAACTCGTTTTGACACGTTTTGGACTCGTGGCTATCGTCCCGCCGCTTTTCGCCGGATGGGGTCTTGTCACGAAGGATCGTGGTGCTTGGCCTCGTCTCGGTTTCGATCGCCGGACATGGAAGGCAGGCATCGTGGTGGGTCACTCGCCGAGCATTTTGGTGGTGGACGGTTTGTCGGAGACGACCGCCGTTCTCAAGGCGGTGTTCGAACCGCGCGGCCACTCGGTCAATCGAGTTCGCCAATCGCAGTTGCCCAGCAGCACGCTGACTCCGCCGAAAGTCGTGATCTGGCACACCAATGAATCGGAGTCCGCGCCGCTGGCCGGGCGCTTCCAAGGAATCCCGCGCATCTTCATCGGCCGTGCCGACTGTCCGGCGTCCGAAGGTGAGACTCAGCGGTTCTCGCAGCCGTTTGAATACCGCGAACTGCTCCGCACGATCGAATCGCTGCTGGCCAAGTAGGCCAGTCACTCCGTGGCGGGAGATTTCGAGTCACGGAGTGACTCGTCGACGTTCCATCGCCAAGCGGCTGTCCCACGATAGCCTGTCGTGAACGAGCGCCGTTGATATCATGGCCCCGTCGTTGAAACGCTGCCTTCCGGCGGCAAACTCTCGTCCGCGCGACGATGTCTCGTCCGCGTTGCCAGGGAGGCGATTTGTGCCGAAGGCCACGTTGCTAGTGATCCAGGGAGCCGATCAAGGGCTACGCTTTGAGCTGGATGGGGGCGCGGTCACGCTCGGCCGCGGCGCGCTCAATCCGATTCGCCTGCGCGACGACGAAGTTTCTCGCACACACGCCCAGATCCGCTTCGACGAATCCGCCAACGGATTCGTCATCAGTGACCGGCAAAGCTCCAACGGCACGTTCGTCAACGGCGAGGCCATTCAAACTCGAAAGCTTGTCAGCGGCGATCAGATCGCCGTCGGAACCACGGCATTCCTGTTTCAGGAGGTCATGTCCGCTCGCCCCATGCGCGCGGCGGATCAACTGGAAGTGTTCGTCGGCGACGACGTCCGCGAGCGTTCCAGCATCATCAGCGAAGTGAGCCAAGAGGTGGGCCAGCAGTTGCTTCGCGACGCGACGTCGATCATCCGGGCCGGTTCGACGACACAGACGCTCGCCAATTTGCAGGTGCTGTATCGCATCACCGAAGAAGCGGTCACGCCGACTCTGTCGCTTGATCAACTGCTGCACCGCATCTTGGAGTTGACCATCGAGGTTGTCGGTGCCGACCGCGGTTGCGTGTTGGTGAACGACCCCCGCACCAGCCAGCTTGTGCCGCAAGCCTTCAGCCATCGCCGAGGTTTTTCACCGGGCAGTCCGATGCCCGTCTCACGCAGCATCGTCGATTATGTACGGAAGAAGGGACAAGGGGTCCGAACGTCCGACGCGCCGCACGATCAGCGATTCAGCCAGCAGAGCATCATGCAGGCCGGTATCCGCGAGGCGATGTGCGTGCCGATGCAAGGCCGCTACGAACTCATGGGCGTGCTGTATTTCGACACCACGACTCCGAGCGATCAGCTTCCGCGACTCGGCCCGGAAGGCTATCGCTTCACGGAAGAGAAATTGCATTTGCTCGCTGCCATCGGCCGACAAACAGCACTCGCGGTCGAGGATCATCGCTTCCAGGATGCCTTTCTCAAGGCCGAACGCCTGGCTGCCGTTGGGCAGACCATCGCGATCTTGTCGCACCACATCAAGAACATCCTGCAAGGTGTGCGCGGCGGCAGCTATTTGATCGACATGGGCCTGAAGCAACACGACGAGGACCTGATCGGCCGCGGCTGGAAGATCGTCGAGAAGAACCAGGACCGCATTTATCACCTCGTCATGGATATGCTGAGTTACAGCGCCGAGCGAAAGCCGGCGTTGCAGGTCGCGAACCTCAACGACGTCGTGCGCGATGTGTGCGAACTGATGGAGCCTCGCGCCGCTGAATGCCAAGTCGAGCTGACCTGCCAACTCTCCGATCAAGTACCGGAGAGTGCGTTCGATCCCGAAGGAATTCACCGGGCAGTGCTCAACATCGTCACCAACGCGATCGAGGCGGTCGAAGGAACGACCGGCGGCCGAGTCGCCGTCGAAACTGGCTACGATCCGCAGTCAGACGAACTTGTTGTGCTCGTCCGCGACAACGGTCCCGGAATCCCGGCTGCTCAGCACGCGATACTGTTCAACATTTTTGAATCGACGAAAGGCTCACGCGGCACTGGGCTGGGCTTGGCAGTGTCGCAAAAAATCATCCGAGAACACGGCGGCGATATCTTCGTCGAGAGCCGAGAGGGCGAAGGTGCAACCTTTCGCCTCGTGTTGGCTCGACTGGACGAGGATGCCGGCCCCGGTAGTTCAGCCACCGCTGGGTGACAGTTCACAAGGCCGAGGACTTCGATTCGATTTCCAACCAAGCATGCCTCTTCCCTGGTATCGACGTTGTCGTGCCATGACCGCATGATTCTCAAGGGTGATCTGCCCTTCAGCAATGACGTGGCTCTCAGACGTGAAACTCTTCCAGACCATCATGCACGGCGATCACATCTCGCGAGTCCGCATTGCGAAATCCCGCACACCTATCGTTGGCGAGTGACCACAAACGGCCAACGACTGCTGAGTACGTTCATCACCCTCTACCACCAAGGTCTCACTCAGGCCGCAAGATCGCCACCCGATGGACTCGCCTCCATTCCGCTTCAGAGGAAGCATCCGGCAAGTGACGGTGGACCTGAAATAGAAATGGATGAACTCAAAACCGAGAACGTCTTCGTCGATCAACCGGACGCCCAAGGCCGCTACGTCGAATCCGAGATGTTGGAGTTCTTCCAGAAGCAATTCGCAAAGGTGAAGTCACCATTTTGGACTGCGGCAGCCTGCTGCCGCTTTCCCTCCAACAGCCTGCTGTTGGAGGAATGGGTTTGGTTGAATGCGTTTCGAGACACTCAATCCCTCAGCAGAAGGCTGCTGAGGGCAAAGCGGCAGCAATCTTCCGCAGTCCCAAATCTATTTCGGGCGGAAAGGTGATTATGACAACTCACCGATGTGAGAAAACGAAACTCACACTTTAGATTTCTCAACCAGGCGATTTCTTGGCTCAATTGAGGGGCTCATCACGATGAAGATGTTTTGGAAATCATTCATTGTTGCCGTTGTTGCGATTATTGGCGCGTCGTCGTTGGCGTTGGCTCAGGAGCAGGACCGCACGCTGTTGCCGATCGCGGAACCGAAGCGAGAGACGATCACCGAGGTCGACGCTCGCAAGGCGAAGGCTCCGCCGCGGTTTGAGGTGAAGGCTCCGGCGGAGGCTCCGAATGTCGTGATCGTGTTGATCGACGACATGGGGTTCGGGCATTCGAGCGCGTTCGGGGGACCGTGTCGGATGCCGACGCTCGAACGGCTGGGGAACAACGGGCTGAAGTACAACCGCTTTCACACGACGGCGCTCTGCTCGCCGACGCGGATGGCGTTGTTGACGGGACGAAACCATCACGTCACCAATACGGGTGCGGTCATGGAAATCGCGACGGCCTTTCCCGGAAACACTGGCGTGCGGCCGAACAGCGTCACGCCGCTGGCTGAGACGCTGCGGCTGAACGGCTACAGCACGTCGGCATACGGAAAATATCACGAGACTCCCGCGTGGGAGGCGTCGGTGTCGGGACCGTTTGATCGCTGGCCGACTCGGTCGGGGTTCGACAAATTTTATGGCTTCATCGGGGGCGAGACGAATCAGTGGTCTCCCGCGATTTACGACGGAGTCGCGCGTGCCGAAATTCCGCACGATCCGAACTATCACTTCACGACTGACATGACGAACAAGGCGATTGGGTGGGCTCGGTTCCAGCAGTCGATGACTCCCGACAAGCCGGTCTTCATGTACGTCGCGACGGGTGCGACGCACG
>SYJG01000005.1 GCA_005798445.1 Planctomyces sp.
CGGCCATTTCGAGTTGTGTAGATACCAATGAGCTTGACTCGGTGGAGCCGTGATTGACCACTCTAGGCGTGACTTGAGTCGCCAATCATCGCTCCACCGAGGCAAGCTCGGCGGGGGCGTGAGAATCCGAAAACGGAGTCTTTCTAGTGGCCAATCATCGATCCACCGACGCGAGGTCGGTGGGGACGTCTCTCGCTGAAATCCGTAATGAATGTCGAAAACACGAAGTCATATTTCCTCGGCCCCTATGCGGAAAGCGATCGAGTCGGACAGAGCTTCCAACTCCTTGCGTGCTGACCGGGCGAAGTCGATGCGGTAATCATCCATGAATTCGCCGCTTCGCCAACAGCCGCGCTTTCATGGACTCCAACGTCTCCCGCGGCTCATGCTCGCGGCTGCGAGCGACCGCTCGGTCGTAGAAGTCTTCCCACAAGTCTCGATTCTTCTTCAGGTCGATCAGAACGGCGGATTTGTTGCCACGCTCATCGAGCAAGAATTGCACGCCTTTCATGTCTGCTCCTTGTGCTCACGTTGGACATCACGAGTGTAGCTGACGACGGATGGCATGTTTAACCCTATAGCCATCGGCGTGTGCACGCACGCCGTTGGCGTAGCGGTTAAACATTTCAATTTGCACGGCGTCAGAAATACTCCGAAGGAGTTGCGCCGGCGTTTTCTTCGCTTTCCAATCTGTCTCATCGGCAGTAGTTTGCTGGCCGACTATGGAGTCGCGATGCGGATGGAACGTGTCCGAAACACGCGGTTGATTTCGTAATTTGGACGGTGGTTGGTCATGGCCGATTCACTCAAAGAATTCTTCGCCGGCCTCAGTATGCGTCCATTTCATCGTGTCATCACTCAGGAGCTGCTGGATCAATTACCCGATTCGGAGCTTGATATCACCATTTACGACATTGTTTGGGCAGTGAAGAAGAAGTCATGGGAAGAACGGTTGGAGTTTCTTGACAGCATGTCGGTGGGCTACCAAGCGACGTATTCCACAATCACGCTCGAAGGTGAAGTATCGAACGGTGGGTTTAACCAATTCTTCTACAACCCGACATGGAAGCTCTTCATGCGAGCCGTTTCGGGATATCGGCGATTTGGGCTCGATGAAATCGCGTGCCTTGCTGAGAGTGCGTGCGCGCAGTACGTCCGCGAAGCGAAAACGGAAGAAAAGACGCAGCTATTGAGCGCTGGTCGCATCGAAGATTTCTGCCAAAGCTATGGCGTTTCTTCGCTCGGGACGTTGGACCAACAGATGTGGGCGGCCAAATTCAAGATTGCTCAGGCACGCGTCGCGTATATTCGACGGAACAGTTCGCAATTCTTGGGAGACTTTCGGCATCTGTATCCGCCAATGTGAGATCGCGGTCACTATTCCTCACGCGATCAACTCCTGCACGACATTGCCATGCACGTCGGTCAGGCGGAAATCGCGGCCGGCGTAGCGATACGTAAAACGTTCGTGGTCGAATCCGAGGAGTTTCAGCAGCGTGGCGTGCAGGTCGTGGACGTGGACCGGGTTCTCGACCGCTTTGAAGCCGAATTCGTCGGTGGCTCCGTGGACGTAGCCGCCGCGCACGCCGCCGCCAGCCAGCCACATCGTGAAGCCATGATGATTGTGGTCTCGGCCGTTGATCTTGCCGGAGTTCGCTCCCTTCTGAGGAAGTTCCACGGTCGGGGTGCGGCCGAACTCGCCGCCCCAGATGACCAGAGTTTCTTCAAGCAACCCGCTTTGCTTGAGGTCGGTCAGCAACGCGCCGATCGCTTGATCGCATTGCTTGGCGAGCCGGCGGTGATTGACTTCGATGTCGTCGTGGTTGTCCCACGGCTGCCCTTCGCCGTGCCAGACTTGGACGACGCGCACGCCGCGCTCGATCAACCGCCGAGCAATCAAAATCTGCCGAGCCTGTGTGCCGGGGCCGTAGGCGTCGAGCACATGCTTCGGCTCACGGCTGACGTCGAAAGCATCTTCGGCGTCGCGCTGCATGCGGAATGACAGCTCGAACGATTGAATGCGAGCCTCAAGCTGCGCGTCCCCCGGCCGCTGCTGTTGATGCCGGCGATTCAACTCTTGCAGCAGATCAAGCTGTCGCCGCTGTTGCGACGAACTGAGATGCGGGTTGCGGATGTTCTCGATCAGCTTCTCGATCTCGGTCGATTTCGTGTCGATGTACGTCCCTTGATAGACCCCCGGCAGAAAGCCCGCTTGCCAGTTCTGAGACTCCTGAATCGGATAGCCGCCGGGACACATCGCGATGAAGCCGGGCAAGTCCTGGTTCTCACTGCCCAACCCATAGGTCATCCACGACCCGAAGCTGGGCCGAATCTGCCGAGGCTCGCCGCAGTTCATCAGCAACAGCGACGGCTCGTGATTCGGCACGTCCGCGTGCATCGATCGAATCACGGCAATGTCGTCGATGTGCTGAGCCGTGTGCTCGAAGAGTTCGCTGACCTCAATCCCCGACTCACCGCGCGGCCGAAACCGAAACGGCGAGCGAAACGCGGCCCCGGTCTTCCGCTCGGTCGGCAGATTGAACGGCAACTCCTGCCCGTGGTACTTGTCGAGCGCCGGCTTTGGGTCGAACGTGTCCACATGCGACGGCCCGCCATTCATGAAGAGATGAATGACTCGCTTCGCCTTCGCCGGAAAGTGCGGATGCTTCGGCGCGAGCGGATTGAGTGTCGCCCCTCCAGCCGCACTCGCGATCGTCGGCTGCAAGAGTCCCGTTTGTTGCAGAACGCTCGCAAGGCCGATCGAGCCAAAACCGAGACCTGATCGAGACAGTAGCTCGCGGCGAGAAATGGGCATTTCGGAGTTCATCGTTACTTCTTCGAAAGGATCAATGGCTAAGACTTGGTTCAAATTATGACCGAAACAACCTCCGCCTGACCACAGGAAGACAAGCCTGTCACCGCCCAGCCCTCATGCGGAAAGGTCAATCAGGCGTCGTCCTTGTGACTCTGTTCGTCGCCTCAACCAGTCAAGCTCGGCGTATCGGACTGCCGTTTGCAACACAGGCTGCCCGGTCATTTGATCTCTGGCAAAAGTCGCTCCAGTACGGTGACGAGAAAGTTGTCGAATTCTTGGAAGTGGTTGGATACGCTGCCGCGACTTCGCTGTTGGTTGTGAATTCAACATCCAGATGAGGGGGAGTGACATGAGGCCGAATCAAGCAGAACAACAGACCGGCGGTCAGCATCAATGGTGGTGGCAACGTGCAACAGCACTGGTGCGATTATCACCGAGTCTGCTGTTGCTGGCCGGCCTGGTTTGCCTCGGCGACGAGCCAGGGGACGGGAAGAAAAACCCGGCGCCTCCCACAAAGAAGGCCAGGCGGAATCCGTTCGATTCTAAAGTGACTCCGCCCGATCGACCGACCACCAACCCAGACGGGGCTGCGCAACCATCTGAGAAATCGGACTCGAAGGTTGCCGGGGCGGTCGAGTTCCGACCGCTGGCAATGCCGGAGCCGGTCACATCGTTTGCGCTGACGGAGGATCGACGTCTGCTGATCGTGACACATCAGGCAGCCAATCAAGTGACGATCTGGGACGTTGCGACCAACAAGCTCGTCAAGACGCTGGAGACGCCGCTTCCGCGAAACGTGCTCTGTCGTGGTGACGGAGTTTTTGTGGTCAACTCGGGCAAAGGCTTGATCAGCTTCTTTTCCGCGAAGAAAGATTGGGAGCTGACCGACCAGTTCGAGGTGGACAAGCCGAACATCGTGCATCTGTCGGCCGCTCAAGACAAAGCCTTCGATGGCCAGTTGTTGGTCACGACTCACGCTTCGGGACCGCAAGGATCCTATCAAGGTCCGCAAGTCTTTCTGGTGGACACCAAGAAGGAAAAGCAAACACCGATTGCTGAAGCGGCGCTCGCGTCGATCAGCTACGACGGCAAGCTGGTGTTCACACAGGGGTCGTTTAATCTCAGTCCGTCAGGTGGACTCAGCGCATTTACGTTCGCGGATTTCCTACGCAAGAACGCCCAGCCAATTTTCAAAGGTGGGCACACGGAGACTCCCTTTGTTTTCCAAGCCCATCCCGGTTCGTACTGGATCGGAGGACACATGGTTTATGCCGGAGCTCCGATTCAGCTTTTGCAAAAGGACTTGGGCAACATTCTTGTCCCGGATTTGTCCGAGCGGATCGTTTACGCACTGACCAAAGAGCGATTGCGCGCTCACCGTTTGGATACGTCGCTCGCGGAAATCGGGAGCCGCAAGATCGCCTGGCCCAATCCGCAGGCCAGCAAGTTCGAAGGGATCTATCACACGATCTATCGGCATCGTGCCTATTTGCTGGACTACCCCGTGGCCGTGACGATGAAAGACGAATTGCGGCTGTTCGTGCTCGACATCAATAGCAATGTCTTGTTGACCGCACTCACGCCCGCATTCCCAGTCGATCCTTCCGTGCCTGCGACACCCTCGGCTGCGGCAAATCCAGCGGCGAAATCGTCGCGGCCGACGGCCACCAACAATGCGGTAGCAGAAAATGAATTCGGATTGCCGACACGAGTCGTCGAAGGCAAGGCGATCCGGAGTCAGCTCAAAGGAGCGAATGGCGCGGAATACGAATTGATGACCGGTCCGACGGGCATGACGCTGACGAAGGCTGGACTGCTGATGTGGACTCCGACCAAGGATCAGCACGGAACTCACACGTTGAAGATTCGCGTCAAGGCGGGGAAGGAGATCTCGTTCGCGCGGCCGGCGTTGGAAGTAATCGGCAAAGATGTCGTGGGCGACAAGGGATCGCTGGAGGCGGTGGACCGCTTCGACCGTCTGGACCTTGATGTCGATCACTTTGAACTGACGGCGGGACGCGATTATCGGAGCCTGCTGTTGCTGCAAGGTGACCGGCTGCGCGTGTTGGGTCCGGACGGGTTCAGCATCGCGAAGGAATTGGAGCTGCCGCAGCGATACCGTCAGATCGTCGAGCGTGACGAGTACTTTGTCGCACTCTCGAAGCAGCCGCCGCAGTTGGACCTGATCGACAAAGAGACTCGCCAGGTTCGCAAGAGCATTCCGATTCAGCGAACGGGCGTGCGAGTGCTCGACGTGCTGGATGTGGCTCTACATCCACAGCAGCCCATCGCGTATGTCAGCATCAAACACGACATCGACCTGCCGCGCAATCGCGTGCTGATCGTCGATGAGACCAGCGGCAGCGTTGAAGCTCCCGAAGACCTGATCGCGACTTGGATCAAGGTCGATCCCGCTGGTCGGTATCTCTATGCCGGATACAAAGACCTCTACGAGCGCGGCGCGCGATTCCACATCAATCCTGGCGGACAGATTCTCACGACGCCGGATTACGGAAACGTGGATTGGCTCATCACCTACGAATTGCGAGGCAAACAACCGAGGCTCTCGCAACTCGAACCGAAGGCCGGTGGCAACGGGAATGGCCTCCGGATGTCTCCCGACGGACAACGCATCACCTATCTGTCGTACGCCGGAACGCCGCTGCTTTCTCGAAATCTCGTCGCGTGGAATCCAACGAAGCTGAAGGATGCGCCGATCAACTACGAGACCAAAGATCGAGCCACAACGATGCTGCTCGCGTTTCATCCGACGCTCAAAATCGTGGCCGTTCCGGGTGGCGACTCGGCGGTTCTCTTCGATCGCGAAACCGGCAAGATTCTGGAGAACCGGCTGCAACTGACCGCCAAAGGATTAGGCGGCGCGAAAGTCGAAGAGCTGCTCTTCTCGCCGGATGGCAAGTCGCTGCTGTTCGTTTGCAACGAAGCCGCCAATGGCCGCTACATCCGTCGCGTGGGACTGAGACTGAGCGCGGCGGAACTCGTCACGGCTGCCAAACCGATCGCGATTCCCTCGGCACCGGCGAATGCAGGGACAAAGCGAGGCCCCGTCAATCTGGCGGAATTCGATGCGCTCAAATCCGCTTCTCGTCCGACCAAGCTTGCTGCGAAGGACATCAGCCGCCGTTACACCGATGCCGTCGTTCTGATCAAAAGCAACCAAGGAACCGGCACCGGGTTTGTCGTTGGCCGTCACGGGTACGTCCTGACGTGCGCGCATGTGATCCCTGTCGATGGCGAAGTCTCTGTCATTCACAGTGCCCCAACGAGCGCGAAAGAAAAGACCATCACGTCGCCCGCCGAAGTGCTGTTGATGGATGAAGAACGCGATTTGGCGCTGCTCAGAGTGTCCTCGAAAACAGACTTGAAAACCGTTGTTTTGGCGGAAGCCGACCACCCAGTCGAATCGGGCGAGGAAGCCACCGTGATCGGGAATCCTGGCCTCGGCCGCGGTAGCGACGAGGTCCTGACGCGCACGCTCACCACCGGAGTCGTCAGCAACTCGAACCGAGAATTGGATGGTCGGAAGTTTCTGCAAACGTCGGCCGCCGTGAATCCCGGGAACAGTGGCGGCCCGATGTTCGATAGTCGCGGCCGAGTCATCGGCCTTGTGGTTCTTAAGGCTCGAATCGACGCCACGGCTTTCGCTATCCCGGCCGCCGACCTTCGCGAGTTCCTCAAACAAGCCACGAAATGAACGCGGATGGTTGCACTTCACTTGTGCGATCACGCAAACACACCTTCGATCGGCTCGCCATCCGCCAAGGGAAACGGCCTGCCATCGCGGTCGTGAATGTGAGTGTGCGGGTTGAGTCCAAGGCTGGAGAAGATGGTGGCGGCGAGGTCGCCGGGAGAGTGGGGGTTGGAGGCGGGGTACTCGCTGAGGCGGTCGCTTTCGCTGTAGACGAAGCCGCGCTTCACGCCGGCTCCGGCGAGGACGATGGAATAGCACTGCGGCCAGTGGTCTCGGCCGCCGGGGCCGATGTTGTTGACGACCGGGTTCGGGCGGCCGATGTGTGGCTTGCGACCGAACTCGCCGCACCACACGACCATTGTGTCGGCCAGCAGGCCGCGCTGGTCGAGGTCTTCGATGAACGCCGCGAAGCCTTGGTCTTCGGGAGGCATCAGCGTTTTCTTCAGCCGATTGAAGTTGTCGGTGTGCGTGTCCCAGCCGTCGCCAGGGTTCGAGCCGCTGAAGACGGTAATGAACCTCACACCCGCCTCGACCAACCGCCGCGCGGCGAGCAACGATTGCCCCGTCTTGTGGCGGCCGTACCAGTCGCGCACATGATCCGGCTCTTGCGAGAGATCGAAGGCACGCTTCATGCGCGGCGAGGTCAGCAGCGAGAACGCTCGGTCGTGAAAGCTGCTCCACTGCCGAAACGGAGTGCGCTCGACGGCGCGTTCGGTGGCTTCGGTCTGGCGGTCGATGAATTCCAACAGCCGTCGTCGATCAGCAAGTTGCTCGCTGCTGACGGAGAGGTCGAACTCGGAGAGCCGGAAGTCCGCGGCACTCGGATCGCGAGCAATCACCAGCGGATCGAACGCGCTTCCGAGAAATCCGCCCGTCTGACCAGGGCAACGGAAAATCTGATCGAAGGCGTAATGCGGCAACTGAACGGCGTCCGGCACCGAGCCGGTCCCCGGCGCGAGCTTCGACAACACGGCACCGTAATGTGGCCAGTCGTCCTGAGAGGCTCCGACCTGCACCTGATCGCGAACCGAAGTCCGCCCGGTGATCGCCAGATACACGCCGGGATTGTGATTCGCCGTGCGATGATTCATCGACCGCACGACCGTGAACCGGTCACACACGCGAGCGATCCGAGGCATGATCTCGCTGACTCGAAAGCCGGGAGCTGACGTTTCAATCGCTCCGAATTCACCGCGCACCTCGTCGGGAGCTTTCGGCTTTGGATCGAACGACTCCAACTGCGACGGAGCTCCGTAGTGCTGGTAGAAGACGACCGACTTCGCTCGCGGCCGATGCGTGGCGTGCTGTTCGGCGGCAAGAAGCTGCGGCAATGAAACGCCCAGCATTCCGAGACTGCCGACGCGAAGTGCTTGTCGGCGTGAGGTCAGGTGGGGTCGATGATTCACGGTCGGCATCGAGAGGTCTCGCGGTTTGGCTCGGAACACATCGCAGGGGATTCTGCCACGAGTTCTCACTCTTTGAAAAGGGGGCTGGTGAGCCGGGCGGCGTCAGCCCCCGGACAAATGCGATTCGTTGCCGGTCCGGGGGCTGAC
>SYJG01000509.1 GCA_005798445.1 Planctomyces sp.
GCCGTTGCAATCACAGCCTCTGTCAGTTCTGCATTCATCGTCTCGTCCCTGAGACCTGGATGTTTCTCCCAAACCCTTTCGCGGTCTATAACTCAGCAAGCCAAACTGCCGGTAGATCAATTTCAACTGGCTGCCTTAGACGATGACGAACTGGAATCCCGAACCTCGCTGCGTGCGGAACTCAACAGACCCTCGGCCAACACCGGTGCGGAGCCGAACGACGTCAGCAGCGCGGACAACCAACAAGCGGCAACGATCGCACGAGCCATCACAGAGGCTCCCGGAGTTGCGATCCGAACTGATCAGCCGGATCGAAGGGGGCTGGAAGATAGGACGACCCCCGACGAACCGGCAACAGGAGTTGCTCATCGCGCGACTTGTCCCGTTTTCCGGGCGGTCTTAGCATCCTCTCGACGTTTGACCGCTTCGATCACACTTCCGCTTCGGAGACCCTTCCCATGCGACGCCTGCTGCTGTTGTCCACTTTGCTGTTGCCTCTGCTCGATTCCGCTCGCGCGGCGGACGGCGATTTCAAGCCGATCTTCGACGGCAAGACGCTGGCTGGCTGGCACAAGAATCCCGAACGGATCGGACACGGCACTGGCGGAAGCTGGGTCGTCGAGGACGGTGTCATCGCAGGCGAGCAAGACCCACCCGGCAGCGGCAACGGCGGCATCCTGCTGACCGACGAGAAGTTCAAGGACTTCGAACTTCTGATCGACATGAAGCCCGATTGGGGCGTCTGCTCCGGCCTCTTCGTGCGAGCCAACGACAAAGGCCAGTGCTTCCAAATGATGGTGGACTATCACGACCGAGGAAACGTCGGCCACATTTACGGCGAGGGAACCGGTGGCTTCAACACGCGGCCTTACGACATCTTCGGCGAGGAGAAAGACGGCAAGCTGCTGAAGCTCTTCGCCAAGCCGACCGAACCCGCTCCGACCGCGACACCGACCTGCACCAGCGACGAATGGCTCAAAGCCTGGAAGGTCAACGACTGGAACACCGCGAAGGTCCGCGTCGTCGGCAATCCTCCGCAGATCACCACCTGGATCAACGGCCTGAAGGTCAACGACTTCGACGGCTCAAAGTTCGACGGCAAAGGCTACGACGCGAAGAAGGTTGCCGAGACGCTCGGCCCCGCTGGCTCGATCAGCGTCCAAGTCCACGGCGGCAAAGGCTGGCCCAACGGAGCCAAATGCCGCTGGAAGAACATCAAAGTCAAACGGCTGTAGCTCGCCTCACGACCAATCGTGATTTCGCACTTGTCGTAGTGCTCTCGACGAGGCAATGATGGCCTTCGATATCCGGTACTCGCGAACATCTCACGGTCAACTCAAAGGATTTCGCGCGTTTGATCGTGCAGCAATCATTCAACAAATTGAAAGCGTGCTCGGAACGTCGCCGACGTTAACGAGCAAGGCCCGCGTGAAACGATTGCGACAACCCGCGCCGACCGAATACCGATTGAAGGTTGGCGACTTTCGAGTGTTCTACAACGTCGTTGATGACGTGGTTCAGGTCGTGCAGATTCTGAGTAAGCCGGACGCCATTTCTTTTTGCCAGGAACAAGACGATGACTCGCCAAGTCGTGACGAACCTTGAAACCCCGATCGGTGATGTGTTGGCAGCGATGGGTCGCGAAGGCGTCTTGCTGGAGACGAAGGATCACGAACCGGTCGCGGTCCTGCTGCTCGACGACGATTTGATCGATTACTTGCTCGAACGCAGTCCGCGTTTGACCGCTGAGTGCCAACGAATCCGGCGCGAGATGGACGCCGGAGATTTTGTCACCCACGACGAAGTGCGGAAGTTGCTGTAACCTCCAATGAATCCTGGAGTGAACTGGGAAGAGCCAACGGCCACCTCCGGTTCGATCTCCGTCCAAGTCCACGGCGGCAAAGGCTGGCCCAACGGAGCCAAATGCCGCTGGAAGAACATCAAAGTCAAACGCCTGTGAGCTCTCCGGCCGAAAGCCGATCGCTGACAGCCGACAGCCGTGATACGGTTTTTGCTCATTCCAAAAAACGGTATCACGGCATTCGGCCATCGGCTCACGGCCCTCGGCCGGACTCGGCGATCGTCCGATACACGGCCTTGGCTTTTTCAAACGTGCGTCTAGCTTCGTCTCGTTCGGGTTCGGCGATGACTCGTTCGCGGTTCTTCCAGAGCAGGTCGATGACCTCTTCACACCAGCGAGCGCTCTCACGGGAGGCTCGGATTGGTCTTCCAGCAACAAACACGTTGACCGGATTCGTGTGCAGTTGTGGGAACTGACGCAGCGCGACCCAACTGCTCTGCAAGATTGGAATTTGAAACTTGAGGTCGTGAATCTTCCCGTCGGCCGGGACTTTGCGTGACGCGACTGCTCGGCCGTTGACGACGATTTCGACCAGCCGCTCGCCCCCTTCGATCAACTTATCGGAGCGTGGGCCGTGCAATTCGACGGTGTCGCCGACGAGCCGTTTGCCGCCGACCGGTTCGATGACTCCTTGAGCGACCGTCTCTGGCGTGACCGGAGCGAACGCGATTTTCGCGGTGATCGTGACCTCGCCCGGTTGTGACAGCGCGACGTCACCGAAGCCGGGGCGAGTGTCGTTGACTCGGAAGTCGAGGGAGTGGGCGAAGCCGTCGGACACATACGACCGGCCGAGCTTGATCCCTTCGCACCACTTGGCGAAGTCCAGCTTCGCGGCCTTCTCAAGCTGGACGTACACACGGCCCTGGCCGACGCGGCGGCTGCTCATGCAGGGGAAGTCGGTCTCGCCGCTGGCCTTCAAGGGGAAGCCACAGTTGAGGACGTGATACCAGGTGTTCCATTCCTGAATCCGCCGAGTGTCCATCGCGCTGATGAAGTCGCAGACTCCCTCGACGACCGTGACCGGCAGCTCCATCGCACCGACGCCGTTCATTTCGGGGATCGCGAGGTTCGGCAGTTGATCCGCCGCTCGGTCGTGACACTGAGTTAGCTCGCGCTCGGTCAGTTTGCGGTCGCCATCGGTGTCGATCTTCTCGAACGGCTCCGGCAGAAGAGCTTTCTCGGTTTCAGCGGACGACAACGTGCCGTCTTTGTTGCCGTCCCACTTGGCCAGGAATCGCGTCGCTGCCTTCGGTGGGTCGATCCACAAGCCGCTGGCCGAGTGCGCGTAGCCGGTGACGCCCCCTTGAGCTTTCGCCCAACGCATCACCGGCGTTGTCCAAGTCGGCCAGCCTTTCGTCTCGGAGCCGTCCGAGCCGGGATAGGTTTGGTCCCGCAGATTCAGCAAGCAAACATGGCCCAAGGCTTGCGAGCCGAAGCCGCTGATCTCCAAATCGTACTTCAGCAGCGTGAGCGGCTCACTAATGTTGAGCGGCGCAGGCTGAAAGAATTGCCGTTGAAACTTGTAGCACGGCCCCCACGTCAACACGCAGCCGACGTTCAAGCCCTCTCCTTTGACCTGCCGGAACATGTCCTCTGGAGTGACTCCTTCGGTCGGGACTGTGTAGTGAGCACACCCCGCCGCATGGATGTGATGATCGCCAGAGTAGAACCCGAACTGACGCGGGTTGACCCAGCGTTCGAGGTGGAGTTTCAGCGCTGGAGTTCCGCCTTCAGGCGGATTCCCTGGCTGCGAGGGACCGCCTAAAGGCGGAACTCCAACGTTCTTCTCGTGCACCCAGTACTCCGGCCCGCGAGCAAACTGCACGGTGAATTCGCCGGGCGGGAGCAGCAGTGACTCGCCATCGACGCGATACACCTGCGGCTGAAAGAACAAATCGGGTGCAAGCCGTTTCGGCGGCGGCGGAAAGATGCGGCCGAAGCGGTCCTTCACGATGAGCGCGGCGGTCGTCGGAGTGCCGTCGAAGTCGCGAATCTCCAGCTTCACCGGGATCGCCGGTGCGACACGAAACAACACCGGCACCTCGCCGCGAAAGCCGATGTCTTGATTGCCCTGTTCGAGATCGAGGCCGATCGTCGCCTCGCGCTTGCCAGCTTCCGTCGAGAGGATCAACCCGATGGCGTACTCAACTTCGAGACCGCTAAGCCGATCGGTCATCGGCGGCTGCTCGAACATTTCGACGGAGAGAAACCGTTCCGCGTCTCGTTTCGCATTTTCGTTGTCGTTCAATTCCGTCTGTTGCTGACGACCGAGCGAGCCTTTGCTGGCTCCGGCGTAGACGGCTCCGCCTTGTGGGCTGACCAGCTTCATCCGCTTCGTGACGGTGCTCTCGTTGAGCACTTTGATGAGCACCGGCGTGAACCCGAACTGCTGCAACTCGGCGGCAGCCGGCCCGCGCCGAACCTTCACTCGCGACTCTGGGTTGATGTGTGCGAGCAACAGCACGCGCGCGTCGAGCAATTTTTGGAGCTGTTTCGCATCACGATCCTTGCCCGCTGCACTGAGTTTTTCGATCTCGTCCACCGGAAGCGGCGAGCCGAGAAATTGCAGTGCCTCGACGACCCGTTTGACGTTCGCCGCCAGCGGTTGACCATCGACGTCGCCGATCGGCAATGTGACGGCTGGTTCGGCAGCACAGGCCATGAAGCCGCTCAACCCGAACAGAATCAAGAGGCGAAGAACAGCATTGATCATGGCGGGATACTCCAGACTTGGTCGGTCTCACCCGTAGGGTGGGTCAACCATCGGGCGACCCACCTCGAATGCAAACACGGTGGTCTCGATGACTCGACCCACCCTAATCTGCTGGCTTCAATTCGCGGATGCGCAGCTTGCGGAATTCCAGCGGAGCACCCTCCGCTTGCAGACCGATGTAGCCTTCTTTGGTTTCCAGGCCGGTCGCTTCCCAGGCGAGTTGCTCATTGCACCAGAACGTGACTTTGTCGCCGACGACCAGCACGCGCCATTCGTTCCATTCGCCCGGTTTCTTCTGCAACTGCGGGACTTCTTTCGCCCCGGTGATCTTGCCGCCGATGAATGCGCCCTCGTGAGCTTTGGCGAGGTTGATTTGATTGGCTCCGACCTTCTCACCGCTGCGGATGAAGAAGCCGCTGGTGTAGTTTTCTTTGACGGCTCGCCATTCGAATTTCATCTCGAAGTCGCGGTACGACTTGGCCGATCCCAAGTGTGGCTTGCCGCCGCCCGACAACTTGATGACGCCGTCCTCGACTTTCCAATTGTCCGGCAGTTCTTTCGGCGGCGATTCTTTGCCCTCGAATCGCCAGCCGGTGAAGTCCTTGCCGTTGAACATCGCCACGAATCCGGCGTCACGTTCTTCTTTGCTCAACTCGTCCGCCAGAGCGGCCTCACTGACGAGCAACAGGCTCAAACAGACGGCCAAGCATCGTACCCAGTTTTGGTTGTTAGTCATGTTCATGGTTGGCTCCGTTGGAATTGATCTTCTCGAAAGGCCGTGAGGATTCCGTTTCTTGATTTCGTGCCGGCATGGTTACGATCAAACCAATGGGAACCACATTCACACAGGTCGGTGCCGCATTGTTGATCGCGGGTCTTGTTGTCTCGATCATCGGCTACGGTGCGATTCGTGGGTGGTGTCGCCTGCCGTTCTTCGCGAATCGCAGATTCTACTCGGACATGATGCGGCGGAAGTTCCCCACGACCTTTCGACAAGACGATGAGGACTTCCAGGTCGCTGAACGCGGTTATCAGATTCTGACACTGACTCTCGGCCTGATGATGGTGCTAATCGGCGTGATGCTACTTGCCTGCGGTACTTTCATCGACAAGAAGCCTCAGCCACCGAGCTTGTCGTTGGCTTCCAGAATCAAAGCCTCGGTCTCGTCCCAAGCGATGCAGCCGTCGGTGATCGAGACGCCGTAGTGCAACAGTGAATAATCGGTTGTCAGCTTTTGGTTGCCGGGATGCAGATTACTTTCGAGCATCAAGCCGATGATGTTTTGGTTCCCGGCGACTCGCTGCTCGATCACGTCACGCCAGACGTTCGGCTGATTTCGATAGTCCTTGTTCGAGTTGGCGTGGCTGCAATCGACCAATACCCGTGGTGACAGTCCAACGGCAGAAAGCTTCTCGCTGGCGGTCTGCAATTGATCGGACGAGTAGTTCGGCCCCGACCGGCCACCTCGCAGAATCAGATGTCCCCACGGATTGCCACGCGTGTTGACGACGCAGGTGTGTCCGTCGCCGTCGATCCCCAGAAACGCATGAGGCGTGCGCCCGGCGATCATCGCGTCGATCGCGACTTGCAAGCCGCCGTCGGTGCCGTTCTTGTAACCGACCGGCATCGACAAGCCGCTGGCCATCTGCCGGTGCGTCGGTGATTCGGTCGTGCGTGCGCCGATCGATGCCAGAGTCAGCAAATCGGCGATGTACTGCGGTGTGATCGGTTCGAGCAGTTCGGTCGCGGCCGGCAGTCCCAGGTCGCCAATGTCGAGCAACAACTGTCTCGCCAATCGTAGCCCGGCCTGGATGTCGAACGAATCGTTGAGGTACGGGTCGTTGATCAACCCCTTCCATCCAACCGTTGTCCGCGGCTTCTCAAAGTAGACGCGCATCACCAGCAGCATTCGCTCGGAAACGTTGTCGGCGAGTCCTTTCAATCGCTGAGCGTATTCGAACGCCGCCTTGGGGTCGTGAATCGAGCACGGCCCGACGACGACCAGGACTCGGCAATCTTCGCCGGCCAGAATGCGCTGGATCGACTCGCGGTTATCGAGCACCGTTTTGGTGGTCGCGAGCGTGATCGGCAATTCGGTCTTCAAAACTCTTGGTGCGACCAGCGGCACCGTGCTGACAATATTGATGAACTGAGTCGGTTGCATGAGGGCCTCAAACCAAATCCAAACTTGAGCCGGGCATGTTAGCGGCGAACTCGCACGGCGCGGAGCACGCCAGCCGTGCGAAGTGAGCATCCCCTTCCTGATCCGCATCAAACGCTCAAGACCAAGCGGATTGCAGCGTGACCCGGCGGACGGCCGACTTTAGAATCCTGCCCCTCGCGGAGTCGGTCTGCCCGCGAGTTTTTGCCTTGATCCGAACTTGAGGAGATTTGATCAATGAGAAAATTTTGGTTGAGTTCGCTGATGCTGACGGCTGCGCTTGGTTGCGGCCAAAGCGGTTCGCCCCCGGTGGCGAGCGATCCGCCCGCTGCTGATCCGGCCAGTGTCGCTCCCGCCGATGAAGCTTTGCCGGAAGGGACAGTGCTGGTGACGCTCAAGTTGCCAGAGATGACCTGAGGCGGCTGTGCCGCTGCCGTGCGCAGCGATTTAGCCAACGTCGAAGGCGTCTCCGATATTCAAACAGACATCAAGAAGCGAAGTTGTCAGTTCAAGTTGGCGAACAAAGACCTCGATTTGAAAGCGAAGCTGACCGAATTGGCTCAAAACAACGAGCACATCAAAGGCTTCGAGATCGTCACGCAATAATCGTGGGGCAGGTTTGCAACCTGCCCGCGAATCTGGCAGGTTTCAAACCTGTCCCACAAAACAGCCCGGTCACCCACGGTGGCCGGGCTGCTTTTTTGAATCGATCGCAGATTCTCAGGAAGCGGGGTATCGCAGGCGCGAGCAACTTGGCGCAACAACCGGTAAGCGGACAATGGGTCTGGTCATCAGGAAACGGGGAGGCAATCACTTCCCGATGTCCTGTTAGCACGACGCGCACGCGAGTGGATCCGACCACGGCCACTCGCATGCGCGTCGTGCTATCTTCCCCGTTGGGTTCGGGAAGTTATTGTGCTCCCGTTCTCAACCGGGGCCGCAAAGTCTCCAGTGCTCAAAGCCAGGTAATCCCTTCGCGTGCCAGTTCCAACAGCATCTCATTTCTCGACGAGGACATCATGGATCGACGTCAATTCTTGACCTCCGTGGCGGCGGGCGGATCGCTCGCTCTGTCAAACAGACAACTCTTCGGTGACGACCACTGCGAGGATCGCACGTTTGCCACGCCTGAAGAGGCTCGCAAATCGCCGCCGGAGAAAATCGGGTATGTCATCGGCGTCTATGCAGGCACCGGTGTGAAAAAGCCGGATTATCTGGCGACGGTGGATCTCGATCCGACGTCGAAGACTTATTCGCAGGTCATCCATCGGCTCAAGATGCCGAACGTCGGCGATGAATTGCATCACTTTGGTTGGAATGCCTGTGGAAGTTGCCACGGTCATCGTGCTCGGCGATATCTGATCGTTCCCGGATTGGTCTCCGGGCGCATTCACATCATTGATACGCAGCGGCCGGACTCGCCAAAGCTGCACAAGGTCATCGAGCCGGACGAGATCGTTCGTAAGACGAAGCTGACTGCACCGCACACGGTCCATTGTCTCGCCGATGGCCGGATCATGATCTCGATGCTCGGCGATGAGCAGCTCAACGGGCCGGGAGGATTCCTGTTGCTCGACGAAAAATTCAACATCGCCGGCCGCTGGGAAACCGACACGAACGGGATGAACTTCAACTACGACTTCTGGTATCAGCCGCGGCACAACGTGATGGTCAGCAGCGAATGGGGAGCACCCAAGACGACGCGGCCCGGTTTCCAACTCGATGATGTGAAGGCCGGCAAGTACGGCCATCACCTCCACTTCTGGGACTGGTCGAAACGCCGCATCGCTCAGAGCATCGACCTCGGTGAGCAAGGTTTGATCCCGCTCGAAGTCCGCTTCCACCACAACCCTGCGAGTACGCACGGCTATGTCGGGGCGGCGCTCTCCAGCGTCATGTGGCACTATTTCAAAGAAGGCCAGGAGTGGAAGGCCGAGAAGGTCATCGAGGTCGCGGGACAGGAACTGAAAGACTGGGACTTCCCGGTGCCAGGTCTCATCAGCGATCTGGTCGTGTCGTTGGACGACCGCTGGCTCTACTTCTCGAATTGGCTCCACGGCGATGTCCGGCAATACGACATCAGCAATCCCTCAAAACCGAAACTCACAGGACAGGTGTGGGTGGGAGGCCTGCTTGGCAAAGCTCCGAAGATTCACGGCAAGACCGCGACGGGAGGGCCGCAAATGCTGCAACTCAGTCTCGACGGCAAACGCCTGTATGTCACCGATTCGCTCGTCAGCAGTTGGGACAACCAGTTTTATCCCAACATCGCCAAGCAAGGCTCGATGATGTTGCGGGTCGATGCCGACACCACCAAAGGCGGGCTGACGCTCAATGACCGTTTCTTCGTGGACTTCGGCCAAGAACCCGACGGCCCGGCCCGTGCCCATGAAATGCGTTTCCCTTTGGGCGACTCGACCTCGGATGTGTGGGTCTGAGTTGCTCTCGTCGGTGCGTCCGCACCGTGCTCGGCGCAGGTCTCCCGACCCCGCCGCTTGGCAGGACCGTAGGTCTCCCCACGACGGTGAACTCGCACAACATTGATCAGCCACCGAGGTCAAATCAACTTGTCGGTCGTGATCGCACGCGATACGGTCAGCGAGACTTTGTGCCGGTGCCTCCAACGAGGCTCGCCTGAGAGGGAGGATTCCAAGGAGACTCCATGCGGACACTCAACGATCCGAAACGTGTCGTGAGAAGTGACGCGGTAACGCGCCGTGACTTTCTCCGGCTGGGAGCCTTGACCCTCGGCGGGCTGACGCTCACGAGTGACCTGCTCCGTCTTCGTGCGGAGTTGCCGGAGCCGGGTCAGCCGAGGCCGAAGTCGGCGATCATGATTTTTTTGAGCGGCGGCCCTTCGCATTTGGACATGTATGATTTGAAGCCGGAGGCTCCCAGCGAGTACCGCGGCGAGTTCCGACCGATCAAGACCAGCGTGCCAGGGATGGAGATCTGCGAATTGATGCCCATGCAGGCGAAGATCGCGGACAAGTTCACTCTGCTGAGAGGCGTGCGGTCCACGGAACTGCACACCGCCAACGAATTCTACAGCGGCTACCCGTGGCAAGAATCTCCCCGCGCGTCGGTCCCCGGAGAGGCACAGCGCCCCGCGCTCGGTTCGGTCGTGAGCCGCACGCGCGCGAGTGGTTCAACAAACCTGCCGTATGTCAGCCTGGGCAACAGACCCGACTGGGAGCGGGCGTATTACCTCGGCCTGGAACACGAGCCGTTCCGCGCGAGCGGCGATGGTTCGCGTGAGTTGCTCGAAACCATGAGCCGACATCGAGACGTCGGCTCGCGGCAACTGGAGGATCGTGGCGATCTCCTTCGGTCCTTCGACAACCTCCGCCGAGACCTGGATGCTCTTGGAACAATCCGAGGCATGGACGCCATTCAAGAGCGAGCTTTGCGGATCATCGGATCGGGCAAGATGCGCGAAGCGTTTGACGTCGACAAAGAGCCGCTGCAAATCCGCGAGCGTTACGGCGACCGGCCCTATCAAGTGATCAACCAAGAGTGCAACGTCGTCCGCTACCACGAAGTCGCACATCCCGGCCGAGCACTGCTGCAAGCGCGCCGACTCGTCGAGGCGGGCGTCTCTGTCGTGACTTGCTCGTTCTCCGATTGGGATACACACCGCTACAACTTCACAACGCTGAAACAACTGCTCCCGCCGCTCGATCAGGCGCTGTCCGCCTTGGTCCTCGATCTGGAAGAGCGCGGCTTGCTCGACGATGTGGCAGTCGTGATGGGTGGCGAGTTCGGCCGTCGCCCGCGCATCGGCGACGTCACACCCGACGGCCGCACCCACTGGCCCGAAGCAGGCTGCTTCTGGCTAACCGGCGGAGGCCTCAAGACCGGCCAAGTCATCGGTGCCACCGACTCCCGTGGCGAGCGAGCCATTGAACGTCCCATCCGCGTGTCGAATGTGTTGGCAACTCTCTACCGAGTCCTCGGCATCGACACCTCCACAACCTTCACCGACCACAACGGCCGCCCCCAGTATGTGCTGGAGGATCGCGAGCCTGTGAAGGAACTCGTGAGTTGATTGCGGCAAATCCAAAGATGAGATCCTCGCCGAACACGCAGGGCCAGCCATGCATAATAGGCCAAGTGTCAGTCAAAGGTAGTCACCCGCGGCGTTGCGTGGTGACAAAGTGTCAGTCAAAGGTAGTCACTGTTTGCGGTGCTTGTTTTTTGGCTTGTAGTCGATGGTTTTGATCTTGGGGTGGTCATGTGGTTCAC
>SYJG01000510.1 GCA_005798445.1 Planctomyces sp.
AATGAATCGCAGAGCCCAATGCCTGTGGCGTGATCAACGGAGAGATCAACTCTCGGAGCGGCAAGTCGCCATCTTTGAGCAGCAACGTGTCCGTCGTCAGATCTGCGAAGACAATGTTGTCGCCGACCACTGAAGGAATCGTTAGCCGATCTTCCGGCCCGGCGGCGCTGGCAATCACATCCAATTCGGTCAGCGTCGGCGCGGTCGATTGGATCACCTGTGGCGACGTTTGCACGAAGCCATCCGCCAGCGACTCTCGCAGCCGATGTGGCCCGACGGTCACGGACAAGAACACATAGCTCCCGCTTTCATCGAGCGCTGTCGCGGGATCATCCTCGCGAGTGATCGCGAACGGTTCGGTTGCTTCCCGCCGGCCGTTGTTGTTGAGGTCTTCATAAATGACGACGCCGGCTCGCCCTGGTTCCAAATCATCGCGGCGCCCATCCCCATCCTGGTCGAGAAACGCCACGCCCGAAATGGCTCCGTTGACGACTTCAATCGCGCCGATATCTGACGCCCCCGCGTTCGTGGACAGCTCCCACAAATAATTCGGGGCCAAGTCAGAGCGTCGGCTGTTAAACAGCACCTTCGTTCCCAGGATCGCCGGCCCGCTAGTCACGTCGCTTCCCGCGCGAGCCTCCCGAGTCCGTCCCGTGGCTGGGTCATGCACGAACAAGGACCGCCGCGCGTTGGCGAAACCAGTCTGATGGTCCACGCGATTCGCTAGTGCCGTGAAATACACTCTGCTGCCATCGCTGACGAAGTCTTGAATCTCGGACGGCTCCGGGCCGGGAAACACATCCGCCACCAGACGAAAGCCGTCGAGGACGCTGTACGCACACAGTTCCTGCCCGGCGCGGCTGCCCAGCACTTCGACCGTCAAATACAGGGTCTGTCCGTCCGCAAACAATCGCGATTCCGCAGTGGCGCGAATCGTCAGGTTGCTCTTATTGAGCAGACTACGGGCATCGCCTGTTGACGGATTGATCGCCAGCAATTCATCTGTCTCACTGCCGTCATTCAACCGGACCAGACACACGAGTTCATCCTGAAACATCGCGAGTGCATGAATTTCGTAATCCGACTGAAGCAGGACTCGGTTGCGAGTCTCCACGGAAGAAATGTTGAACACCAATGCCGGGGTGTTGTCGCCTGGATACTTCAGCAGCCGCCCGTCCGATGTCGCGAAGAGGTCGATTCCGGCCACCACCGTCGATTGCGGAAGTTGCCGCATCCATGGGGTATTGATGGAGGCATGAAGCGAACTGCCGACCGACGTTGTCACAAAAGGGTCAGATCGGCCCGACGTTGCTACAAAGTCGTCGTAACCATCTCCATTCAAATCACCAACCGCGAGTTCGAACGCATCGAATCTGGCCGTTCCAAACGTGAAGCTCTCCGGCGGCTCAAACGATCCGTCACCGTTCCCGCGCAGTACGCTGACCGTTGCCGGATGGACGCTGCTCTTATCCTGGTTCGCAATAATCACATCAACGTTGCCGTCCCGGTCGAAGTCGGTCACAGCCAAGTCCAGCGGTCGCGTTCCGGCCGAAAACGACCGCAGCGCTTCGAATTCGCGATTCCCCATGCCAACCAGCACATTCACGGTGGGCACATCCTCTTTGTCCAAGGAATGTCTGATAACGAGCAGATCCGGGATGAGATCGTTGTTGATATCGCGGACAACAACTTTTTTAGGTCTCGCGCCGGCCGCTAAGCCAAATCCAGGTGCTTGGAATTCGGAATTGCCCAGGCCAAAAAGGACAGTCAACGTATTACCCGATTCAGCAGCTGGCTGCGGAATAATCAAGTCGTCATGGCCATTGCGATCGAGATCACTGACCACAATGGAATTACTTGCCCCTGCGACCGTGTACCTCGACGCGAATTGGAAGGTGCCATCTCCATTGCCGCGGAGAATCGTCACCGATTGAGAGGCCACGACCGCCAGATCACGGAAGGTGTCGCCATCGAAGTTTCCAATGGCCACTCGAAGCGGGGACAACCCACTGAGTACAGTGAGTGGTGCCTGAAACGTGCCGTTGTTGCCGCCCAGCAATACCGCCACTTCACCGCTGGAACTTTGAGAGGGAATGACCACATCAAGGCGACCGTCATTATTCAGGTCTCCGACCGCCAGCCGGCCATAGAATTCTCCCGCGGACGAACTCACTTCCGCTTGAAATGTGCCGTCGCCATTTCCCAGCCGCAGATTGACGTCCAAGCCGTCCTTAGACAGCAGGTCGTTCTGCCCGTCTCCATTGAAATCGTGAATAAACAAGTCTCGATGACCGCTTTCCGTTGGCAATTCAAACTGCTGAAATGCGATGTCCGCTGGCCCGTTGAGCAATGCCAAGGTGTTGAATACCGGTTCAAAAACGATCATTCCGAAGTTGGTCACGAATTCCAATCGGCCGTTGCGGACAACTACCTCTCGCGGCAAGTCGCTCCTCGAATTCAAGAAAAATGTTCTTCGGAAACTGACGTCCGATGTCAGCGGATTGTAGGACCATATCTCACGCCGGAAGCCTTCCGTTCCACCGACGAAGAAATAGAGTTGCCCGTCGAGTTCGTGGAATTCATACGGAGGCGTGGGAAATGAATGCAGTGCCGACACGAATCCATTTCGCAGTCGCCCCAGCGTCACGGGATCCTGTGCAAGCAGCACACTCGCGGTGCTGCCGAAGCCGTCCGATCCTGCCACGACGTCATCGCGACCGTCACCGTTGAAATCGTTCACGACCAAAGACCGCGAGGAAACGCCGGCCGAGAAACTCACGGACGCTTGAAACGTTCCATTCGCGTTTCCGAGCACCGCGCTCACCGTGTTATCGGAATTCGATACGACGAGATCCAGGTGCCCGTCGTGGTCGAGATCTCGGACCCGTAATGCGATTGGCAGGGTTCCGGCTTCAATACGAATCTCGTCGCGAAACGATCCATCACCATTTCCCAAACGGAGTCCGACTCCCGCCGTCTGCTGTGTGAAGACCAGATCGACATGCAGGTCACCGTTAAAGTCCGTGGCGATGAGATTGGCCGGATAGGCTTCCGCTGACAGTTCACGCACCGTTTGGAACGACCCGTCGCCGTTGCCCAACAGCACGTCAATTTTGGCGATACTCTTCATGGCCAGATCGAGATGGCCGTCTTCATTGAAATCCGCCGCCACGATCGATTCCGAAGCCGCACCTGCCGCGTAAGTGAATCTCTTCTGAAGTGAGCCAAGGCCATCGCCTTTGAAGATGGCAACCTCTCCCGGACTGAAATCACTGGTCACGGCAACATCAACCTTTGAGTCGCCGTCAAAGTCAGCGGCCACGAGGCCATACACTGTAAAGCCGACTGCAAACGACGTGGACGAAAGAAATGCTCCATTGCCGTCGCCGGGCAGCAGAGTGATAGTCTCAGAAAAACGATTCGCCACGAGTACGTCGTCAAGCCCATCACCAGTGAAATCAGCGATCGCCAACCCGTAAGGGCCGGAGCCCGCCGCAAACGTTGTTGGTGGTTGAAAAGAGCCATCACCGTTCCCGCGTAAGACGCTGATTGTTCCCGAATTGGTGTTCGTGCCAATGAGATCCAGTATCCCATCGCGGTTGATGTCAACCTCCACCATCTCCGTCACAGGATTCCCAGTGGTGAATGTCGGTGGTTGCGTAATTTGTCCGTCAAAGAGTCCATCCGTGCGACGATCGAGCACAAACAAAGTACGCTGATTGGCGACAATGATTTCGCGGTCTTCGTCTTGATCGAAATTGGCAACCAAAACCTTCGACGGGAGCGCGCCAGCCGCCGCGCTGATCGCCGTCTGAAACGTGCCGTTGCCGTTGCCACGCAGCAACAGCATCGTGCCGTTATTCGCATTGCTGGTGAAAACGATGTCCGAGTGGAAGTCGCCGTCCACATCGCTGACCGATGCCCCCGCGTTCGCATTGGTTGCCAATACAATCGGCATCTGAAACGTGCCGTTGCCATTGCCGACCAGCAAGCTCAGCGTGCCGTTGCCGTTGTTCAAATCGCTCGTGACCAGCAGATCGTCGAGGCCATCTTCATTGAAATCTCCAACCGTGACTGCGGTTGGTGCCACGCCTGCCCCAAAACTGATCGCCGTCGCCAATGTTCCGTCCGATTGACCTCGCAGGAGACTCATCGTCCCGTTAACGGCGGTTAGGACGAAGTCTCGGCGACCATCCTCGTCGAAGTCCCCAACCGCGAAACTCGTGGCACCGTCGCCAAGGTCATAATTCACCGGTTCGGCAGCAAAGACCGTCGTGTTATTCCCAAATTGAATGCGCAGAATGCGACCAAAAACATCGATCACTGCAACGTCAGCGTCACCGTCTCCGTTGATGTCATCAACGATCAATGGACGTTCGCCGAATTGCGGTGAGAGTAAGTTGATCTGCACCCTAACATCAAACGTCCCATCGCCGTTGCCTAGCAAGTATTGAGTCCGGCCAAACCCGAATGGAAACTCGTCGGTGATCACGGCCAAATCAAGGTGTCCGTCGTGATTGAAATCACGCACGGCGCTCGACGAAACAGATTCAAAAAATGGGATCGGCAGCATCTCTGACTGTCGAAAAGTTCGATCGCCATTTCCAAGCAATACTCGAGCACCACCGAAATTGCGTCCCACGATTAGGTCGATGTTTCCATCTTCGTCGAAGTCGCCGGCAGCGATCGTGCGAGTCTGGCCGCCACCCGCATCGATCGTGTTGACTGCGCCGGGGAACAGTCGCCCGCTATCGGTCGTGACCAGCAAGTAATCTGAGCCGATCGCCGCGCCCGCGTCCTCCAAACGATTGGTCGGCGTGATGTATTCCTTGGCCACAATCGTTCGCGACGATCCGGCGGTGACGCCATCAGCATCCGTGCCTCGGCTTTGTCCAAACTGGTCCACCATCAGATCGCTTTGGCCGTTGTCGATGACCGGACTGCCCGTCAGCGGAACATGGACCGACAACAAGCCGTCGCGTCGAGTGAGCGAATCGAGTTGCGGGTCGAGCGGCTGCTGGATCGTCCCAATCTGATCGAAATCCGAAGCGTCCTCGCGGAGTTGTCGCCAATCGTTGCGGGTTTCGCTCGGTTGGCCGAACAGGTTGCTGCCGTTGGACAGCACTTGTCCCTCAATGTCGTGAGAGGTTTTCGCGCTGTTCTCCGCGATGATTGAGTTGCTGACTTCAATGAGGTTTTCGTCAGTGTCGGTCGCCAGTCCGCCGCCTCCGCCGCTCGTCGCGCTGTTACTCACGATCGTGGAATTGGAAATGGAGGCGATCGCTCCATCAGGAGTATTGGATATGCGGAGTCCACCGCCATTTCCGCTCAGCGCCGAATTCCCGGAGATCGTGGAATTTGTCACCGTCACCCACGAGACATCGGCACTGATGCCGCCTCCACCCAGGCTGGTGGCGTTGTTGATGATGGAACTGCGATCCACATTCAAGCGTGGGACGTTGAAGGGAGCGAATCCGTGAGAGCTGATCCCGCCGCCCCCTTGGCCAAAGAAGCGTGATGTGGTTTGATTGTTCTCGACGCTGCTGCCAATCAGGTTCAGCGTGCCCATATTGGAGATTCCTCCACCGCCTCCGTTGGCAGTGTTGTTGGCCACGACGACCGAGTCCAACGTCAACGTGCCTACGTTTTGGATGCCGCCACCGAACCCCGCGTTGCCATTTTGGAGCGTGACACCGCGCAACACGACCGGCCCGGTGCCAATCACGTCCAGAACGCGATCGAGTCGTTGAGCGTCAATTCGAGTCATCAAGGCTCCACCGCCCAGAATCGTGATTGGCGCAGACGAGTTGATGTCCAAGTCGCCGGTTTGGCTGATCGCCTCTTCGCGGCCGGGAATCGTCAGCGTGTAGACGCCGTCCGGTACCACGATCACCGTGGAAGTCAGTCGCGCGTTCGCCTGCATGACTGCAGCGCGCAGCGAGACCCGCCCCTGCACGTCTGCCGGAATGCCATCATTCAGATTGGCATCCACCGAATCGACGGTCGTGTTGACGAAGAACACGTTGCCGTCCGAGATCTGAACGCGAAAGCGACCCAATTCCCGCGCGGAGTTGTAAATGCCATTTCCGTCCGCCACTTCGCTGGCTCGCAGGCGGACGATGTACTCGCCGGAGTCGGTCGCATCCCAATGGCCGCCGAGCGCACTGAGTTGATACGTGACTTCGGTCGCGCCGGTCTGGCCTCCCGCAACCACGGCCGGATGCCCTTCGACGGAAATGTTCAAGAGGTAACTGTGATTGGCCAGAGGTGTGTTACCCTCGACCTGATTGCCGTTCGATGTTGAGTAGTACCGTGCGACGGCGATGACGTACCCGCCGCTCGTGGGGAGTGTCACGTCAAGGAACGAATCCAGTCCGGAGATGCTGCCCGCTCCCCCCAAGTTGGTCGATGCGTCGTCGTTTTGCGCGATCAGTTCTCCGTTGGGGCCGAAGAGAAACAATTGGGCGTCCAAACCACTCAGCGTCACTTCGTCGATATCAAACACACCTCGCGCGCCCGCCTGCGAAACTTGAAAGCTGTAATAATCGAACGTGCTGTCTCCCGTACCACGAATACTGAGGTGCGGAATCGTTGTGGATTCGGTGATGTTCTGGTTCACCGATGTGGTCCATTCCGCCGATTCTAGATTCATGGCTTCGGCACGGCTGTTGTTTGGCTCGATTTCGGCCAGCGGCGGCCGATTGAAGGTCGTGGACAACGGAATCAGTCGAGTCGCCGAAAATCCGGCCCGCGCGATTTCCAAATCGCCGGGATCAATGGTGCCCAAATCTACTCCCTCTTCGTCGGTGTAGGTCACCAACAGATTGAGGATCGACCCCCCTGCGGCAGTGATTGGATTCACGGGGGTGAGTGCTGCCACGGGGGCAAACGCCGGTGCCTGGAGTGCTCCCAACGCATTCAAGCGACGGCCGGATCGAACTTCATTGGCCAGCTCTGGACGCGAGTCCGCACCCTGCAACAAAGCGTCTCGAACCTCGGCCGCGCCGGCGCTTGGACGCGACGAAAAGACCAAGGCCGCCGTTCCGGTGACGAACGGTGTGGCCATGCTGGTTCCGTTGCGGGTGATGTAGGTGCCACCGGGGGCGGTGCTGATGATGCCGACTCCCGGGGCGGCGATGTCCACGGTTCGGTCGCCGAAGTTGCTGAAGCTGGCCAACGAACCGTCGGGGCCGAACGCGCCGACGCTGATCACGTTCGGCAGATCGAGGTTGGCCGGATAGAACGGCGTTTGGTCGTTATCGACTCCTCGGCCCAGGATGTCGCCGTTGCCAGCGGCGGCGACGAATAGGATGTCGGCGGCTCCGGTGGCGGCGACCGCGTCGAACAGGTTTTGGCTCAGCGAACCGGAGACGCCCCAACTGTTGTTGCTCACGCGGATGTTCGCGGGAGACGTCGCGCTCGTCCGCAGCAACGTTTGGTAATTGATCGCTTCGATCGCGTCCGACAAGTCGCCGGTGTTGTTCTCGTCGAGGAACCGCAGCGGCAGGATGGTCGTCGTCCAAGCGACTCCCACGACTCCGCCGTCAAATTCTTCTGCTAATGGTGACGCATTGTTGCCTTCCGCTCCCAGGATGCCGGCAACATGCGTGCCGTGGCCGTGTTCGTCGAACGGGCGATTGTCATTGTCCTGAAAATCCCAGCCGACGAGATCGTCTTCGAAGCCGTTGCGATCCGTGTCGATGCCGTCCGACCAGAGCGGGTCATCGAGGATATCTCCCGCGTCGATGTAACCCGTGTGGTTGAGGTCTCGCACAAAGCTGGCATTCGCCGCCGCGTTGAGATCGCGGAACGAGATCGAACCATCGCCGTCCGAGTCAGCCAATTGGGCGCGCAGCGAGCCGGGAATCTCGGCGTTGTTCAACCAGATGTTGCGGTACAAGTCCGGATGCGTGAAATCGACGCCGCTGTCGATCACGCTAACCACGACTTGCAAGCTGCCGGTGGTGATGGCCCAGGCTTCCGGCGCGTCGATGTCGGCGTCCTCGCTTCCGCCGTTCTGGCCGACGTTGTGCAGGCCGTACTGATCCGCGAACAGCGATGACTGAGTCTGCTCATTCGGAAACAGTGTTGTCGCGCCGACGGAAAGATCTTCCTCGAAATGCGCCACGTTCGGATTGTTCTGAAACGCCGCGACCACACGAGCCGAATCACGTTCGCTGGTCGTCACCAGCAGTTGTCCCGGCAGACCGAGTCCGCGCTGGACATGCAGCCCGGCACCGCTGTTCGCGAACAATGCCTGGGCTTGTTGCGGCGAATGGACTTGCTCGACCGCCTCCGGCGTCAGCCGCACCAGGAACTGCCGTTCGGTGATCGCCGCGGCAGGCGAGCCGATTCCCGCGCCACTCAAGCTGCTGCCGCTCGCCGTCGAGGCAACCGAAGCCACGTCAAACCAACTCGCGTCTGCTGACGAGTACGCTGCCGAGACGCCGCTCAACACGCAGCGGTCCTCCAGGCATTCCACACGTTCCCCGATGTGGTGCCGCACCTCAGCCGGTTTGGGCAGAGCCGATTTTCGCGTCAGAGTTCGACAATTCCGCAGACCAACCAACCAATTCAGCAGGATCATGTGTGTGTTCCTGTCTTGAGGAAGAACCCGCCTGCATGCTCGGTGAGGCGGAGACGTCGGAAGCAAAAGTCAGCAGAGCGTTGCGATGAGGTTCTTACAAGCACGATTGCGAATTTTTGATTCAACGGGACTCGTGGGAGACTGATGTCTGAAGAATGCGGACATGCTGAATTCCAATCGGGTTGTGTTGAGCAACACGAATCCCGAAAGGATTGAGCAGAACGTCCGCGGAAGTTTTTATACCTCGCGCGTCCAAATTTGGGACTTCTGAGCGGCACGGCGCTAGCCGTCGGTGTGGCCGAACCGACGAACCGACGGCTAGCGCCGTACCGCTCAGAAACATCTCACCGATGGCCGTGCGAGGTATATCGAGCAATGGATTTGCAGGGCGACTGGATCGTCGCGGAGTTGGAAGGACACTCCGTTTGCCTCGTGGGACACGGTCGCCGAGAACGATCAGCAACGGCTCGGCCGGCCGGAGCTTCAGCACTTGCAGCGGCTGGCGATTGACGAAGTGCCTGCCGGCAAATGGCATCGGTAACTCACGCTGGTGTTCGATCTGAACCGCAGCGCGACCGTGTCGGTCCCCAAAGGTCGAGGCCAGACGGCCTTCGTTTCCCGGCTGAAACGGGCCGGGCGCGCTCTGGCTCTTGCTCAAGAACCCGGAGAACTCGATCCAGACGGTTCGCGTTGAGGAAGGCTCACGCTTGGCCGAATGAATGGCGATCGCAGTCGTAGCCAAGTTCGTCAGAATGTGGGTGATCTGTGGGACTCATCCCACGTTCTGGCGAGCGTGGCGAGCTCGCGAAATGGAGCTTGGTGGGACGTCCGTCATTGCCGGCCCTTGATCGCTGGCGGGGCGGAGAAGCCGAGGTCTGTCTCGCGCGGCGTCATTTCCTTGTCGAAGATCGCGGGAGTTATCAGCGGGGGACTGGTAAAGGCAGCGTTTCTGGTTGCTGTCCTTTTCGGTTGAGGTCGATCGAGGGAGACAAAATGTCCTGTGTCTGCGGCAGAATTCCGGGTCGTGAGACGCCGGAGAATCCCAGTCCTTCGGCTTCGTTGACCATGACCTTGAGCTGGAGCTGAATGATTTCTGCCTTGGCCTCTTTGCGGCGATTCAATTGGTTGCGGAGCTTGGCCAATCGCTCTTCGAGTTTCTTCAGGTCGGTCTCACGCGACTTCAGGTCGTCGTCGAAGGCAGCGACGATGATGGACTCCAATTCTTTCGTGAGCTCGGCTTTTTTCGAATCGTCGTTCGCCTCGCGCAGTTGATCCATCAACTTCTGGATCTTCGATGGAACCGGGAAGCCGAAGAGTGGCTGTGCTGTGTAAGACACGATGGAGCCATCCGGATTCATTTGCGTCGGACCGTAGGTTGAAACAGAGAAGCTGCTACTCGGACGAATCGCGCCGTTGGCATCAGCCAGGGGTCTATTGACCCGTATCGGTTCCTCAAGAGTTGGCTCCGGTCCCTTCGACGTCGCGTTCTGACCTGGGGTAGGAAGCTTCGAATCGGCGATCGGTTGGGGATTGTCATCCTGGCTCCAGGAATGTCCCACGAGACACAGGACGCCGAACAGGCTCAGCGCGATCACAGACAACAATTGCTTTTTCATGGCAACTCACCTTTCGAGAAATCAAGAGTCGAACGGACATCGGGGCCGACGGGCCACGACCTTTCCAAGCGCGTGACTGCGGCATTCGCAGCCTTCAAATCGTTCGTCCACGAATCGATCCTGAAACGTAGCCAGAGAGATTCCGGATCGGGACGACCGGCGAAGTTCGTCAGAGCTTGATCGATCGCGACGAACTCATTGGCAAACGCGGCCGGTCGTGTGAGCGTTTCGAGTGCGACGATGTCGGAACTGGATGGGCTGGGGTTCGTCGAGCGTGCCGCCTCCGGTTTGTCTGGAGCCATTCGCGCATCACTCGCTGGACGGAAAACGCCGGATGACAAGCCGACTCCGACAATGGCCAGCGCGGTCGCGGCAGCCGTCAGTTGCCAGCGATAGCCTCGCCATCTGCGAAGCCAGCGGCGTACTCGCCAGCGGCGCGGTTGTTGGAGGTTACTCAGCGCAGCGGCCAGCGCGTGTTGTGCTTCGTCGGCTGAGGCGAAGCGGCGGCTCGGATTCTTTTCGAGCAGCCGGTCGATCACGTCCGTCAGTTCGTCCGGGATGTGTGGAGCGATCTCGCTCACCGGCCGGTATTGATCGTGGCAAATCCGATGCAGCACGGCCATCGCTCGCTCGGCGCGGAATGGCGGATGGCCGGTCGCCATGAAGTAGAGCACGGCTCCGAGACTGAAGAGGTCCGAGCGTCCGTCGGTCGGCTCACCGCTGGCTTGTTCGGGAGACATGTAGTGCGGCGTGCCGGCGACGATGCCGCTGTGAGTCAGACTCGCATCGTCCGCCGCGCGGGCCAGGCCGAAGTCGGTCAAGAGGACTCGCTCGACGCCGTTCTCCAACAAAATGTTCGCCGGCTTCACGTCGCGATGGATGACCCCCTGCGCGTGAGCCGCCGCCAAGCCCGCCGCCGCCTGCATTCCGATCCGCAGAATCTCCGCCGCCGTCAATGGCCCGTCTTGTTCCACGCGAGCCTGCAACGAACGGCCGGGCACATATTGCATCACGAGAAACGGCGTCTCCTGTTCGGACTCGACGTTGTGGATCGCGACGACATGCTCATGCACGACCGCCGCCGCCGCACGAGCCTCGCGAGCGAACCGCTGCCGCGCGACTCCGCTGTGAGCCAAGTGCGGCGCGAGCACCTTGATCGCCGCCGGCCGGTTCAATTCGGTATCGAAGCCCTTCAGCACGATCCCCATGCCACCGGCTCCGATGACCTGCTCGATCTCATAGCGACCGAGCCGGCCGAGCATCTCCGGGTGCGACGGCGGCGATAGAAAATCCAGTTTCACGCGCCGCCCCGATGAATGGCCACGAGGCCCGGAGTCGCCGAGCACCGCTGTCGATTGCAGCACATCTCGCACGTCGTCCCAATCACCATCGTCGGCCGCCAGCTTCGTGAGCCGATCCTGACAGCGCGAGCAGCTCTCCACATGCACCGCCGACATTCGGAACTCGGCGCTCTCTTCATCGCCGAACAACAGCACTTCGAGTGGCACGTCGTCACAAGCAGATTCGGTCTTCATCGTCTTCATGATTGCACCTCCGTCGGCGCGAGTTCCTGCGCCGCTTGCATCCGTCGCACTTCGTCACGCAGCCGAGCCATCACTCGACTGCGCGCGATGTACACGCTGCCGATCGACATCCCTAATCGCCGAGCCACCTCCAGCGCCGGCAAGTCCTCGACCGAGCTGAGCCAAAATGCCTGCCATGTGTTGGCCTTCACGTCGCCCCGCACTTGCTCCGCCGCACTGCGGAGCATCTCGCGGTGATACTCCACCTCGAACATCTGCGAGAGGGCCGAGCCAGGATCGCACTCCGCTTCGAGCAGCCGCTGCATTCCCGAGTCGCCGGTGCCCCACACCTGATGCTTTCGCCGCGTCAGAAAATTGATCATCAAATTCCGAGCGATCCGCCACAGCCAAACGCGAAACCGCCCGCGCGTCGGGTCCGGCACCCAGCCCTCGACCGCTCTCGCCACGGCCAACATAACCTCCTGAACCAACTCCTCCGCATCCGCATCCTGGAACCCCCGCCGCCGAGCCAACCGATACACCACCGGCTGATACAACCGCGAGAACTCATCCCACGCCCGCGCGTTCCCCGCGTCCGCGATCTTCAGAATCAAGCTGTCTCGCGTGTCCGGAAAGCTCACCATCTCACGCCCTTCGTTGGTCGTCGCCGATCTAAACACACAGCTCGCGGCGAAATCTTTCTCGAACGACTCGTGAAAATCAGTTTTCTCTGGCCACACGCGGTCAGTCGTCCGGCCTCGCGACCACCATTCACACACGATCGAGTTTACGGTGAGGCAGCGGTGACCGTCGGTATCGTTTCGTCGAGCGAGTTCATGTCGAGGCTTCAAGATCGGGCAAGTGTTTGCACAGATCGTTCGCTGTGGAATGCGATGTCAGCGCGACGACAACCACCGGCAACGGATCAGCAAACAGACCGGGGAGGTCCGCTTCACCGGTCGAGTTGAGTTGAAACGCGAGTCGTTCCGATGGCGGAGTGAACTGCGCATCGACGTCGGCTCGGTTGCCGCGAGCATCGACGCGATACCAACCCACGTCCTGCAGGTGAATCGCGTTCAAATCGTGCAAGCAAAACTCCGTCCCGTCGTCATTGCAACTGAGTCGCTGATAACAAAGCGCCGCCGGAATGCCGTTGGCCCGCAGCAACGCCGCCAGAAGATGGCTCTTCGCGTAACAGAATCCGCTGCCGACTTTCAGCACTTCGGACGCCGAACACGTCACCGGTTGCAGGCCATGATCGAGCGAGTGTCTGATCTCATCCCGCACCCATTCAAAGCACCGCCGAGCAATCTCCGTTGGCTCCTTGCAACCGGAAGCCAACGACCGGGCGCGGGCGACGACTTCGGGATGTCTCCAGTCGATGACGTCCGTTGATTTCAGGAACTCATTCACAACCAACTCCTCGTCAAGTCGCACCTGTCAGTACGGCAGGGCATGCCAGTTTGTCGGATTAGGCAATCTGTAGCCCGAAACCTCGTGGGTCGAGTGATTCGTGATTCACCGACGATTCCAATGACAACTCGAATCGTCCGACCCACAAGGGGTCGGGCTACAGTCCGCGCAGCTTCACAAATTGGCTGGCCCTGGTCAGTACGGTATCCGAGTGCGTCTTTAAGTCTAAGAACGCGGGTTCCTGGGTGAGCGGTACGGCGCTAGCCGCCGGTAAAACACACGACCGGCGGCTAGCGCCGTGCCGCTCTCAACTCTCCTTGATGCAGACCATCAGTCTGACTCAACAGCACAAGGTTCGAACCAACCGGCCCCGATCCATGAGAAGTCAACGCTGCTGTCGAGCCGCAGTCGGAGAATCCATTGCGCGGTGTGATGTTGGATGTGCCGGAAGTTGTCGATGTGCAACTCGGCTCGCATGAAGTTGCGACGTGCGAAATTCGCCGGCCCCTCCAAAGTCACTTCGTCTTCGGCCACGACCGTCGCGGCCGCCTTGTTGCGACAGAACTCAAGGCATGACTGGATCTGCGATCGGAGTCGATTGGCAGGGCAAGCTTGGCAAACAAGGGCCTCAGTCACGGACGGACCTATCCGCCGCACTGAACTGCCTGGCGATCGTTGAGGAAGCCTCACGGGGAGGCAACATAGACGAACGCCTTTGCGATTACGGAGTCTCACGCGCCTGAAACAATCTTGGCGGTCCGCCTTTGACTGGGACTCGGAATTCAGAATGCGAGCCAGGGGCGAGGGTGTAGATCTCGCCGTTGCGGCGGTAAGTCAGCGGGTACGAGATGTCGAAGTCGTGCGTCTTGCCCGGTTCGAGTTTGTATTTCGCGTTGCTCCAGTCGGAGTACGGGCCTTTGGTTTCGTAGACGAAATCCTCTTCGGTGAGGTTCGTCACTTTCACGCCGGGCGGAGTGAAGGTGGCGAAGAGATGCGGGGTTGCCCAGCCGGCGCTGGAGAGACGCAGCTTGGTGAGGCCGAAGTCGAGATCGGGGACGGTCGCGGTTGTGACGGGAGCCAGAGCCGTCCAAGCTTTCCAACTCTCCAGCAATCGAGCGTTGATGGCGTCGTTGTTGATCGCGGTGTTTTCGGCCTGATAGCCGTCGGCGAAGCGGCATTTCAGAGTGAACTGCGGATCGCCATCCCAGCCGAAGCGGATCGCTCGCGACTGCGAGTCGGGTTTGGTCAGCTCGGCGAAGCCGGTTTGTTTCAGGTCGATTTCAAAGACGACGACCGGTTGTGCTCGGCGCGGGTCTCCCGACCCCGCCGCTGCGCCAACCGCAGGTCTCCCCGAATCGGCGGTGGGGTCAGGAGACCCACGCCGAGCACCGACGGACTCGCGGGGAATGACCGAGGTGGTGATGAGCAATTTCGGCACATGGAATTGAACGCGCGTCGGGCCGTCTTTCACACCGACGTCTTCGACGTGGATGCCTCCGCCGAGCGACAACTCGGACCAGAGTTCTGAATCGGCGTGCCGTTTCAATTCGGGGATCGCCTCGGTCAAGAACGCGCGGTCGGCGAGTTTGGCAAACGTGTCGCCGGGGATGTCGAGCAGGTGAATTCGGGCCAAGTCCGATCTGACGAGCAATTCGGTCAGCGGATCGAGCACTTCCGGCGCGAGTCCTGCTTGCAAAGCTCTGATGCTGGGCAGGTCCTCTGGCAGCGAGGATTTGATTTCCACGACCTCTGGCTGCTTCGGAGTTTTGCGTGGGTCGATGGCGGCGGCACTCAGTCCGAGCACCACGGTGACACCGTTTTCATCGGTGCTGATCGACTGCGGAAAGATGCGCGAGCGTGGCTTGTAAACCGGGATCGGCCAGAAGCGATCCGCGAACGTACCCGCCTCGCCGAACTCGGCCATTTTCTTTTCGATGGTTTCGAGCATCTTGGGGACCGTCGCCAGAACTTCCTGCTCGATGCGCCCCTTCTGACCGTAGATGCCGCTGACGAGTCCGCTGGAGACCTTGTCGCGCGACATGCCAAATCCTTCCACCGAGACACCGGCTGGCGACGTCACATACCAGTTGTCATTCGGAATGCTGAATCGCGACGCGACAAGCTTGAGCCGAATGCGGCGGTTCTCGACGTAGGGTTGCACGTCGATGTCGATCCACACGGGGCGGCGAAAGCCCAACACCACTTGAATCAGCCCGGCCGTCGCCGAGTGATCTTCGCCCGTCACCCAGGTGGTCCCGATGTTCATCGCCGCGTTGGAGACGCCGACTTGCAGATTCAGACGCTCCTTCGCTGCTCCTTTGATGCGAATCTGGCTCAACTGGCTGTTGTACGAGATGCCGGAGAACTGCACTCGGAAGCCGTAGCCTTCAACGTTTGTGAACTGCACGATGTCGTTGATCCGTCCGCTCAGCAGGTTCTGCGGAATCTGTTTCGGAGCCGAGTACGCGAGCGCTTCGAGCATTTGGTTTCCCAGCCGAGCGTACATTGCTCCAGGAATTTCGAGCGCCGGGACGAACGGTTGCGCGAAGACCTCCTTCGGCGCGAGCGTCTCCTTGGGAGCGGGCAATTTGTCGGGATCGACGTTCTTCGGATCGAGCATCCAGGCGATGAGCCGATCGTCGGCGTAGGCGTTCTTCCAGGAATCGTGGTCGCCACCAGCAATCTCGGAATACCTCGGCGTTGCGCCGGCCGTCTTCAACGCCTCGATCATTTCGCGAGAACGATTCACAACGACCGCGTGGTCCTCGTCTCCGTGCCAAACCCAAATCGGAAGGTCTTTGAGCTTCTCCGCCCATTCCGGCTGACCGCCTCCGGCCAGCGGCGCGAGCGCACTCCAGCGAGACGGATCGGCCGCTGCGATCGACCACGCACCGAAGCCTCCCATCGACCAACCGGTCAGAATTCGCCGCTTCGTGTCAACGCGATAGTCTTTCTCGACTTGTTCGAGGATGCGGAGCGCGCGATCCGCGTCGGACGTCCCAGCCAGCCAGCCTTGCAGCACTCGGCCCCGATCGTTTTCGCACTGCGGAAAGACGACGATCGCCGGGAACGTCGCCTCACGAGCCTTCACCATCGCCCCCAAGCCGACATTGAGATGCACTCGGCCATCGTTGCCACGCTCGCCGGCTCCGTGGAGGAACAGAATCTCCGGCAACGGTTTGCTGGGCGAATAGCTCGGCGGCACGAACACGACGTACTTGTGCTCGCCCGCGTCATCCTTGAAGACCTTCTCGACGAAGCCCCGCTTGCCGTCGTCGGCCGCGTTGGCTTGTCCAGCCATGACCAAAAACGCCGCTGCGATCACCAAACACCACCGACACATGATGCACTCCAAAGTAGGTCAGCCTTTCCAGGCTGACCCGGTCAACGGTTGACGTGTTTTTGCCAATTCGGGTCAGGCTGGAAAGCCTGTCCTACGATTGGAGTCTAACCGCCGCCGATGGCTGGCAGGAAATGAACCTCGTCGTCGGGGCCGACCTTTGACGACAAACCGCGAGCGGACACTCTGGTTCCGATCCCGACGGCCAAGCCGGGTTTCAGGCGATCCCCCTCAACCAACCGCGATTGGAAACCAGGAAACTGCCGATCGAGTTCCGCAACGACTTCGGCCACGGTTTGGCCGACGACGTCGATGATGTCTCGGCCGTCCGTGACGGAACGCAACAGCGGAGGAATGAAGACTCGCGGCATGTTTCGTTTTGTAACTCGATGCGTCAGCGAGGGCGAACGCTTCAAGTCGTTAGGAGTTCCGAGTCGTCTGGAGTGCTCGCCCTTGCTGACGCTCTTAGAAGTTGCGGTATTGGGACACGGATCGCACGGAATGCACGGAAGCGGGCCATCTTTCGTCGAAGCGGTGAGACATCGGATGTCGCGCGACAGAGGTCCGCAATCTTGCGATGTCGGGTCCAGAGGTGGCTTTCTCCGTGACATCCGCGTCTTCCGTGTCCAAATCGCGCAACTTCAAAACGGACGCTTCGGGTGACTTCAGCCCCACCAGTCCTGTCGTTCTACGATTCGATGAATTCATGTTCGGGATGTCGGACGGTCAGCACCGGGCACGACGCATAACGCACGACACTTTCGGCCACACTGCCCATGAGAAAGTGCTTCAACCCCGTGCGTCCGTGAGTGCTCTGCACGATCAAGTCGATCTCGTGCTCTTTGGCGTACTTGACGATTTCGTCGATCGCTCCTCCGACACTGGTGCTCCGGACCACTTTCATGGGCGGTTCCCAATTTGGTCCTGGCAGCTTGGCCAACTTCTCGTGAGCCAGCTTTGTGAATTGCGGCAACCAATCGGTGAACACGGCGAACGATTCGCCCGTGGCGGGTGCCAGCGCGTTGTAATCCTGCATCACATGCAGCAGATGCAACTCCGCGTTGAACGCGCGCGCCAGTTCGCAACCGTACTGGATCGACTTGTGGCTGAACTCACTGAAATCCGTCGGACACAACACGCGCTGCAGCTTGATCATGATGGACTCCCTCACGGCCTGAGTTGGATAGGCATCTTGCCAGTGTGGGACATGCCGACGCCAATGCTGGGCTTCCGTGCGAGTCGGCAGTTGACGATGGCTGGAATTGTACGAGCCTGATCGCAGCCGACAGAGCCAAATGTTTCTACCCCGAGGAAATCCGCAGAATCTGTTCGTAACCCGACACGTCAGCGAGGGCAAACGCTTCACGAAGCTCGGTATTTTTCGTCTCCAGAAACGCCCGCCCTCGCTGACGCACTTAGAAGTTGCGCTCTTGGGACACGGATCGCACGGAATCCACGGAAGAGGACCAAATTGTCGTCGAAGTTGTGAGTCTTCGGTCATCGCGTGACCAATGTCCGAAATCTCACGAGGTCCGTTACAGACAGGTCTTTCTCCGTGGCATCCGCGTCTTCCGTGTCCCAAGAGCGCAACTTCAAAACGGATGCTTCGGGTTACTTCAGCCCCAAGTGTTTCCGCAGAAACATCGCCTCGACCGCGCGCTGGTAGTCGGCGTTTTCTTTCTTCGCGAAGCCGTGTCCTTCGTTGTCGGCGAAGATGGTCCAGACGGAGCGACCGGTGGCACGGACTTTCGCAGCGATTTGTTCGGCCTCGAAGAACGGGACACGCGGATCGTTGCGGCCGTGGATGACCAGCAGCTCGGATTTGATCTTGTCGGTGTTGTGCAGCGGAGCGATCCGTTCAAAGACGGCTCGCATCTCTGGCTTCCGTTCATCGCCGTATTCCGCGCGGCGCAGATCGACTCGGTACGGAGCGGTCTTTTCCAGGAACGTGATGAAGTGGCAGATGCCGACGTTGTCGATGCCCGCTTTGATCCGGTCTCCGAAATTCGTCAGCGTGGCGAGCACCATGTAGCCGCCGTAGCTGCCGCCGATGACGGCGACTCGCGAGGGATCGAGGTCCGGCTGCTGCTTGATCCAATCGAGCAGGCCGCCGATGTCCTTGACGCTGTCCTCTCGCTTCTCAGCGTTGTCGAGTTGCAAGTACGTCTTGCCGTACCCCGCCGACCCGCGCACGTTCGGATGCAGCACGGCCAATCCCAGTTCGTTCACCCAGAACTGCGTCGCGGCCGTGAAGATCGGCCGGTACTGACTCTCCGGCCCGCCATGAATGCTGATGAGCACCGGCAGTTTCTCAGCCGGCGGCGGGGTCGGGAGACCCGCGCCGAGCGATCGGCGCGGGTCTCCC
>SYJG01000511.1 GCA_005798445.1 Planctomyces sp.
CCGGGGGGCGCCCCCCCCGCCCCGCTCGCCTTCGCGTCAATTGGTTCACAGCCTCGGAGAGTCAGGCTACGGAGATAGGCCACTTCTCGGACGGCCTCTCTGCCCATTGGGCCGGACAGCGCGAGGGATCACTTCGAGCGGACGAAGCTCACGATCGCGAACAGCAGTCCGACGAGCGGTCCCACAATGAACGCTCCGGTCATCGCGGCTTCCGTCGAACGGTCATGCTGGTTGCTCGACAGCAGATACACGAGACCGACGCCACCGAACAGGCCGACGACGTAACCCACAACGCCCAGACCCAGCGACAAAGCAGATCGTTTGAGGAATGTCATGGGATGATCCCTTTTCAGGTTCTGCTTTGTGAGCGGCACGGCGCTAGCCGCCGGCCGAGCCGCTCCACCGGTGGCTAGCGCCATTCCGCTCACGTCTGACATCAAAGGCCAACGCGGCCGGAACTCGCTTCGAGTTCCGGCCGCGTTGGCGGGTCGCACACCACGATCATTTCTCGTTCGTCGCGGGCAGCTTCAGAACTTCGACGTCGAAGGTCAGATCGACCGAGTACGACTTGCCGGCGAACTTCTTGGGCTCGCCGAGTTTGACGGTGCCGCGTGCGCGACCGTCTTCGATGACCACGTCGGAAATGGCGTTGGAGCCGAAGATCGGGAACGAGTTATTGTCGTGCGCCACAAAGATCACATTGAGCTTGCCCTCCTGGTTGAATTCCAGTTTCGCCTGAGAGTCAAAATCGAACAGCCCCATGTCGCTGCCATCCTTGGCGAGCTGCGCCTTGAGTTTCGGCAGAGGGATGGGCTTGTCGGTGAAGTTGATCGCCGTCGCTTTCTTGCCGGAGATCATCAACTCGTAGGCCACGACGTTGCCGAGCTTGACCGGCTTGTCGTTCACCTGCAGCGTGCCGGAGTTCTCCAGCTTTTTGGCGTCAGCCGGGAGTTTGGTGGTTCCCGTCTTCGGCTTGTCCGGTCCCGCTGGAGCGGCGGCCGCCTTCTGCACCGGATCGGCACCCACGACCACGTCAAAAGTCAGTTCGCAGTTGGACTTGAACTCCAAAATCCGCTCGTCGTCTTTCGTCGTCGTGAATGTGACCTGGCCCCGAGCCCGCCCCGCGTCGAGCTTGAGTTCGCCGGTCAGCTTGCCAAATCCACCGAATTGGTAGTTGTCGCCCATGCCCCTGCACGCGATGGGCTTGCCCGTCCGACTGAAGTCAAAGCGGATGTTCGACTGCTGTATAAAGAGGCTCAGATCGCTGCGGTCCTTTTCGCGAAGATTCTTACTGACCTCGTCCACCGGAATCTTGAGGTCGCTCGCCAGAATCGTGATTCGTTCTTCGTCGCCATTCTTGGACTCGTACGCCATGACGTGTTCGAGCTTGTAGGTCTTGCCCCGGATCACGAACGTGCCGGAGTTGGCGTTGGCCGCCACAGGCGTATTGTCAGGCTTCGGTGCCGGTTTTGGTTCGGGTTTCGGCCGTGAACCGGCCGCCGGAACTTTGGCCTTGGGATCGACCTCGCCTTGCTCAAGTTTCAGGCCGCCGCCGCCCATCAGGATCACCTTCGCGTCGCCAAACCCCGGATCGACATAAGTCAGCACCAGCGTCTTGCCGGCTTTCTCGAAGGTCAGGCTGCCCGCCGGTTTCCTGAGCGGCTCGCTGTCGTCCGATTCCCACTCGGCCGCGAGCAGTTGCTCGCGAATGATCTCTGCGGCCGCCACTCCTTTGCCTGCCGGGAATTCGATCTGCATCTGACTGTTGGATGATTTTGAAACTTTCTTGGCGTTCTCCGGGACAGGCACGCTGACGGCGTCTTTGTCGGTGGCGGTCACCTTGGCCGCTGCCTTGGCCGGTTTCTTGCCCTCCAGACCGGCGTCCTTCAGAGCCTCACCGACCGCGCTTTTGATCAGCGCATCGACATCGGGAACGTCGGCACCCGGCTTCGTCGTCGGTTTCTTAGGGGAGTCTTCCGCTGCGACGAGCGTCGATTGCAGGATCGACGGGGCCAACATGGCACCCGCCCCCAACGAAATTCCCGCCGCCAGCAACGTGGTTCGCAGCAAATTCGTCCAAGACAGTCTTCTCATGATGGTCCCTTTTCTGTGGTGTGGATCGCAAAACAGCCAAGCTTTCACATCCTTCAACGCAACCCGCCGGCAGAACGCACAAAGATTTGAGACATTTGCCAAAGCCGCTCGTAACCTCGAAGCGTGAGCGAGGGCGGGCGCTCCAACACGCATTGAGTTCGGCTGACCCTACCGGATTGCAGGTGTTTGCCGCAGAGCGGCATTTGAAGGTAGCCGTGGGCTTCAGCCCACGGTCTCGAAACCGTAACACCGCACTTGTCGCGGAGCGACATTTGATGGGTTGAAACGTCGCGATCAAATGTCGCTCCGCGACAGAGGACATTCATTAAACGTCATCCGTGGGCTGAAGCCCACGGCTACCATCAAGTGCCGCTCTGCGGCAAAAACCAAACGCAATTCACTCACCACTGCAATCCGTTAGAGTCAAGAATTCGGAGCTTCAGGTAGTGCATGCCCTCGCTAACGCTTCGATGTTGTGATTTTTTCGCCACCGCCCCTGCGGCGGTGGCTCAACGGCCTTTGCGTTACTCGAATTCCCCGAGATCACAGTAGCGCAAAAGCCGTTAAACCCCTGGTGCAGGTCCAGGGGCGAACAAATCACAAGCTCTTCGGTTCATGCTCGCCGTTGGCTCCGGTGTCTTTCCGCTGGTATCTGACATCAATGAAAAACGCGGACGGAATTCAGGTCGAATTCCGCCCGCGTCGGTGAATCGTAGCGGCCAATCATTCTTTGGCGGTCGAGGGCAGCTTCAGGACTTCGACATCGAAGGTCAGGTCGAACGAGTAGGTCTTGCCTAAGAACTCGTCCGGCTTGCTGAGCTTCACGGTGCCGCGTGCTCGGCCATCTTCGACGACCACGTCGCCGATCAAATTGGAGTTGCCGCTCATGGAAGCGTTATCGTGCCACAGGTTCATCGACGACGGTTTGTCGTCTCGGTCGATCAGGATTTTCACTTGGGTGTGCGGCTCGAACAGGCCGTCGTCGGAGGCATCCTTGGCCAGTGATGCCTTCAGCTTAGCGATGTTGATCGGCTTCTCGGTGAAGAAGATCGCCGTCTGAATTTCATCAGCGATCTTGACCTCGTAGGCCACGACGTTGCCGAGCTTGATCGGCTTGTCGCTGACCAACAGTTTGCCGGAGGTCTCCAAATTTTTGGCATCGGCGAGTTGCTTGGCCGGCTGGCTGTCGCGAGTCAGGACCGGGACGTCAAAGCTGATCTCGCCGATGATTGTTTTGCCAAAGAATTCGTCTTCCTTGTTGGCTTTGAAAGTACCGCGTGCTCGACCCGCTTCGACAATCGCTTCGCCCGTGACGTCGCGGCCACTGCCGAGCGAACCATTTCCGGCGTAGCTCATGGTGTTCAGTTTGTCTTGATCGTCGAGTTCGACAAGCACTCTTGGCGACCTCGACCGCAGCCCGTGATCCTCTCCGTTCTTTCGCAAGAGGTCGATCAGTGACGACTGCTTGATCGCTGTTTCGGTCGCGAGAATCCGCGTCACCCAGCGGCCATTGTCCACGATTTCGTAGGCGATGATGTGCGGTAGCGCCACCGGTTCGCCATTGGCGACGAGTTTTACTTCGTTCGGCAGCTTGTCGAGCTTCGCGATGCCGCGATTCGGTTTCGCCGGTCGAGCCGGAGCGGCGACGGGTGCGTCTCCGTCGTCGTCCGACTTCGCCGGTTTACGGCCGATTTTCTTTTTCCGTGGTTTGGGCGAATCGTCGTCGGACGGTTCGGTTTCGGGCTTCGACGAAGCGCTCGAAACCTTCGCATCCGGATCAGCCTTCCCCTCGGTGAGCTTCACGCCGATGCCGATCAGCATCATGTTGACGTCGGTGAAGCCGGTGTCCACGAAGCTCATCGTCAGCGTCTTGCCATCCTTCGTGAACGTGGCATCGCCGGAGTCCTTTTCGATTTCGGCATCACCCTCGATTTCCCAACCGGCCGCAAGTAGTTGATCGCGCAGAGCCTCGGCCGAAGCCTTCCCTTTGTTGGCGGGCCACTTGATCTGCAAGACATTGCCGCTGGTTTGAGTGACCTTCTTGGCCCCTTCGGGGATCGGCACGCTGACGGCGTCTTTGTCGGCAGCCTTTGCTTTCGCTGTGCCCTTCGCGGGTTTCTTGCCGTCCAGGCCGGCGTCCTTCAGAGCGTCTCCGACCGCGCTCTTGATCAGCGCATCGACATCGGGGAAGCCGTCATCGGACTCCTTCGCGGTCTCCTTGGCGGCCGTCTTCGTGGCTGGCTTGGCCTTGGCATCGGCGACGATGGGCTTTTCGAGGCTCATCAGCTTCACGGTGACGTCGGAGCCATTTTCCACGAAGTCCAAGTTCAATTGTTGGCCATCCTTCGTGAAGGTGAGATCGCAAGACTCATCGCCAATTTTGTTGGAGCCAACGATCTTCCAACCCGAGGCGAGCAGATGATCTCGTAAGAATTCGGCGGACGCTTTCCCTTTGCCCGCCGCAAATTCGAGATCGAGATAGCGTTCATTGGATTGATCGACCTTTTTGGCTCCTTTGGGGATCGGCAGGCGGATCGTGTCGTCGTCGGCAGCGGCCTGCTCGGCGGGCGTCTTCTTGGACGGAGTTTTGGCGACGGCCTCCGCCGCTTCTTTCTGAGCCTTCTCTTCAGCGGCCGCCTTTGCTGTCAAAACTCGCACTTTCTCTTTGAGGGCGGCAATGTCCGCCACCGTTTGGAGAGTCAACATGACGTGCGTCATTCCGTCCCGATCGGACACGAGCAGCGACATGTGATCCTTCGCCGAGTTCCGGAAGTCATGTTGACCGAACTCGCGATCGTTGGCCTTTGACCTGTAGAGCTCTTTGGAGTCCGGCTTCCAACCCTGCTTGGCGAGCCGCTCCAAATAGAACGTGGCCACGGTGTCGAACGAGTCAGACGTTTGGAATCGCAGCGTCTTATCAGCGTCGTCGAACCCGACCTCTTTGGCGTTCGCCGGTGCGGGGATGTCGGCTGACAGCAACGCCGAGTTGTAGCTGATCATCACCTGATCTTTTTGAGCCGGATGGACTCCCACGAACACAGACAGCCGAACGGCGTTTCGCTTGAACGTCAGAATTTCGGAGTCGGGATTGCTGTTCGCCCCATACGGCTCCCAGCCCGCATCCGTCAGCAGCTTGCGAGTGGCTGTCGCCACATCGGCAGGCTTCATCGCGGTCGAGTAAGTCGCGGCCACGTCGCTCGCGAACACCTGCTTGGCTCCTTTGACGGCCGGCAGCTTGCTCATCGCGACGTTGCCAAGATTGCTGAGCGTAATCATCGCCGACTTTGCCTTGGTCGGATCACCGCCAGGGTAGCTCGCGACCGAGACGACGAAGCCGCTCTTCTGGAAGGTCGCCGAAATGTACTCCGCCTGACTGGTGGTTCCCGGCAGTTCCTTCCATCCGAGCTTGATGAGCTGCTTCTGATGAAACTGAAACAGCGTTTTCGAGTCGCCGTCCACTTCGTAATGGACCATGCCCAAATGCCGTCCGAACGGACTCTTGGCCCCTTCGGCCAGTGGCAACGTGCTCAGATCGAGCACCTTGGCGGCCTCCTCGACAGTCGCCGCCTTCAATTCTTCGGCCGCAATCACCGTCGATCGCAGCAACGGCTGCCCGGCAAATGCCGCCAAACCGATGGAAACTCCCGTCGCCAGCAACGCAGTTCGCAACAGATTTCGCCAAGTCAGCCTTCGCATGATGCTCCCTTTCCGAAGAGGTGTTTTGTGCTCCCATTGAGCATTCACTTGCTCAAACGAAATCCGCCAGACGATCGCACACAAGAATCGAACGATTTGCAAAATCCCGCGTTTTCGCTCTGTCGTCCGTAACCCGACGAGGCAGTATTGAAGTTCCGCAGTTTCAAAAAACGGCCAACCCTGACCGGGTGTGACAAAGATTCCAGGCGAACGTAGCCGCCTCGTTCCACGAGGCGGAGCTATGGCCATCGGTGCTCAAAATTGAACTCACGCACAAGACCGATTGCTCTGCCTTGCGGAGCAAGGCAGCTACGTTCGTTCGGTTGCCAACAACTTTTGCCACACCCCCCTGTCCTGAAGACACGGTCGGCTGATGATTTCTCTCGAATCGCCGCTAGACTCCGCCGTGCTCAGAGAACACAAAAAGGCAGCAGGCGAGGTCGTTTCTGAGCCACACAGTGGTCAGGACGATCAAGTGGCACGAGGAGTGCGCGAATGAGTGCGACATCCGTGGGTGAATTGCTGGGCAAGGTTCGCGGCGGAGACGCGGCGGCGGCCGAGGAGTTGGTCCGCACCTATGAGCCGGAATTGCGGCGAGCGATCCGCGTGCGACTGACGGATGCTCGGCTGCGGCGGTTGGTCGATTCGATCGACATCTGCCAGTCGGTGTTGGCCGGGTTCTTCGTGCGAACTGCGGCCGGACAGTACGACATTCAGACTCCCGAAGAGTTGCTCAAACTGCTCGTCACGATGGCTCGCAACCGCGTGATCGACTGGGCGCGACGCTCGCAGGCCGATCGACGAGACGGCCGACGCGACGTGTCGATCGAGGGGAACGACGGAGAGCAGATGCAATTCGCTTCTCCACAGCCGGGGCCGGTATCGGTTTTGGTCAGCCGCGAATTGCTGGAACAGGTCCGCAGCCGGTTGGCTCCCGAAGAATTGAAACTGATGGAACAGCGTGCGGAGGGACTCGACTGGAACGAGATCGCCGCTCAGACCGGAGATCAAGCCAATGCCGTCCGCATGCGACTCACGCGCGCTCTCGACCGCGTCGCGGAGGAACTCGGACTGGAGCAATCACATGTCTAATCAAGGCGAGCGACAGGGCGTCAGCCCTCCGAGTTCTGGCACGGGAAGTGATCCAGCATCTCACACGGAAGTATTTCCAAACAATGGCCGAGCCGCAGAGGGACTCGGTGGGCTGACGCCCAACCGCTCGCCAGAGCCGGTCATCATCCGCGAGAACCTCGATAGCCTCTCGGCCTCGCTGAGCGATCAGATTGAGATGCTGGTTGGCGAGTTGCGGAGCCGCTGGAAGAGCGGCAAACGAGTCGGCATCGAAGCACTTGGCTCGGCCGTGGAGCAGGTCTCCAGGAACGAAGAACAACTGCTCGACCTGATCTACCACGAAGTGCTGATCCGCGAGGAGTTCGGCGAGAAGCCGACGCTGGAGGACTTCACGGCGCGGTTTCCTCAGCATGCCGATCGGTTGCAGCGATTGTTCGCCGTGCATGGCGCGATCGAAGACGACGGCTGGGACGACGAGCTGGATTCGGCGATCGCGGGGGATGCCGGAACGATCGGGGCGAAAGACGTCGCGCAGAGCGATCCCCCGTCCTCGACCGAAGTCGGCGACAGTGCCGATCGGAAGAAATCGCACTGGCCAAGAAAATCACGCGACTCGCGACCGGTTGAGCCGCCTCCCGGTTACGAGCTGCTCGAAGAGATCGGCCGCGGCGGCATGGCGGTCGTGTTCCGTGCGAAGCAGCAGATTTTGAATCGGGTCGTCGCGCTGAAGATGCTGCTGGCCGGCGGCGTGGCCAGCAAAGAAGTGCTGGCTCGCGTGCAGCAGGAAGCTCGCGCGGTCGCACAATTGCAGCATCCCGGCATCGTGCAGATTCACGAAGTGGGCGAGCATCGCGGACTCCCCTATCTCTCGTTGGAGTACATTGCGGGCGGCACCTTGCACGACTGGCTTGGCGGCCGACCGCTGCCGCCGCTGGAATCCGCACGAGTCATCGAGCAACTGGCACGCACCACGCAGTACGCGCACGAGCGCGGCGTCGTGCATCGCGATCTCAAACCGGCCAACGTGTTGCTGACAGAGCGACCGCCCAGCTTACTGTCGAGCACGACGATCCCGATTGCCGACATTAGCCCGGCGCGCCAGCAAGGGGCCGGGACATCACACAACCCCTCGCTGGCGCGTCGGGCTGGTGGAGCAGAACCGACACCGAGTTTCGCCGCTCAGACCAAGATCAGCGACTTCGGCCTCGCGCGAGTGCTTGGCAGCAGCAGCGAACTCACCGCGACCGGACAGGTGATTGGCACGCCCAGCTACATGGCTCCCGAACAAGCGGCCGGAACTTGTGATGACGTCAGTCCGGCTCAGGACATCTATTCGCTCGGTGCGATCCTCTACGAACTGCTGACGGGGCGTCCGCCGTTTCGAGGAACGTCGCTGTTTGACACGCTGGAGCAAGTCCGCACGACCGAGGCCGTGCCGCCCCGCAAATTGCAGCCGCGCGTCCCGCGCGACCTCGAAACGATTTGTCTGAAATGCTTGGAGAAAGTCCCCGATCGACGTTACGCGACGGCACTGGCTTTGGCCGAAGACCTGCGGCGAGTCCAAGAGGGTGACTCGATCATGGCTCGCCCCGCCGGTTCCTTCGAGCGCGGTTGGAAGTTGGTGCGGCGTTATCCCGCCACTTCATCGCTGGCCGCGCTGACCGTGCTGCTGACGATCTTTGGCGCCATTGGCATCTTGCGCGAGACCCGACGTGCCACGCTCAGCGAACAAACCGCTCTCTTCGACAGCCAACGCGCGGAACAGCAACGCCGATCGGCCGACATGGAACGCCAAAAGGCCGAAGAGCAGACACGTCTCGCGCAGCAAGAACGAATGAATGCCGAACACCAGAAGACCTTGGCCGAGGAGGCTCAAAAGAAAGCCGAGCAGCAGCGGCAGGTCGCCGAAACCGAACGAACGAAAGCCGTCCAAGCTCAAGCTCAGGCCGAGGCCAGTTTCGAGCGAACCATGACCACCATCAAATCGTTGGCGGACCTCGGTGCGACGCTCCGCAATCAGCCCGGTCAGCAAGCCACCAGCAAGCGTCTGCTCGATGAAACCTTGCGGCTGTATGACGAGTTGGCCGAAGAGCAAGGCCCAAATCCAACGTTGCGAAGGCAACGGATTACGGCGTTGGTGAATGCGGGGACGATTCGCAAGAGTCTGCGGGAGTACGACGAGTCCGAAAAGCTGCTGAAGCAAGCGGCCGAATTGGTGGAGGCGGACATCCTCTCGACTCCCAGCGACCCCGATCTGAATTACCGAGCCTCCACCGTCTACTGGAATCTGGCCATCCTCTACAAAGACAGCAGTCGACCGAAGGAATCTTTGGAATCGCTCCGGCGATACGCAGTCGCCATAGACGCCGTGCTGGAAAAGTACCCTGGCAATTCCAATGTCTTGACCGGTAAGGCGAATGCCCTCACGAATGAGTGCATCATTCTGATCGGCATGGGACGACCGCTCGACGCCCTGGATCGCTATGAGGAGGCGATCTCCATTCTTCGCGACGTCCTGAAGAGGGTACCGGACCACCTGAATGCTCAAAGCGAACTGGCTCTGGTGCTGCACGACTACTCGACGTTGCTGCGCGGACAGGGCCGTGTCGAACCGGCCGAGGCCGCGTTTCACGAAGCGTTCGCGCTTCGCCAAGCACTCTTTCAAAAGTCTCCGACCAATGTCTTCCATCGCTCATTCTTGTCCCGGCTCTACACCAGCCGAGGGCAAATCGAACAGGAGGCCAAGCGCTATGACGAATCCATTGCTCAACATCAGCAGGCGGTGGAGCTCACGCAATCGTTGGCGGACGACTTCCCGGACATCTACGAGTACCAGCGGATTGCCATCGCAAGATTGATCGAACAATTGAATGTCTGCATGGCCGCGAACAACACCGAGATCGGCAAGCCGTTGCAGCAACGCTTGTCAGCCCGCCTGAAGATCGCGTTTCAGAGATTCCCGAAAGACAAATACGTCGTGGAAAACTTCGCAGATTGGCAGCACTACTGGGCCGATCAACTCTGGGAAGAGGGCCAAAAGGCTCAAGCGACACCGCTTGCCAAGTCGGCTCTGCAAGCTGCGGTGGACCTGCTGACGATCGACTCACCGATGAAACCAGCGGAAGAGGCCCGCTTCTCGAACAGCGCCGCTTGGATGCTGACCACCGTGGCCGATCCGTCGCTGCGCAATCACAAGAAGTCGGTCGAACTGGGTCGGCGAGCGGTCGAACTGATGCCGGAGCATCCGTACTACGCTCACACGCTCGGAACCGCGCTGTACTACGCGGGTGACTTTGCGGCGGCTCGCGAACACTTGCTGAAGGCGATTCAACTGGATCAGGAGGCCGCGAAACGTGGCACGCTCGATCAACTCGTGCAGGTATTGAGTGCCCTGCCGAAGGATGCGGACGCGGCTCGCAAGGAAGTCGAAATCACGCTCGGCCTGAAGAAGAGACCACCAGAGGTCATCTCGGTCTATTTCTCGATGCTGGCAATGACGCTGTGGCAACTCGACGAAAAGGAGACCGCTCGCAACACGCTTCGCTTGGTCGTTGATCCGTCCAATGACTTCTCAAAAGACGGCCCGGAACTACGACGTCTCATCGGCGAAGCGCGAGCGCTGATCCGCCCGGAGTAGAACGGCCACTCTCAGCCGCGTCCGAATCTCGTTACCCACCTGACAGCTCCATCAGCGTGCCCTGCTCGTCAACGGGATTCGGATCGAGCCAATTGAAGGCATCGCTTTCCGCCTCGAATAACTGCAACCGGTCACACAGTGCGTTCGGAATCGTCTCGGAGAAGCTGTCCGGATCCTTGACCACGACCGCGAATCGGCCCGGCAGTTCACGCAGGCTAAGACATGCAAACGTCAGTCGCTCCATCCGGCCAATCACGGGAGCATCACAAATCAAAACCACATTGCGACCACGAATGAGCGCTTTGCGAATTCGTTGCTGCATCTGTTGAACCTGCTCGATCTCCGCGTCCGAGCAATGAATCACTGCGATATTTCGACGAGCAGTCATGGTTTCCTCCGATTCCTGGTTGTCGGCATTGATGATCAGAGTGATTCCGGCGCCGTCCTTGGAGAACGACTTGCGAGTCACTCCTCGTTCAACGTCGTTTGCGACAGAATCGCACAAAGAATTTGGAAAACTCGGAATTTGGAGAATTAGTTCATCGACAGTTCCAGCAACGTGGCGTTCACGTCGATCGGATTCGGGTCGATCCAGTCGAACGCGTCGTCCTGCGATTCGAACACCTGCAAATGGTCGCGAAGTTTGCCCGGAATCGTCTCCGAGAAGTGATCCACATCCTGAGCCACAATCGCGAACCGGCCCGGCAGGTCACGCACACCAAGGCACGCGAATGTCAGCCGTTCCATCCGGCGAATCATGGGGGCGTCGCAAATCAGCACGACGTTGCGACCACGGGTCAGAGCTTCGCGAATTCGCCGCTGCATCTTCTGAGCCTGCTCGATTTCCGCGTCTGAGAAACGAATCACTGCGAGGTTTCGTTGAGCGTTCATGGCTTGTTCCCTTTTGGCTGATGGTTGGTTGAGTCAGTCGGTTTCGCCAGCCAGGCCGAATCGACCTGCGAGCCCTCCATTGAGTCTCGCGTCGTTGTGTCGGATGCCTCTATCAACGGAGACAGACCAAGAGTCGCACAAGAAATCTGAAGAATTCTCAAACCGCAGCCAAAGTTCCGCAGCTTCGGCAACAAGATTTCCGACTTGTGTGATCAGAGCAACGAGCTAACCTGACTCCCCTGCCCTGCGAAAACCGCGATACCAACAGGAGCCTGACTGTGCCGACGCATCTCGAATCGTTCCCCTGCCATCGGACACGCCGCAGCTTTCTGGCGGATTGCGGCGGAGGCTTCACCGGCTTGGCCATAGGGGCCATGCTGCACCGCGACGGCGTCGTTCGAGCGAATGACGTTGCGGCCAACAGCGTCATTGACGGCCAACCTCATAAACAGCCCAAAGCCAAGAGTGTGATCTGGCTCTTCATGGGGGGCGGCGTCAGCCACATGGAGTCGTTCGATCCAAAACCGGCACTCAACAAATACGCCGGGATGACGATCGAAGAGTCACCCGCCGCCGACGCGGTGCTCAAGTCGCCATTCTATCGGAAGAATGTCCGCGATTTCGCGGGCGGGCCACGCAAGTTGATGGCGAAGATTTATCCGATGCAAATTAGCTATCGGCCCCACGGCGAAAGCGGCGTCGAAGTGACCGATTGGTGGCCGCATGTCGCTTCAATGATCGACGACATTGCCATCGTCCGCTCCTGTTGGTGTACCGACAACGATCACGCCGCACAGTACGAGATGCACACCGGCCATCACATCTTCGATGGCTATCATCCGAGCGTCGGCTCATGGGCACATTACGGCTTGGGTTCGCTCAACGACGACCTGCCCAGCTTCGTCGCGATCGGCGACCCGCCCGGTGTCTGCTGCGGCGGCAAGGGTGCTCAGAACGGAGCCTATCTCGGCCCGGAACACAACGCCGTGCATCTGAAGTTCGACGCGAACCTCCCCCTGCCCTACGCCTCCCCCGGCCCGGAAGTCTTTCAAGAAGAACAAGCCGCCGAGTTCGAGTTGCTCCGCGAACTCAACGGCTTGTCCGCCGCGAAGCATCCCGAAGACGCCGCCGTCCGAGCACGGATGAAGTCGTATGAACTCGCCTTCCGCATGCAGACGTCGATCCCCGAAGCGTTCAAGATCGCTGGCGAGACCGCCTCAATCGCCGACCTCTACGGCTTGAACAATCCCATCACGAAATCGTTTGGCGAATCATGCCTCCTCGCGCGGCGCTTGGTCGAACGAGGTGTCCGCTTCGTGCAGCTTTATCACGGCGGCGGAGGGGGCGGCTCATGGGACGCGCACTCCAACTTGAAAGACAACCACGGCAAGCTCAGCCCACAAGTCGATCAACCGATCGCCGCGTTGCTGCGCGACCTCAAGCAGCGCGGCTTGCTCGACGAAACCATCGTCGTCTGGGCCACCGAATTCGGCCGCACTCCCGGCGAAGAAGGCTCCAAAGGCCGCGACCATCACCCCTACGGCTTCAGTTGCTGGCTCGCCGGTGGCGGCCTGAAAGGGGGCCTCGCTCACGGCGCGACCGACGAAATCGGCTTCCACGCCGCCGAACACCGCCACTACGTCACCGACATCCACGCCACCGTGCTCACCCAACTCGGCCTCAACCCGCACTCCCTCGAAGTGCCGGGTCAAAAAAGGCTGGAGATTGAGTTTGGGAAACCGATTCGCGAGGTCATCGCGTGACCCATTGACAGCGGAAATACGATTTCTAATCTGCGTGCCGGGACGAGTGACCATCAGCGTGTGGAACCGTGACTATGTCAATTCAAGTGCAGTGTGAAACCTGCTTCACGACTTATTCACTTCGAGATGACTTGGCTGGCAAAACGATTCGATGCAAAAGCTGCCAAAGCCCGATACGAGTTGAAAAGCCAAAGCGAAAAAAGTTCATACCGAGGACGATGAGCCGGATGCGGACGACAGCTTTGTGAGTAAATCCGCCGTCGCTACGAAATCGTCAAAAAGTAAGAAATCAGGGCGGAGTAAGCGGAATCAGTTTCAGTTTCTGACTTGGCTCACGCCTCGAACACTGGACCATTACGTCTTCTTGCTGTCACTCGCAGTGATTGCGATGCAAGCAGTGTTTGGCTTCCGATCCTTAGGCCATCCGGAACATTACGCCGCTTACTATGTTTGCGTTTTGTATTTTTCTGCGCCTGCCATCGTAGTCTTGATGGTGATGTCAATGCACGCCATTGCTCCCGAAGAAAGTCTGAGCACGCAAATTGGAAAGTTGATCCTTGGATTATCAGCCGGAATTGGTTTGTGCATCGTTTGCCATTTTCTGGGGTTACGGGCGAGAGCGGCCAGAGGAATTGGCATGTTGTTGTTCGGAGGAATGGCCGCAGCCAATCAAAAACAGTATGGCGACAGATAGAAAAAGCATCGTCTGCTTAATATCGCTTTATTGGCGTTATTCGTCGGCACATTCTTCGGTTACTTTGCGCATTTGGCGCATGAGCATTTTGATCAACGGGACGCTCAGCTTAGAGAAGCACTTCATTCTGTCGCTCCGTTCCTTGATGCCGGTGGTGCAAAGTAAAGTCCACCTCCGCGAAGAGTTCGGCGACTCGGCATTCAAATCCCGGCAGGACATTCTCGCCGGAGAATCGCGCGTCTTCGCAGAGCAGTCGGCCCTCGATGGTTTCGCGGAAGGCGGTCAGCTTGTCGATGAACTCGTCGATCATGTCATGTGGAATTCTTCAGAATGATTGGCTCAGACGCGAATTCGCTGTCTATCATCGCGACGAGTTCAGGCAACCTTTTGTAATTCCCCGAACAAGGAGTGATCCATGACCTCATCGGCAATGGCCAGTGAATGGACGAGTGCGAATTCGGCTCGTGCTCAACAGATTTGGGACGAGTATCTCCGTTCGCATGATGTTTCTCAGCAGCAAGGCCAAGCGGTCGGAATTGATCCCGCGACCGGACAGGTTTGGTTTGGCCGAACCGCTTTGGACATCCGGAAACAAATGCAAGCCGCTGGCGATGCCGTGCCGCTCTTTTTTCTGCGAGTGGGACAAGACCACTATCTGCGGAAAGGAGGCCGTCGATGATCACGGGGATCGTGACCGAAGACGGCGTCCCGCTGATTCACATTTCCGTCGGCGACCGTCTGTGGCCCGCCGTCATCGACACCGGGTTCAATGGCTGGCTGGAATTACCGGACTCCTGCCGTGATGCGGTCAACCCCCTGTTTCTCGGACGGATCGTTTCCGAATTGGCAGGCGGAGTGAAAATCGAAGAAGACGCCTTTCGTGTGGAGTTTCACTTTGATGGCGAATTCATCGAATCCGAAACCACCTTTGTCGACTCCGGCACCATCTTGATTGGCACTACACTCCTCGCGAACCATCACTTGGAAATCGACTTCCCCGCAAAGACTGTCAGCCTTGAACGAGTTGATTAACGCCATGACTCAAGCACAAATCTTGACCGAGTTCCAAAAGCTCACCATGCGGCAACAACTCGATCTGCTGCAAGCGGCCTCCGGTTATCATCGGTACTTGTTCGCAGCAGCCCTCTTCAGGAGCAAGGCATGAACACACAACTTTCCGACGACGACATCGAACAACAAGCCACAGAGTTCTACGAGCAGGAGTTGCGAGCATCTTTGGAGGCCACTCATCCGCATGCCTTCGTCGTCATCGAGCCGATCTCGCGGACCTACTACTTGGGCGAGACGCTCAGTGAGGCCGGGCGGAGAGCTCGGCAGGCGTTTCCCGACCGGCTGTCCTTCGCGATGCGAGTTGGTCACGCCGCCGCCATCCACATTGGGGGAATCGGCGAATGAACGGCTTCGTCGATTCGCAGGGACGAGCGTTGCTCACCATTCCAATTCGCGCCGCGCAAGAGGCCACCGCATTGTCCGTCGAAGCCTGGATTGATACCGGCTTCACTGGCGAACTCGTGATGCCACGATCGCAGATTGACCGATTGGGACTGAAACCCGGATTGATGGTCCGTGCCGTTCATGCGGATGGTAGAGACTCACGATTGAAGACATTCGTGGCGTGGCTCGACTGGTTCGGTGAAACGATGGAAGTCGAAGCTGTCGCCGGCGAAGGCCAAACGGTTTTGCTTGGCGTTGGACTGTTGTTGGGACGACGGCTGACAGTGGACTATGGCTCTCTCAACCTGACGCACGAATGAAGCGAAAACAAAGACCGCAAGACGCTCTCCAGATAACGGTGACGAAGATCGAGGGAATCAGTCATGGCACGGCATTACAAGCTCGTCGCGATTTTAACGCTGTCAATCATGTCGTCCGCGCGACTTGTCGCCGACGATCAGCCTCAAAACGTCTCCGAGTTGCTCTCGCCGTTGGTCGAGAAGCACAAGGTTCCGGCGTTGGCGGTGGCGGTGATCGAAGGGAATCGGCTGACGAAGTTGGGTGCGGCGGGGATTCGGGCGCGCGGAGACGAGGCGAAGGTCCAGTTGGACGATGTGTGGCATCTCGGTTCGTGTACGAAGGCGATGACGGCGACGCTGTGTGCTCGGTTGGTCGAGCAAAGAAAGTTGAAATGGGACTCGAAGGTTGGCGACGTCTTCTCGAATCAGGCCGAGCAGATTCATGCCGAATGGCGCGACGTGACTTTGGTGCAACTGTTGTCGCATCGCGCGAGCATGTCGCCGATTCCCCCGTTGCCACTGTGGTTAAAGCTGGTCGGGCATGACGGGAGTCGGGATGCTCGCGAGATGCTGCTGAACGGCGGATGGCTCAAGTCGGCACCGACCGTCGCTCCCGGATCGAAGTGGGAATACTCGAATTCCGGCTACATGCTGGCCGGATTAATGGCCGAACGAGCGGCCGACAAAGATTGGGAAACGCTGATGAGCGAGCAGCTCTTCGAGCCGCTCGGAATGAAATCGGCCGGGTTTGGTCCGCCGGGATCGGCGGACAAGGTCGATCAGCCTCGCGGGCACAGCGCGTTCGGGATCGCAATGAAGCCGGGTAAAGGGGCCGACAATCCTCGCGGCCTTGGCCCAGCGGGCACCGTGCATTGTTCGTTGCGAGATTGGTCGAAGTTCATCGCGCTTCACCTGCAAGCGGCTCGCGGCGACTGCAAGTTACTCTCGAACGAGTCCTTTCAACGACTGCATGCACCCCAGCCGATTGACGACAAGTCGGGATATGCTCTGGGTTGGGTCGTTCTCGAACGCGAATGGGCGAAAGGCTCGGTGTTGATGCACAATGGCAGCAACACGATGTGGTACTCCGTAGTTTGGATTGCTCCGAAACGCGGCATCGCCGTGATGGCGGCTACAAATCTTGGCCCGAAAGATGGAGGCGAAGCGACGAATGCGGCGGTAACTCTGTTGATTGAGCAGCACCGGGACCGGTAGCGGCTGACACAAAAGTAGACCAGTCACTCCGTGACTGGAGATTTCGAATCACGGAGTGACTCGTCTACTTGCCAGCAGACAATTGCGCTGCCGTCAACGTATTTCGCAACAGGGTGGCAATGGTCATGGGGCCGACACCGCCGGGGACTGGAGTGATCGCGCTGGCGACTTGCGAGACCGGCTCGAAATCGACATCACCGACCAACTGATCGCCGTCGCGATTGATGCCCACGTCGATGACGACCGCTCCGGGCTTGACCATGTCGGCGGTAACAAAGCGTCGCTGACCGACTGCGGCGATGAGGATGTCGGCTTGGCGAACGATCGATGCGAGTTCTCGCGTACGGCTGTGGCAGATCGTGACGGTTGCATCGGCGACGGCTCCGCGCTGGACCAGCAACATCGCCATCGGCTTGCCGACGATCTCGCTGCGGCCGAGTACCACTGCGTGTGCACCAGCCGTCTCGATTTTGTATTCGGCGAGAAGTCGCTGACAACCGGCAGGTGTGCAGGGGAGGAATCTTGGTCGACCTTGCACCAAAAGGCCGACGTTGTGTGGGTGAAAACAATCGACATCCTTGTGCGGCACGACGGCGTCGAGACTGACTTGCTCACGACTTTGCTTCGGCAGCGGCAACTGCACGAGGATGCCATGCACGGCCGAATCGCTGTTGAGCTGCATGACCAAGTCCAGTAACTGAGCCTCGGTCGTCTCCATCGGAAGTCGGTGCAGCGTGCTTTTGAGGCCGGCCCTCTCGCAGGCACGCTGCTTGTTGCGGACATAAACCGCACTCGCGGGATCGTCGCCGACCAACACGGCGACCAGTTGCGGAACAATTCCCGTCGCTTGCTGCAACGCCGCGGAGTCACTGGCAATCTCGGCGGTCATCCGCGCGGCGACCGCTTTCCCGTCGATGATCTGAGCCGTCATGGCTGCTCCGATTTCAAGAAGTTGTCTCCGACGTGACTAGCCTCCTCAGCCAATCGTCGCCTGGAAACTGAAGCAAACGTTGAGAACCCACAGCGTTCCTTGCAAGGATGCGGCCGCAAGGATTCCGGCCAGTAGGTCGTCGGCCATGATCCCCCAGCCGCCGGGAAGTCGTTCGAGGCGGCGGATCGGCCACGGTTTGGCAATGTCGAACACTCGGAACCACGCAAAGCCGATGACCGCCGTCGTCCATGTGACGGGAGTCATCGCGAAGACAATCGCGAACGCAGCAATCTCATCGCAGACCACACAGCCGGGATCTTCGAGTCCGCAACGTCGAGCCGTCCGCTGCGCGGCCGCGACTCCCAACAGGACTCCAGCCACTGCGACAATCAGACTTTCGTGAATCGGCCGCGAAAGTGACTGCCAACCGGCGACCAGCAACGGCCCCAGCAGACTTCCGAACGTCCCCGGAGCTTTCGGCGCGAGACCGATTCCGCAACCGGTCGCATACATCCAAGCCAGGCGGTCGAGCAAGCTCATGTTGTGACCGCCGAGAGGCTCTCTACTCATGCTCAAACACCGAAACTACACTTCGCCCCGACTCGAAATCAAACAGGAGAAACACATGTCGGAAGTGCCGGAGCTTAGCAAGATCGAACATCTCAAGGCAGGTAGCCGCCAACTGCGCGGCACGATCGCCGAGGAACTTCTTGTTCCCGAAACGAAGTTCAGCGACGACATGGAACACCTCCTGAAAAATCACGGCACCTATCAGCAGGAAAATCGCGACGGCCGCGGCACCGGCGAGGAGAAAGCCTACGGCATGATGGTCCGGTCACGCGTGCCCGGCGGCAAAGTCAC
>SYJG01000512.1 GCA_005798445.1 Planctomyces sp.
CGAACCTGCGACACCATTCCGCGACGAACATTCTCCACCGACTTTTTGAACCATCTCCATTGCCCTTGAAAGAATCTCCTTCTACCACTGACTACCGTTGACTGACACGCGGGTGACTACCTTTGACTGACACTTGGCCTATTACGGGATGAGAATTCGGGAAGTGCCCCGTGAGACCAGTTTCAAAGGCATCGAAGGAAAGCTCCAAGAATACGAAATCAACGTCGATGGCAACGTACTCACGACTGAGGGGCAGAGGTCAACGGGAATTCATGTCAAAGAAGAGTTTCGACGATTGGACTTATCTGCTGGAGTAGACGCCTTGAACAATCTCTGAAACACAGAAATTAGGGTCTCTGGTATCATTGGCGGCGATTCGGTCCTCCAGCCCAATCTTTGCTCGACAAGGAACATGCCATGAAGCTTGATCGCCGAACCTTTCTTCGCGGCGCGGGTGTCGCGATGGCGTTGCCTCTGCTGGATGTCATGACGCGTCGGGCTGTCGCCGCTGCGCCAGCGGTCAAGCGACGCATGGTTTGCATCAACACGCCGCTGGGAGTGCATCCGGAGTACTTCTTCCCGGAAAAGGCGGGGCGGGACTATGAGCTGTCTCCGTACCTGGAAGTCCTCAAGGAATTTCGTGACGACTTCACGGTGATCTCTGGATTGTCGCATCCGGACGTCGGACCCAGCCACGATTCCAACTACAGCTTTCTGACCGCCGCACCGCATCCGGAGCAGCGGGCCGGGTTTCGCAACAGCATTTCGCTGGATCAGTTCGCGGCCGAGCACCTGCACGGCGAGACGCGATTCGCCGCTCTGCCGTTGTCGTGTGAGGGGTTTGGTTTGTCGTGGACTCGCAGCGGGGCGGCGGTGCCGACGGAGAGTTGGCCGTCGAGCGTGTTTGCCAAACTGTTTCTGGAGGGGCGGCCGGATGAGGTTCAGGCTCAGGCTCGGCGATTGGAAGATGGTCAGAGCGTGCTCGACGCGGTGCGCGATCAGGCGAAGCGGTTGCAGGCGAATGCCAGTGCTGGCGATCGCGAAAAACTCGACGAGTACTTCACGAGCGTTCGCGAATTGGAGCAGCGACTGGCTCAGGCCGAAGCTTGGTCCAAAAAGCCCAAGCCGAAGGTTGATGTGAAGCCGCCTCAGAACAACACCAACAGTACCGACCTGATTGGCAAGTCCCGGCTGTGGTTCGACCTGATTCATCTCGCGCTGCAAACCGACTCCAGCCGGTTGGTCACGCTGCAATTGATCGGGACCAGTGGCGTGCCACCGATTCAAGGAGTCAGCCAAGGCCATCACGATCTGTCTCACCACGGCAAAGACCCGGTGAAGATCGCCCAACTCAAAATCCTCGAACTGGAGAAGATGAAGACGCTCCGCGACTTCCTGACCCAGTTGAAGCAAACGCAGGAGGAAGGGGACAGCCTGCTCGACCGGACGATGGTCTTCTTCAGCAGCAACCTGGCCGACGCCAGCAAGCACAGCGTCAAGAACATGCCGGCGCTGTTGGCCGGCGGCGGTTTCAAGCACGGTCAACATCTGGCCTTCGACGAAAACAAAAATCCGCCGTTGAGCAATCTCTTCGTAAGCATGCTCCAGCGCATGAACATCGAAGCCGACAAGTTCGGCTCCAGCACCGGGACGCTGACGGGGTTGGAAATGTCGTAGCCACGTTCGCCAGAACGTGGGTCTTTCGCACGAGACCTTCCGACGGAGTTTACTTCGTCGTCGGTTTGAACGATTCGAACACATCGGCCAGGACTTTGTCGGCGAGGCGGCTGGCTTCATTGAGGATCAAGTCCTTGGCTTCGGGCAGGAGCGGCGACATGTTCGGTTCGTAGCCGCCGGACTTGTACGACTCGTGCGTGCAGATGTAGCCGAGATGTCCGTTCGCGTAACCGACGACGATGACCTTGGCTCGGTCGGCGATCCGCTTTTCGATTTGAAAGCCGTATTCCACCATCGGCTCACCGGGGATCGTCAGCAGCAGGAACTGGCCGATGCGCAGCGCCTGCATCTCGCAAGCCAGTTTCTCTTTCTTCCCGGGAAGTTGGATGACACTCGACGCGCACTTGAGCGAATAGATCGTCTTGCGTTTCGCCAGTTCCTCGCGGATGACGCTGCGGTCGGCGGCACGCACGACGGCACAACCGAGACTGCGGCCGGTCCATTTGATGTCCGCCTCGTCGCCGCAGCGATACGGTTCGCCGGGCAGGTTGGGGCGGATGTCGCCGGCGCAGCCTTGCAGGAACATCGCGCGCGTCTTCGATCCGTAGACCGTCTCGACGAACGTCTGGGCCTCTCCGGGAAAGTCGGCGCTGATCTTCGGGAAGCCATTCGGGTACGGTGGCGTGAGCTTGTCTCCCCAAGTGAAAACGCACGGGTGACAGACGGCGTGCATCAGGACGGACATCGGCTCCAGCGACCGGCCGTCATCGAACCGCAGCACTTTCACGCGATGATCGCACGGTCCGTCGGGATTCAGCCGCACGACCGCTCGGCCGTCGATGACTTTGCGGCGGTTGATGTTGAAGTCGATGCGATCCTCGCCGTAGCCGACCGTCACCGGCCGCATTTCCTTGACTGCAGCGGCGGTCGCTTCGCCGATCTTTGTGGCCATCTCGCGGCTCCAAGCGGATTCGCGCGACCAGCCTGGCCCCGAATGATTGTGCGAGGCCGCGACCAAAATGTTTTCGCGTGGCATCTCAGTTTTCTGAGCGATCACATCTCGCAGCACGGCGACCATCTCGCTTGAAGCGCTAATCAAATCGAGCGTGACAATCGCCGCTTGCGTGTGCTCATTCGCCAACAGCAGCACGCCAGCCCGAATCGGATCACGGACTCCCTTCGTCGGCCGCACATGCCCGACAACCGGCGTCTCGGCCGGCGGAGTGATATCGACCTTGGCCACGCCCGCCCGCAAGTTCGATTCGACTCGGAATTGAAAGGCCTCCTGGCCCATCGAGCATGTCGAGCTGACGGCCAGCACGGCACAGATCAACCAGGGGATCATTCGATGTGGGCATCTCATGGTGCGAGTTCCTTTCAGGAGTCGGTTGACTGCGAAACCAAACGATCCGGCTACTTGGCCACTCGGTCCAAGTTCACCTTCAAGAAATGAACGCCACCATTCACAAAAACCGTCCCGGCATGCTGGTCGTCAATTTGCACGTTGGCACCCTTGAAGACCACGATCAACGTCCCATCTTTCGTTCGACAGATGGAAGGATGGACGTGTCCCGACACCCCCTTGCCGATGAGAATGGGCTGATCCTCGGCCTGGATTCCGGTGTCGTGAATCAAGTGCGCCAGCAAGCAGCAGCCGACCATGAGGAGTCGGATGGAAATGCTGTGATGTTGTGACATTGGGGTTCCGTTCGTGAGTGTGCCTGTCAGAGCAGATCGCGTGCTCGTCAACCGCAGTCGTCGATTGAAGTCCTCAGCAATTTACCGAATCGTGACTCGCGCCGCGCCGCTCGCGATCGTGAATGGCCGAGATTGCCTGGCAGATACGAAGTCGCGAAAGCTGGGCAAGTTCTTCAAGATTCCAGAATGTGCTTCAATCAACTTCCAGAGTCTGCTAGCGTTTCCTCATTCTGACTTTTGGAAATGCCGACAATCAGTCGGTTGGAGGTTCTCGCAAGATCATGGGTCGCTGGTTGACAGTTCTGGTCGCGCTCGTCGCTCAAGGGATGGCCTTGATGTCGCCGTTGTGCTTTGTCCGTTGCGTCGGCGCGGATGGGCATGAGTGCGTGGAACTGGCTGGCGAGGGATGTGAACGCTGCGAATGGCAGACGTGCGAGCCAAAGTCCGAGGTGTGTGCCGTGCCGTCTTGCTGCCAGCATTGCCGAGCCGACGACAGTGACCACGATGCCCCGGTTGGTGTGCAGATGACAGCGCCCGATTGTTCGTGTCGGCACTTGCCGCTGGCGTCGGCTCCGCAGGTGCAGAGCAGATCGTTGTCTGCGGACGGACTGTCGCAGTTTCACCTATTCGTGCCGGTGCCGATCTCGAAGGAAGTTGCCGCGAGTGCCCGCGTCTCGGATTCTGCAAACCTCTGGCGATCGCTGTTGAGGACGCATGAATCGCCACAGTTGGCGTTGTTGGCGACCGTGGTTCTGCGCGTGTAGCCGCTGTCCCGTGAGACGCTTGTTCGCGGCGCTGGGCCGCGTGTCTGTTTGGCGTCGTTGCGTGAGATACCCGCGCTGTCTGAGCGGAGCGTGCGTGGTCTCACGCGGTTTTTTCGAGGCGGAAGATGTCCACGACCTCAACCTCGCCCAATTCGGCTCCTATCGAGCCTGCGGGCCAGGAACAACTTTCACCGGAGAAGCAGGGTTGGTTCCGAGCGGTCGTCGGCACAGTGCCGATGGTGCTGACGTTCGCTTTGTTGGCAAGCGTCGCATTGTGGGGACATCACACCGAGTGGACGTTCTCGCTGGCGCAGCGCGGCGGTGCGAAGTCTTTGCAGGCTGAGAAACCGGAGGACTTGTTGACGACTGAGCTGGAGGCTTCGTCGCCCGCCCAGTGGTGCGAGAAGCACAGCATCACAGCTTGCCCGCTGTGTGATCGGTCGCTGGCTCAAGTCGAGAAGCCGTTGGAGCCAGCTTCGGTCGAAGAGTTGGAGCGTGTTCAAAAAGCCTTTGCGGTGCGCGACCGCGCGATGAATGATCCGCACCGTTTGGCGAACGGCAGTCGCGTGCGAGTCGCCTCAAAAGAGGCTGCGGAAAAGTTAGGGATTGATGTCGCTCCGGTTTGGGAAGCGGCGATGACAGAGTCAATCTCCGCGAGTGGCGAGGTCAACTTCGACGCGACGCGAGTGGCTCGGCTGGCGACGCGAGTGCCTGGGACCGCGTGGCGCGTCACCAAACAAGTCGGCGAAGTGGTCCAAGCGGGCGAGTTGTTGGCGATCATCGACGCGGCGGAAGTCGGCAAAGCGAAAGCCGAATTGTTGCAGGCCCTCGTGCAATTGCGGCTCAAGACGCAGGCGCTGGGCAATCTCAAGAACGCGCCGGTGCCGGAACGACAAAAAAAGGAAGCCGAGTCCGCTCGTCGAGATGCTGAAGTTCGGTTGCTCAGCGCCGAGCAGGCGCTCGTCAATTTGGGGCTGACGGTCAAGGCGGCGGAATTTGGCAAGCTCGAAGTGGAGGACATCGCGAATCAACTCCCAAGGCTGGGGTTGTCCCGCGAACTCTCGCAGTCGGATGCCGATCTGCCGGGAACGTTGCTCCCGTTGCGAGCACCCTTGGATGGCGTGGTGATGCAGGTCGATGTCATCGCCGGCGAAGTGGTCGATCCGCAGGAGGTGTTGTTCGTCGTCGCCGACCCACGGCAAATGTGGGTCAACCTGAATGTCACGGCAGACGACGCCCGCTGGGTGCGAATCGCTCAAGCGACTCATTTCCGACCTGACGGCATGAAGTCGGAATTCAGCGGGCAGGTCGATTGGATCGGCACGTCGGCGGATGAGACGACTCGCAAGATTCCGGTGCTTGTGATCATGCCGAATCCTGACGGCAAGCTGCGCGCGTCCGCATTGGGAGTCGGCCGCATCGTGCTTCGCGAGGAACCGCACGCCATCACGGTGCCGAACGAGTCCGTACAGTCGCTGGGTGGTTGCCAGGTCGTGTTCGTTCGCGACAAGGATTTTCTGAAGCCGAATGGGCCGAAGCTCTTTTTCCCGCGAATGGTTCGCACCGGCGCGAAAGACGCGACAAACACGGAGATCCTCGTCGGAGTTGCACCGGGCGAGATTGTCGTGACGAAGGGGAGCGCGTTGTTGGCTGAGAGATTAGGGGTGAGGGAATAGGGGCGAGGATTGAGGGGCGAGGGGCGAGTAATACAGAACGAAGAATCACACGGAATCACTATCATGTCAGCCACACAAACATCATCCACCAAATCACCAGTGCCGCCGCCGGCGTCAATTTCCTCGCCCCTCGCCCCTAACCCCTCGCCCCTCCGCTTCATTCCCATCGCGATCGCTCTGGCGACAGTGGGCGGGTTGGTGTTCGCCGGACAGAAAACGAACTGGCGAATGCCAAGGTTCTCGGAATTGCGCGGCAAGGTGGCTGTCGAGCAGGACGATTGGTGCGAAGCTCACGCGGTTCCCGATTCGATCTGCGTCGAGTGCAACAAGAATTGTTTGCCGCTGGCCAAGGAACGTGGCTGGTGCAAGATTCATGGAGTGCATGAATGCCCCGTCTGTCATCCCGAGATTGCGCAGATTCCGAACGCCTCGGAGGTTGCCTCGGGAGAACAACCACATTCGCGAGAGGCGTTGGGCTTCACCTCGCGTCCTGAGAACAACAGCAAGTGCCAGTTGCAGCAGAGACGAATTCAGTTTGCCTCGGCGGAGATCATCGAACGGCTGGGGATCGAGGTGACGCAGGCCAAGCACGCTCCGATGACCGAGTCGGTCACGGCCAACGGCGAAATCGGATTCGATCCGACTCGCGCGGTGCGATTGTCGTCGCGCGTCGCCGGGACATTGTGGCGAGTTGAAAAACAAATCGGCGACAAAGTGCGACGTGGCGAAGTGCTGGCACTTGTGGATGCGGCCGAGGTCGGCAAAGCCAAAGCCGAGTTGCTGCAATCGGTCGTCCATCTGGACTTGAAAACACAGACGCTGGCCAATGCCAAGGGTTCAACCGGCGTGGTGGCCGGCAAGTCTGTGCAGGAAGCCGAGGCGGCCGTCGCGGAAGCTCACGTGCGAATGCTCGCCGCGCGACAGGCGCTGGTGAATCTCGGTCTGCCATTGCCGAAGGGGACGAGCCTCGGCGCTGAACCGGATGATCTCGCGCGCACGATGCAGTTTCTCGGGTTGACTGACGAACTGGCTGCGGATGTCGCGAACAGCACGTCCTCGAGCAATCTGCTTCCGGTGCGCGCTCCGTTTGACGGCGAAGTCACTGAGCGGAACGGAACGCCGGGCGAAGTGGTCGCTCCGAACAAAGTGCTGTTCGTCGTCGCCGACACGCACACAATGTGGCTTACGCTCAACGTGCGGATTGAAGATGCCGAACGAATTCAGCTCGGCCAGCGAGTGGAGTTCACTCACGACGGGCATCACGGCCAGGATGACTCGGATGCGGGAACCGTCACTTGGGTCAGCCCGGCGGTTGATCACGAGACACGCATGGTGCCGATCCGAGTCAAACTGCCGAATACCGATGAGCGCCATCACGCACACACGTTTGGCACGGCTCGAATCGTGCTGCGTGAAGAACCACTAGCGATCGTTGTTCCGGCTAACGCCGTCCATTGGGAAGGAGACTGCTACGTCGTCTTCGTGCGCGACAAGAACTTCGAGAAATCGAACTACAAAGTTTTCCACGTTCGCAAGATTCGTCCGGGCGCGAAGGATGAGGAGCGAGGGTCGCGGGGCGAGACGGGCATGGCGGAAGCGAATATGGAAATTGCCGCCGGCTTGTTGCCGGGGGAACTCGTGGCCACGACCAACAGCGGCATCCTTCGGTCAGAGTTGTTGAAGAACAACCTGGGGGCGGGCTGAGCAGACCACAACCACTAACAGCCCGGTCGGGCTGGGAAAAAGGGGCGAGGGGTTAGGGGCGAGGGACGAGAGGCGAGTAGGAAGAGGGGCAAGCGATGAGCGTTCGGAGTTATCGAGATTTATTTGCGTGGCAGAAGGTGATGGATCTAGCGGCTGGCGTTTACCGGGTGACCGAGACATTTCCGGCTCGTGAGCAGTTTGGCTTGTCGAATCAAATGCGTCGTGCGTCCGTTTCGATCCCCAGCAATATCGCCGAAGGGCAGGGTCGCGGGACGACCAAAGACGACGTCCATTTTCTGCACATCGCTCGCGGCTCTCTACAAGAACTTGAAACCCACTTGTTACTGGCTCAACGTCTGACATTCGCATCTGAATCGGAAGTGCAGAGTCTGCTATCTCTGGCTGACGAAGTCAGCCGACTCGTGTCTGGCCTCATGAATTCGCTCGCCCCTCACCCCTAATCCCTCGTCCCTCATCATGCTCAATTGGATCATCGACTTTTCTCTGCGAAACCGATTTCTCGTGTTGCTGGCGGCGGTCGCTCTGGCAGTGGCGGGTGGGATCGCGGTGTTGCATCTCGACATCGATGCCTTCCCGGATACGACACCGATCCAAGTGCAGATCAATACGACGGCTCCGGCGCTGGGTCCCGAAGAAGTCGAGCAGCAAATCACTTTTCCGATTGAGCAAGTGCTCGGCGGATTGCCTCGGTTGCAAATCCTTCGATCGGTTTCGAAGTTCGGATTGTCGCAAGTGGTCGCGACGTTTGAGGACGGAACCGACATCTATTTCGCGAGGCAACTCGTCAACGAGCGTCTTGGTTCGGTCGTTCTGCCGCCGGGCATCGAACGGCCGAGTCTGGGCCCTGTCGCGACCGGGTTGGGCGAGGTCTATCACTACATCGTGAGCCTGAAGGGGCGAGGGGCGAGGGGCGAGGGCCGAGACGAACAAAGTGTGCTCAACG
>SYJG01000513.1 GCA_005798445.1 Planctomyces sp.
AACCTGACGACCGCCCATGCTCTGGCCGTTCAATCCTCTCGCAGGTAAGACCATCAACCGGAGAGCCGGATGCGGGAAACCCGCCCGTCCGGTTCGGAGGGAGGGGCGACTGAACTCAATCAGTCGTTCCTACCCCTATCATTGAAGGCCAACTCAGGACCACGAAGGAATCCCATGAAGATCACGCACCTCGAAGTCATCCCGCTGACCGGAGCCACCGTCGATGGCGGTTGGCCTCAAGGACACGAGCCGCAGGAAAACTTGCACACGTTCGTCGAGGTGCGGACGGATGAGGGTTTGTCCGGATGGGGAAGTTGCTTCACCTCGGGCAAGCTTGTCGAAGGAGCAGTCGAGTTGCTGTGGCCGCTGCTCAATGGGGAGTCGGCCGTCGAACCGGAACGAGTCAGCGAGAAGTTGCGGCAGTCGTCGTTCTGGCAGGGTCGCGGCGGTTCGGTCGAACACGCGATCAGCGGGATCGACATCGCGTGGTGGGAGTTGTTCGGCAAGGTGTGCGAGCAGCCGGTATCGCGATTGCTTGGCGGCAACTATCGGCAGCGGATTAAGCCGTATGGCTCGATCCTGTTCGATGAGCCGGACGCCTTGCGAGCGACTCTGGAATCGACGGTCGAACGCGGGTTCAAGGCGATCAAAATGGGTTGGCGGCCATTCGGACGACGCGATCGGAAGTTTGATGAACTGCTGATCGGCACTGCTCGCGAGACCGTGGGTGGTGGAGTGGATTTGATGGTCGATGCCGGCGGCAGTGAGCAGTTCTGGCCACACGGCGTGAATTGGGCACGCGAGACGGCACACATGCTGGCCGATTACGGCATCGTCTGGTTTGAAGAAGCTCTGCCCCCAGATGACATCGAAGGCTACATCGAATTGACGCGCGTCTCGCCAGTGCCGATCGCGACGGGTGAGGTGCTAACTCGGCGGCAAGCGTTCCGGCCGTGGCTCGAACGCCGCGCGGTGGACATCATTCAGCCGGACTGCACGAAGAACGGAGGCATCTCCGAATCGCGTCGCATCGGCTGGATGGCCTACGACCACAACATCCAAATGGTGTCGCACGGCTGGAACACGGCCCTGGGCTTGGCGGCTGATTTGCAACTCGCGGCGGCGATGCCGATTGCTCGATACGTCGAGTACCTGACGCCGTGTGCGTACATCGATTCGCTGACCACCGAGCCGTTCCGCATCGACTCCGAGGGCTTCCTGGAAATCCCGACGAAGCCGGGCCTTGGCGTTGAGATCGACCGCGAGAAACTCAAACGGTTCGACGCCCGACGCTAGCCAGGTGAGCGGCTGAGCGTGAGCCCACCGAGTTCCCAGAACCGGAGTCGGCAAGAAGACTCGGTGGGCTGACGCCCAGCCGCTCGCCTGCAAAATTCACCGAATCTTCATCGCCGTTCGACACGACATCGAACGGAGAACCCGCGATAATTCGCCACCAGACGAAGAGAGAAGAATTCTCCGTGGGTTCGGAGGCGGTTGATGTCGAAGTCGAAGATTCTGATCATCGAAGACGAACGCTCGCTGAGCGAAATTCTGAGCTACAACCTCACCAACGAGGGCTTTGAAGTGCTCACCTCCAGCGACGGCTTCGACGGGCTAAGGCGTGCTCAAAATGCTCTTCCGGATTTGGTCGTGCTGGACCTGATGTTGCCTGGTATCGACGGATTGCAGGTCTGTCGCCAGCTTCGCAGCGACCCCAAGACGAAGGGCATCCGAATTCTGATGCTCACCGCGAAGTCGGAGGAAGTCGATGAGATCGTTGGCTTCAACATGGGGGCGGACGATTACGTCGCCAAGCCGTTCAAAATCAAACCGCTCATCAGCCGGATCAAGGCGTTGCTTCGGCGACCGTCCGCAGAACAATCGTCTTCCGAAGTCATCTCGGTGTCCGGCATCGAAGTCGATCGCTCGCACCACACGGCAAAACTCGACGGAGAAGAGATGCAGCTCACGCCGACCGAGTTCAAGATACTCTGGACGCTGATGCGCCGCCCCGGCCGGCCGTACTCGCGCAACGAACTGCTCGACAATGCTCGTGGCGAGGATGCGAATGCACTCGAAAGAACGATCGACGTGCATGTCCGCTCGCTGCGGCAGAAGCTCGGAGATAAGGGGCACTTGGTTGAGACGGTGCGTGGCATCGGCTATCGCTTCAAAGCGGAGTAGCCTCGTGGGGCAGATTTTCGACCTGGCAGGTGGCGAATTCTCAACTCGCGGTGCAGTTCTCTCCAAACTCTCGGCCGATTGATGTCCGGGCAGGTTGAAAACCTGCCCCACGTCAATACGCTACCCGCCTCATTCGTTAAGCACTTTCCATCGGAGGCGGGGAGCATGTCGCAGAAAGAAGCCTGGGGAAGTCGCATCGGTCTCGTGCTGGCGATGGCTGGCAACGCGGTCGGGCTGGGGAACTTCTTGAGGTTCCCGGCTCAAGCGGCTCAGAACGGCGGCGGGGCGTTCATCATTCCATATTTGGTGACGTTCGTGCTGATGGGCTTGCCGCTGCTTTGGATTGAATGGGCGATCGGCCGGCACGGCGGGCAGTTCGGGCATCACTCGTGCCCGGGCATGTTCGACAAAATGGGACGCGGTCGCTGGCTGAAGTACGTCGGTGTGTTTGGGCTGTTCGCCAACTTGACGATCGCGGCGTACTACTGCTACCTCGAATCGTGGACGCTGGCTTACGTCTGGCATTCGATCATCGGGACGTTTCGCGAGACGCTGCCGAGCGCGTTCCTCGATCAGTACCTCGGCAAACCCGAATCGGGAATTCTTTCCACGCCGGGTGAGGCTTTGTTTTGGTTTGTCCTGACGCTGGGCTTGAACGTCTGGATTTTGTCACGCGGTTTGTCGAAGGGGGTCGAGATGGCCTCGAAGATCGGCATGCCGCTGTTGATCGTCTTCGGAGCGATCTTGGCGGTGCGAGGTCTGATGATTTCGACCAGCGATCCGAAGGTGGTCGAGAGTCCGCTTGTTGGATTGAACTTCGTTTGGAACCCGCGTTTTGATGGCCTGCTGAATCCGACGACGTGGCTTGCCGCCGCTGGCCAGATTTTCTTCACGCTGTCGGTCGGCATGGGGTCGGCTCACTGCTACGCCTCGTACCTGCGGAAGAAAGACGACATCGCGCTCAATGCCGCGTCGGCCGGTTGGATGAACGAGTTCGTCGAAGTGCTGCTTGGCGGTTCGATTCTGATTCCAATTTCGGTCGCGTACCTCGGCCTGCCCGCAGTGATGGAAGCGACGAAAGGGGGCGGCTTCGCACTCGGATTCCTCACGTTGCCGACACTGTTCAACAACTGGGGCTGGTTCGCTCCAGTCGCAGGAGCGATGTGGTTCGGGCTGCTGTTCTTCGCGGGAATCACGTCGTCGCTAGCGATGGGTCAGCCGGTGATGGCGTTCCTCGAAGACGAGTTCAAAGTCCAGCGCTCGCGATCGTCGCTGGCGTTCGGAGCGGTCACGCTGGCACTCGCGTTGCCGTGCATCTTCTTCTACCACTCCGGAATGTTCGACGAGTTCGACTTCTGGGCCGGCACGTTTGGCCTCGTGGTGTTCGCGCTGCTGGAGTCGTTCATCTTTGCCTACGTCTTCGGCATGGACAAAGGCTGGGACGAGATTACACGCGGAGCAGACATGAAAGTGCCGCTCACGTTTCGCTTCATCATCAAGTACGTCACTCCGCTGTTCATTCTGACGGTCTTCGTCGGCTCGCTCATCAAGCCGAGCAAACCGTGGGGCGAATCGTTCTCTGACCTATTCTCCGGCAACGGTTGGAGCCTCGATCCTGGCAGCGTGATCGGCAAGCTCATGCACGTCGGAGTGAAGGACTACACCTGGTTCAACGCCGTTGGCGGCATGACCAACCACTTCGTTGAAGACATCACTCGACTACTACTGTTGCTGCTGTTCATCGGCTGCGCGGTGCTGGTCTACGTCGCACTGAATCGCAAGAAGGAGTCCTCTCAATGACCACGACCGCCTGGGCGATGATGCTCACCACCTGGACCGTGATCGCGTGCTTCACCGTCCGTTTCTTTTGGCTCGTGCTGACAACTCCGCCACGCAACGATGGCGATTGAGTCGAACGCTCAGGCATCAGCCGTCCAGCGCGACTCCCAGCGCTGTCTTCTTGTTGCCCGCCTCGCGGACTTTGTTGGCAATTCGAGCCAGCACCATTTGTGCTCGGCGTTCGGCGTTGCTTTGGGCGGCGAGGTAGACGCTGTTCATCTTGCCGTGCAGCGTCGTGAGCAGCTTGCGGTAGAACTCGAAGCCGTTCAACGCTTGCTCCATGCCGTCGAAGGGGAGACGTGGCTGGACGAACTGTGAGTACATCCCCTCGAAGTGCCGCTTGTGTCCGGCGGAGCTGGGGTCGCCGATGTCGAACTCTTTGACGGCCGCTCGCAGTCTGTTGTCCGAGTCGCGCAGGAATCGCCGCGCGTCGAGCCAGTCCTGTTTGTCTTCGCGGCTGGAATACAGTCGCTCATCGGGATTCAGGTCGCGGTTCAGAGATTTCAGACGGCTCATCATGTCCACCAGCATCTTGCGGAGCCGATCGAGGTCCTTCTCGACATCCATCGCCGCGGCCCATTCGACGTCCAGCCGTTCGAGCAGCTCGGTGGTCTGGGCAGTAACCGGCTGATTCGATGCACTCATCTGCGGCATCATCGGCATCGCCATCGGAGCAAAATTCGGCTGCGGAGCGGCGACAAAAATCGCGATGTTCGGGTCGGCTCCTGCGACCGGCGGCGGAAGCGGCTGATCCAGCAGCGGATTGACTCCGCCCATTCCCGGAAAGCTCATCCCCTGAACTTGCCACATCGCCAACCAAGTTGGATCAACTCCGGTCAGATGCAGAACCGCTCGCAACGTCAGTCCCGGAACCTGCGAAACATCGTCTGGCAACCGCACGATCACCCCCTGCGGAGCGGTCGCTGGCTTGAACCAGGCCCACACAAAGCTCTGCGGGCCGTCGCCGCATCGAATCGGCTCCCAAGTTTGCGACGGCGGACGGAACGCGAAACCGACCGGTGTTGCGTGATCGACCGGACTTTCCGTCGGTGAAGGCTGAGTCATGGCTCCGTTTCCTCGGCTGAGGATGACACGATGTTCGGCTCGGTTCTGCGGCGACGGCGAGCGTGCGATGACGTTCCCATCGAGTTGCGAGCGAAGTCTACTTCGATGGCTTTTTCCGTTCGAGTTGGATTTGTTCGCGTCCTCGAAAGAGCCTGGTGCGATTGCGAATTGTCTGGCCACCCCGGTTGTTTTTGACAATTTTGGTTGTCGAAAGTATTTCACGCCGGTACGATCCCTCGTCGTGTGCGAGTTTGAGCCTGCGAAGATTGGCGTAACCTCAAGGCAAACAAGACGGTCTGTTCATGAAAGCCTCCCTCGAAACTAGCGATCGGTCGTTCTTGGATCAGCTCCATCGGCTGGGATCCGGGACGATTTCGGAGATTTGTGAATCGGTCGGAGTCACTGCGACGGCCGTCCGTCAGCGATTGGTGCGTCTTCAAGGACAGGGCTTTGTCTCGCGAGTCATGGTTCGCAGCGGTCGCGGTCGGCCTCACTTCGTGTATCAGGTTTCCGAGTCCGGTTTGAATCAGCTCGGCGAAAACTACAGCGACCTGGCCCTGATCCTCTGGCAAGAAATGCAGAGCATCGAAGAGCCGGTGCTCCGCCAGCGAGTCGTTCGGCGGGTGCGCGACTCGATGGTTCAGCGATACGGTCGCTCGGATCACTCGCGGTCGATGCCCGATCGGCTGCGTCAGTTGCAGGCTTCACTGGTCAGCCGAGGCTTTGATGTCGAGATCGACACCTCCGGCGATCTCCCGATCCTGCGAGAAAACAGTTGCCCCTATCAGGAGCTTGCGTCCGCCGACGCCGGCATCTGCGAGCTGGAGCAAGAAGTCTTCGGGGACGTTCTGGGAACGAAAGTCACCCTCACGAAATGCTGCCGCGACGGGCATCATTGCTGTGAGTTTCAGGCCGAAACCGTCGGGAGTTAAGTCGATTGCAGCACGCGGTCAGGCCGCTAGAGTTTCAAGTCTGAAATTTGAAATCTCAAACCACTCAACAACGGACAAAATCATGAGCAGTTGGATCGAAGGACGCTTTGAAGAGAACGTGATTGTCTCGACGCTGGAGCAGGCGATGAACTGGGCGAAGGAGTCCAGTGTGTGGCCGATGACGTTCGGCCTCGCGTGCTGTGCGATCGAGATGATGGCCGTCGGAGCCAGCCGCTTCGACCTGGACCGCTTCGGAGCCGGGGCGTTCCGCGCGAGTCCTCGGCAAGCGGACTTGATGATCGTGGCCGGGACCGTCACCTACAAAATGGCCAGCCGA
>SYJG01000514.1 GCA_005798445.1 Planctomyces sp.
CCTGGAACTCCCCGGTCGAAATGATTGTCGTCAACAACATCATTCCTATCAGAGATCACTCCAGGATGCTTCTCTCCTTCGTTCACACGCTGTTCACTCACAGATTCTGCTGAGGAACCCAAATTCAAGGGCTTGGTCTCGCTGGGCGTCGATGACATCTCCAACACGATCATCGTCTCCGCCCCAGAAAGCTTGCTGGAGAACATCTCCGAGTTGATCGAGCAACTTGATCGCGCTGCGCGTCCAACCAACTCGGTGCAAGTTGTGAAGCTCGACAGCAAAATCAACTCCACCGAGTTACAAAAGCGACTCCAGAAAATCTTCACGAAGCCGCCACAGAAGCCGCAGCAGCAAAAACCGCAACAACCTCAACAACCGCAGCAGCAACCGCAAGAACAGCCCGAAGAGCAAATCTTTCTGCCGTAGCCGCCGGCCTCGGATCGACCATCGAAGTGCGCTTCCATTTCACATTGCGGATCTTCTGTGGCGACTCATCCGACGGCGCACCTTCGAGCTGGAGTCCCGGCTTTAGCCGGTGGCACTACCGCCTAAAGGCGGAACTCCAACGGAAACGTTCGCTGTAGAACTCATTGTTGAACACGACTCACCGCGCCGCCTTATCGGACCATTCCTTTTGTGAGCCTTCGATTCGTAGGGGACCGGCGATTTCTTTTCCATCTCGGACGATGACGTAGGCATCCGCACCCGCAACGCTGTCCCAGCGAAGCTTCGCGAGTCCTCCGGCCTTCGCAGTTTGTGAAGCCGCTGTGCGACGACCTTGGACACCGACGGCAATGATCGCGTAGTGATGCTCACCAGAGCTGTCGTCTTTCAGGATCGCGGGGGCAGCGGGAACGGAAATCTCCGCCTGCCGCAGTTCGCCTCCCCAGAGTTGCAGCACTTCACGGGGATATGGCAGTCCGCCGCCGCCAAAGCCGCCCCCTCCGAGAGACATCATCCCCTGGCCGATGACGGCGTCGGTCAGAGGTTCGCCGTGCCCAGGTCGGAACGATTGAAAGCGAATTCGACCGGGATGAGTCAACCCAGACCATTCCTTTTGGGGGACTTCGGAAGGCTCCAGTCCTTCACCTTGGATGATCGCCATTTGTCGCCATGCTCCGTCCAGCCACATGTTCCAGGAAATGTGGCCGGGCGAGCCGCGTCGGCTACCATCTTTTTCAAGAGCGTGAAATCGGTCGTCAAAGGGATCATCGATCTCCCCTTTGATCAGTCGGCTGCGAACCCACAGTCCGCCTGGCCCGTCCCACAGGGAACGCGCGTAAATGCCTCGCGGGATTTGATGAGCTTCAAAGCCAGCCTCCCATGGCTGGCCGGTATCAGACACGATCAATTCCTTGCGGACGATCAGCCGATCGACTTCGAGTTGTTTCGGTCGGTCGGCGGCCGCTTGCATCACTCCCAATGTGGTTGTGACCGACAGGATGACGGTGATGAGGTGTTCTTTCATGACGAGTTCTCCGTTTGTGGAAAGGTGGTTTCAAAACCAGCACGACGCGCCAGCGAGTGGCCGGAAACATCGGAAATCGAAACACTCGCTAGCGCGTCGTGTTGGTGGGATTGTGTCCCCTTTCGTTAGTTCGACTGTCTGACTTGCGACGAAGTAGGGTGGGACAAGCTCGCTTCGAGCGCCGGCACACCAGAATGCCCGCTGGAAATAGATGGTGGGCCGGCACGGCGAAGTGCCGCTGGTCCCACCCTACGGTATGTCAGAGAGTTGAATTAGACGCTCTCCAGTACTTGCCAATTCTCGCCGACGGAGACATCCACCGCGAGCGGCACACGCAGCGACATGGCGGTGGTCATCTCGTATCGAACCAGTGCCGCAAGCGATGTGACTTCGTCGGCGGGAGTTTCGAAAACCAGTTCGTCGTGGATTTGCAGCAGCAGACGGCCGGGATGGAGAGTCTTGGCGAGCCGGTCGTGGACGCGGAGCATCGCTTGCTTAATGAGGTCGGCGGCCGAGCCTTGGATCACGGTGTTGATGGCGGTCCGCTCGGAGAGATTCAGTTGTTGTTTGCGCTCCGGGCGAATGCCGCTGATCGCTCGGCGGCGGCCGAGGATTGTCGTTGCGAAGCCGGTGCGAGCGACCTCGGCGAGCGATTGTGTGATGTACTGATCGACGGAAGCGTACTTGGCGAAGTACTGGTCGATGAACAGCGTGGCCTCGTCTTGGTCGATGTGCAGCGCCTCGGACAGACCGAAGGCGCTCTGGCCGTAAAGCACTCCGAAGTTGACCGCCTTGGCGATGCGGCGCTGCTCGGAACTGACGATGTCGGGCGTGACATTGAAGATTTCGCAGGCGACCGCCGTGTGGATGTCGGTCCCCTTCGCGAACGCTTCGCAGAGCACGGGGTCGCCGCAGAAGTGTGCGAGAATGCGTAGCTCGATCTGCGAGTAGTCTGCGCAGACAAACTTCCAGCCCGGTTCGGAGGGGATGAACGCTCGGCGGACGCGATGCCCCTCAGTCGTCCGGATCGGGATGTTCTGGATGTTCGGTTCGCTGCTGCTGAGCCGGCCGGTGGCGGCGACGACTTGGTTGAAGCGAGCATGAATCTTGCCGGTCTGCGGATTGACCAGCTCCGGCAGCGAATCGAGGTACGTTCCCTTCAACTTACTGAGCTGCCGGTGCTCGATGATCTTTGCCGGCAGCGGATGGACGAGAGCGAGTTTTTCCAACACCTCCTGATCAGTGCTGGGGCCGGTCTTGGTTTTCTTCATGACCGGCAGGCTGAGTTCCTCGAACAGCACCTTCGCGAGTTGCTTCGGCGAGTCGATGTTGAACTCGTGGCCGGCGATCTGATGAATCTCGGCGACGAGGTCGGTCAGTCGCAGAGCGATCTCGGCCGATTGTCGTCGCAACTCCGCGACATCGACCCGAATGCCGGCCGTTTCCATCTCGGCCAGCACGCCGATGAGTGGGCGTTCGAGGTTCCAGTACAAGTCCCACAAAACCTCGTGACGCAGTTCATTCGCGAGCTGTCGCGACAACTGCCACGCCGCATCGGCTCTTTCCGCGGCCCAATCAGCGAGACGTGGTTGGTCAGCGAATAGTGCGGGATCAAACGGCGGCAAAGATTTTTGGAGGTATTTGTCGGCCAGCGCCGGAAGATCATGTCCGCGTGCTCCGGCCTCGAGCAGATAGCTGGCGACCATCGGATCGACGCCGAGTCCGGTTGCCTGAATCCCGGCGCGGTGTAGCAGCAACAGGTCGAACTTGAGATCGTGGTTGCTGATCTGGACGCCTGTCGATTCGAGGATCGGTTTTAAGGCGAGCAAGACACGTCGTCCAAGTGGCGAGCCGGGGTGCGTCAGCCCCCGGAAGTCTGCGAAGTCTTGAACAAGTCCAGGGGCTGACGCACCCC
>SYJG01000515.1 GCA_005798445.1 Planctomyces sp.
AGCCGTTGCAATCACAGCCTCTGTCAGTTCTGCATTCATCGTCTCGTCCCTGAGACCTGGATGTTTCTCCCAAACCCTTTCGCGGTCTATAACTCAGCAAGCCAAACTGCCGGTAGATCAATTTCAACTGGCTGCCTAAGTAGACCCGCAAAGATCATTGTGTCGGCGAGCGGCAGGGCGTGAGCCCTCTGAGAGTGGAATGTCCGGTCAAACGATGGACTCGGAGGGCTGACGCCCTGCCGCTCGCCTGCTGACACTTCTCTGCGAACCACTTCGGTCTGGCCATTTAATAGTCCGCCACAACTTCGCGGCTGCGCGGGGTGATGAGGCGGGCGACGACGCGGATGTCGGTACCGGCGGAGAGAGATTTGGTGTGGCCGTCGGCGAAGAGGACGTTCGCAATGCCGTTGTGAAAACTGTAGATCTCTCCGTCGTTGTGGCAGTTGATGGCGCACGGGCCGGGAGCGGACGCTAATGCGTCGCTCTTGGCTCCGTGCATAAAGAAATCTTGTTCGTCGTCGGCCCACCCACCTCCGGGGAGCACGGTGGCCAGCGGGTCGATCTTTCCGCGGATGTACCACACGGGACGGCCGGCGTCCTCGGCGATCGTGATTGTCGAACTGGTGCCGTCGCGAATGTCGCCAATTCGGCTCTGGGTAAAGTTCACCTGCAAAGCTCCCATACCTCCCTCGGACTGCTTGTCGACCAAGCCGGTTCCGGTCAGCAACGCCCCCACGCCTTCCACGGGCGCGTAGTCCGCGCAGGCTCGCGGGCCTGCAAAGGAAACTCCGCCAACGGTAATCGGCTTGGTGTCGATCCGATTTGAGTTGGGGGTCGAGGGACATTGGAAAACGGCAAGCTGCGTCGGAATGACGGAAGTGTTCGGAGCCTCAAACCAATTCACGCGGAAGTCGTAACGTTTGGCCAAGCTGCTTTGTTCCACGAACGGCAACAATCTGGCGAGGGCTGCGGCCTGCTTGCGCCCCGTTTGCGTTGGAGTCGTACGAGTCGCAGTCGGAAGCATTCCCCACTGGCCTTCGTAATTGTGTAATGCCAGGCCGATCTGCTTGAGGTTGTTCGAGCATTGCGAACGACGAGCCGCTTCCCGAGCTTGTTGCACGGCGGGCAACAACAGACCGATCAATACCGCGATGATGGCAATCACGACGAGCAGCTCAATCAAGCTGAACCCAACTCGTCTTCCAAGTGGGATGTGCGTACGCATCGGCTGCCTCGCTCGCGAATTCGTCATCAATGATCCTACAAAAATTAGGTCCGCGACGGCCGGAATACAACTGCGGTCATTGTTGCGGATCGAAGCTGGGATTCCGGCGACCGGCTGAATTGATCGGTGAATTCAGCGAAAGGCAGTTTCAAAACCAGCATGACGCGTGAGCCAGTGGTTGTTTTCGACGTGTTAGCCACTCGCTCGCGCTTCGTGCTAGGTTTTGCAACCGCTTCTAATCGACGGTGACCGTCAGGTTTCTTTTCGCACTCTGACCTGCGAATCGAAATAGGCGGCTTCTTTCTAGGATCCTTGACGCATAATATGTCGTCCCAATCCAAGTCCGGGACTCGGACTTTTCGGGAGTTCTTCCGAACCACTGCCTTTCGATTGATCGGTGCCTTGCTTTGACCACTCTCGTGAACGCCACGGAATTTTTTGAGCATCTTCAGCAGAGCAAACTGCTGACGGACGCTCAGTTTGACGGCGCGCTGGAGACGTTGGGAGAACTTTGCGAGAGCGACGCAATGACGGTTGCGAAGGCGCTCGTCAAAGCGGGCATCCTGACTCGCTTGCAGGCACAGCGATTGTTGGAGGGGCGGACTCGCGGGTTCTTCATCAATCAGTATCGCATTGACGAGGTGCTCGGTTCGGGAGGCATGGGCTGGGCCTATATCGCTCGCGATCGGAAGACGGGCGAGGAAGTCGCCCTGAAGATGCTGTGCGAGCAGAACTCCGAGGATGCCGGTCTGGTGACTCGGTTCAAATTGGAGGCGGAGGCCGGACAGCGGCTGAATCATCCCGCCATCATTCGCACGCGCGAGGTCGGCAAGTCGGTCGGCCTGTATGGGCAAGTGCATTACATGGTGATGGACTTGGTCCGTGGTGTCGGCATCGACGAGTTCGTGTCACTGGGAGGCCCGATCGCCTGGCCGGTCGCCTGCCACATCGCACAGCACGTCGCGGCCGGATTGCAGAACGCACATCGCAACGGGCTGGTCCATCGCGACCTCAAGCCGTCCAACGTGCTGGTGGATGAGTTGAGCAACGCGCACATTTTGGACTTCGGCCTGTCGGTGGCCTCGAAGTCGGTGCTCGATGACGAGTATTCGCTCACGATGATCTTCGGGCAAGATTGTCTGGGGACCGCTGACTACATCGCGCCTGAGCAAGCTCGTGACAGTTTCCAAGTGGATCGCCGAGCCGACCTCTACAGTCTGGGCGCGACGATGTACTTCATGCTCGCCGGCCGAGTGCTGTTTCCCGATTGCGAAAAACGATCCGAGAAAATTGAAGCTCATTGGAATCGAGAGCCACGCCCCATTTGCGAGTTGGTGCCAGGTCTGCCGGACGAAGTCGCTCGGATTGTCCACAAACTTTTGGCGAAGGACCGCGAGCAGCGATTCGCGACCGCTCGCGAAGTCGCAGTCGCGTTGATCCCGTTTGCTCAACCGAAACCGGTGACGTTCAATTTCCAGCAGATTTTGGATCGCCGATACGCGGTCGCTCGGCAGCGTGAGCGGCTGTGGGACGAACGAGCCAAACGCGCGGCGGTGGCGAGCGGCCTGTCGGTCTGCTCGGTCGATTCCAAGGCAACACGGCCCACGCAGGCTCAGTTGGAAACGGTCATTCGCAAGGACACGAAGCTCGGCACGCAGGTGGATGGATCGAAGAAGAAGCCGCCGACTCCGTGATATCGTCGGATTCTGACAGCTTCAGGCGAGCCGGGTGGCGTTAGCCCCCGGACGTTTGCAGTTGGTCGAACTCGTCCGGGGGCTGACGCCTCCCGGCTCGCTTTCTGGACTTGGAGAAAGGATTCGCCATGCGAGCGTGTTTGGCTTGTCTGAGTGCTGTCGGATTGCTGCTGACCGCGGCGGCCTTCGCACCGGATGGGATGTGCCGAGTCTCGCTGACGCTGACCGATGCTGACACCGGCCGTCCCTTGGCGGGAGTCGTTAGGATCACTCACAAAGAGGGGGTTCAGCGAGTGGTGCTGAAGCCGGCTGGGCTGGATTCGCGTGGCTGGGGACTCCTCGCCAAGCAGCCGGACATCGCCGATTGGTTTGTCGTGCCGCAAGTGGCGACGATCGAATTGCCGCGACGAGCCGTGACCCTCGAAGCGTTTTCGGGACTCGAAACCGATGCCGTGAACGTTGAGTTGGATTTGTCCAACGGCCAACCACGCGACGTATCGATTTCGCTGAAACGATTCCACAAGTCTCACGAGCGAGGCTGGCGTTCGGCCAACACGCATCTGCATCTGATGAAGCTGACTCGTGAGGAGTCTGACCGCTACTTGCGTGACTTTCCGGCAGCCGATGGTCTGGACGTGCTGTTCGTCTCGCATTTGAAGCGAGCCGGTGCCGATCAAGACTACATCACGAACCAGTATCCGACCGGACGGCTCAAGTTTTTGGAGACGCGCGGCGTGCTGGTCTCCAACGGCGAGGAGCATCGCCACAACTTCGGTGCCGGCGGCGAGGGCTACGGTCACGTCATGCTGCTGGGTCTGAAGGAGCTTGTGCAGCCCGTCAGCATCGGTGAGGGGATCGCGAAGACACCGCCCGATTTCCCGCCGCTGGCGATGGGGCTGGAGAACGCTCATCAGCAAGACGGCACGGCAATCTGGTGTCACAACAACTGGGGCTCTGAGGACATCCCGAACTGGTTGGCCGGACGTCTGGATGCTCAGAACATTTTTGACGGAGGCAGTCATGGAAATTACGCGGACAGTTTTTATCACTACCTGAATGCAGGGCTGAAGGTTCCGTTCTCGACCGGCACCGATTGGTTCATGGACGACTTCGCTCGCGTGTACGCCGAAGTCGAAGGCGACCTCACGCCCGAATCCTGGCTAGCCGCGCTGCGTGCCGGACAAACCGTCATCACCAACGGCCCGCTGCTGGAGTTGCGAGTCAACAACGCTCGCATCGGCGACACGCTCGACTTAGCTCAGCCGGGCGAAGTGACCGTCACGGCAAGCGCGATCGGCCGCGGCAACTTTGAGTTGCTGGAGATCATCCAAAACGGACAAGCGATCGCGAGCGAATCGTCGGCCGCAACGTCCGGCCATTTCACCGCGACGATCCGTAAGCCGATCAAGGTTTCCGAGCCGGGTTGGCTGGCGGCTCGCATCAGTACCGCGAACAAGAACGAATACGGCCGCACGCTGTTCGGCCACACGTCAGCGGTCTACGTCACGATCAACGGCCGCACGATTCGCCGCGCCGCTGATGTCGCTTGGCTCCGTCACGAAGTCGAAGCCGCGCGTGCGACGATCGCCGAGAAGGCTCAGTTCGACACAGCCGAGCAACGAGCGAAGGTGCTCGGCTTGTACGATCAAGCTCTTCAGGAATTGTCGAAGTGAGTTCGGAAATTATCCGGCATTGGGGGAGGGCGAGGCTCCTGCCGAGCCGGGTCGGTGAGCACGCGTGATTCACGCACCGGCTCGGCAGGAGCCTCGCCCTCCCGAACAAAGCGCCGGCTCCCGAACAAAGACACGGTCTTCCATTGGAATCCAGATTACTTTCCGAACGCCTCTTGCGCGGCTTTGACGAACGCCCCCTGGCTTTTGTTGCCGTCGCCGGGGAAGCCGGCGTGTTGGACCAGGAACACTGTCACGAGGCCGCGCTGCGGGTCGATCGTCATATTGGTGGCGAGTGCTCCGCCGTGGCCGAACGTCTTGCCGTCGGTGGTCCAGCCAATACCGTAGCCATTATTGACCGCATCGCCGGTTTGCTTGCTGCTCATCGTCTTGAGCGCCTCTTCGGAAAGATAGCGTTTGCCATTCAGTTCGCCGCCGTTGAGCAACATGCGGCAGAAGGTCGCGACGTCGGCACCGGTCGAGAACAATCCACCGGCAGGCATTGGGTAGCGATTGTGGCGTTTGCTCAGTGGGTAGGTGAGTTGTGAGATCGTCGTCTCTTCGAGCTTCGTTTTGTCGGCGCTTGGCTTGTACGGTTTCGCGAGTCGCGAGACTTGTTCCTCGTTCGGCCAGAACGTCGTGTCCTTCATGCCGAGCGGCTTGAATAGCCGCTGATCCATGAAGTCCTCGTAGATCATGCCGGTGACGACTTCGATGATCCGCGCCCCCGTGTTGATGCCGGCGTTCGAGTACTGGTACTTACTCCCCGGTTCGTGTGTCAGCGGCGTGATCGCGTAGCTGCGCACGGCATCGCGGAGCGTCAGTCCGTCGAGCGTCGGCTGTTCCATATCCGACTTGAACGGCATGCCGCTGGTGTGAGACATCACGTCGCGAATCGTCACCAACCGCGACGGATGCTTGAGCAACACATGGTCGGCATCCTTCTCGACCGCGACCCACATCCCTTTGAACTCCGGCAGATACATCTCGATCGGATCATCAAGCTTCACTTTGCCCTCATCAACCAGAAGCATGACCGCCGTCCCGGTGATCGGCTTGCTCATCGACGCGATCCAAAACACGGAGTCCGCCTTCATCGCCAGCTTCGCGCCGACGTCCATGTACCCGACGGTCTCAAGGCTGAGCACCTTGTCTTTGTTCGCCACCACCGTGACCGCGCCAGCCAGCGAACCGCCCTCGACGAACGGCTGCAAGACACCCGCAACACTCGGCTCAGCGGCCGGCAGCGGGGTGGATGCGAAGACGAGCGACAAACAGACCAGCCAAACGCAGCAGGGTCGCATGAGGACAACTCCTGGAAGTGGATCAAAACAGTCAAAGTCGCGGACACGTTAGAAAGAGCGTGCAGTGGCGGCTACTGCGTGGGGCAGGTTTTCCAGGGCTGGCTAGTTTATGAATCCGGGCGGTTTGTAACCCGACGCGTCAGCGAGGGCGGGCGTTTCAAAACGCGAGGAATTGAATGTCGATGGAGCGTTCGCCCTCGCTGACGCGTCGGGTTACAAGTTGCGCAGGTTCAAAAATTGACCTGCCCCACGGAGAACACGAATGGCTGTCTCGGCACGCGGCACAAATCGAAGTCGGCAATGAGTGCTTTCGCACCGACAGGCTCGCGAGTCGGCCGCAAACCGCACGACCACGCCAAGAGGCCAACCAACTCTTCGGCAGTCACGCCTTGTTGTCGCAGCGTCGCGAGTCGCGTATCACCGTGCCGTTTTGCCAATCGTCGTCCGTCCGGGCCGATGACCAGCGGGACGTGAGCAAATGTCGGCGGCGACCAACCGAATGCGGCGTAAAGTTCGAGCTGCCGGAACGTGCTTGGCAAGAGGTCGTCGCCGCGCAGGACTTCGGTGACTCCCATCGCGTGATCGTCACAGACGACGGCAAGTTGATACGCCGGCAAGCCATCCATTTTGCCGATCACGAAATCTCCGAGGTCGCGGCGCACGTTGGCTCGTTGCAACCCCGCGACGCGGTCAGCGAAGTCCAAGTCTCGGTCATTCGAGCGGAATCGCCACGCGAACGGCTGATCGCAGATACTGTTCACATCCCGCACCGAACGTCCCGCGCAGGTGCCGGGATAGAGCGACCCTTCATGCTCGACGTGCGGCGCGCTGGCGGCGGCTTCGATGTCCGATCGTGTGCAGGTGCAGGGATAGACTCGCTCGTCCCGTTGCAGTTGAGCGAGTGCGTCACGGTACAAGTCCACGCGTTCGGTCTGCACATACGAGGCGTTCGGCCCGCCGATGTCCGGACCTTCGTCCCAATCGAGACCCAGCCAGCGCAAGTCGTCAATCGCCTGCTGAGCCGCTCCGGTTTTCACGCGTGGCGAGTCGATGTCTTCGATCCGCAAAATCAAGCGACCGCCGCGAGACCGAATCGACCACCATGCCAGCAAGTACGTCCGCGCGTTGCCGACGTGCTGTGCTCCGGTCGGCGAAGGGGCGAGTCGGCCGATGGGCCGTGCGGTTTGCCGAAGGTCGAAGGGAGTTGATTCCATCGAATGCCATCAGCCTACGTCGGTCGGTCGTTGATGAAGGCGTCCGTCGTGGGCTGCCTAGAATGGCGTCTTGTTTGGTGATTTGGCGCGCATCATGCCCGCCGAGAATCTTCGGCGGAGAGACCAAATTCTATGGGCAATTGCGAAGTTTTGCCTGTGTGATCCACCCATCTTCTGGCGGTACGAGGGTTGCTTGCTCAATCAGAGTGCGGTCATACTGCGCGCCGAAAGTGAGTCTCGGCCCGTCAGGAATCACCATCAAGCAGCACCTCATTCAAAGCCCTTTCCGGCAAGAAGCATGTCCCCAATTCGAGAGCCAAGCGATCCCTCGACGGAGGTTGAAGTGCAATTGCTCGATCCCACGGTCGGCTCACCGATTAAGTCTTGGCGATTCAAAGGTCTGCCCAAAATCACGATCGGACGCGCCGACGACTGTTCCGTGGAAATCCTCGATTCACATGTGTCACGACTGCATGTGTTGCTGGCCGTACGCGACGGCCAGTGGATGCTGAACCCACTGGGACGCAACGGAGTGCTTGTGGACGGCCAATTGATTTCGGAGATGCCGGTGAAGCGAGAGATCACCTTCCGGCTCGGCCCGCTGGGGCCGAGCCTACGGTTCAATTTGGCAGTCGAAGCGAAGAAAGAGTTCATGCAGACGCTTTGTTTTGATCCCGACACGATGCCGTTCTTTCAACTGGATCAATCCAAACTGCAAAGCGAGGTCAGCGAGATCGCCAGCGAAGATTTTTTCCAAACACTTCAGAAGAAGGCCAAGGACTTGCGTCGCCAACGGAAAGACGCCTGACCCGTAGGTTGGGACTCCGTCCCGACCAACCTGCCCTTTTTTGACCGATCGGGTCGGGACAGAGTCCCAACCTACTCCTACTTTGGACGCGCACCACGAGGACCATCAACTTGTCGAAGATCATCTCAACGCATTCCTTTCGAGGCGGCACGGGAAAGTCGAATACGACGGCCAACCTCGCCGTGCTAGTGGCTCGTGCCGGGTTCCGCGTCGGCATCATCGACACGGATATTCAATCGCCAGGCATCCATGTGCTGTTTCGATTCGGCGAAGAGAAATTCAAGAGGTCGCTCAACGACTATCTGTGGGGCAAGTGCCAGATCGAGGAAGCTGCGCACGATGTCACGGCCAGTGCCATCGGCGACATCACCGAAGGTTCCGAGCGGCCTCGATTGTTTCTGATCCCCTCCAGCCTCAAGACCGGCGAGATCGCTCGGATTCTTCGCGAGGGCTACGACGTCGCGCTGCTCAACGACGGGTTTCAAGATTTGTTGAAGCGATTGAATTTGGATTTCCTCTTCATCGACACACATCCCGGTGTCAACGAGGAGACGTTGCTGTCGATCGCCATCTCAGACTTGCTGATCCTCATCGTTCGTCCCGATCAGCAAGATTTTCAAGGGACCGCCGTGACCGTCGAACTGGCACGCAAGCTGGAAGTGCCGGAGATGTTTTTGATCCTCAACAAGGTTCCGCCAGGTTCCGACCACGCAGGTCTAAAGGAGCAAGTCGAGGGGATGTACAAGGCCGAGGTCGCAGCCCTGTTGCCGCTGAGCACAGAAATGGCTCGCATGGCCAGCGGAGACATTTTCTCGAACCGCTATCCCGCACATCCACTCACTCAAGAATTGCAGGCGATTGCCAAACGCCTCGTGCAGTAGTCGGCCCTCGTTCACGCATTCCTTTGAGCGGAGAAGATTTCACATCGTGGCGACCTCTTCCAATGACGCTGATCTTGATCACCTCGTCGGCCGTATGAAGGCCGCCGCCGCGCCGCTGCGCGAAGTGCTGCGCGAAATTCACGCTCGCTTCTCCGGCAACAGCGACGGCAAGATCGCGGACTACATCCCCGAGTTGGCAAAAGCCAATCGAAACTGGTTTGGCATCAGCATCGTCACGGCCGACGGCCAAGTTTTTGAAGTCGGCGATTGCAAGCAGAACTTCACAATTCAGTCGATCTCCAAGCCGTTCGTGTACGGCTTGGCGCTCGAAGACCACGGGCTGGAGCACGTTTTATCCAAGATCGGAGTCGAGCCAACCGGCGAGGCATTCAACGCCATCGTGCTGGACGAAGCCTCGAATCGCCCCTTCAACCCGATGGTCAACGCGGGTGCGATCGCCACGGCGGACCTCGTGAAAGGGAAGGATTTTCCAGAACGAGTCACTCGGCTGCTGAGCATGTTCAGCAAATACTGCGGCCGAGACGTTTACATCGACAACTCGGTCTTCATGTCCGAACGGATGACCGGACACCGCAACCGAGCCATCGGCCACTTGATGCTGAACTTCGGCATGGTCGGCGAGCGCATTGAGGACTCTTTGGAGTTGTACTTTCAGCAATGCTCAATGCTGGTGAGTAGTCACGACCTCGCGATTATGGGAGCCACTCTCGCGAACGGCGGCGTGAATCCAATCACCGGCCAACGTGCCATCGAGCAGCGCTATGTGAAGTACCTCTTGAGCATCATGTTGTCGTGCGGCATGTACGACTACGCGGGAGAGTGGGCCTACCGCGTCGGCATCCCCTCCAAGAGCGGAGTCGGCGGCGGCATTGTCGGCGTCATCCCCGGACAATTCGGCATCGGCATCTTCTCGCCCCCGCTGGATGCCAAAGGGAACAGCGTCCGAGGTGTCCTCGCGTGCCGAGAACTCTCCGAACGCTTCGGTCTTCACGCTTTTGAATCCGGCTACACCGGCCAACGACTCAGTGATCTGCTGACGCCAGCCCGACGCAGTTAACGAAATCCTCAAAGCGCGGCACTGTGTTGCGAAGTTCTGACGACCAGATCGCACCGGCACACCGTTCGGCCCGTCTTGGGAGGCCATCCAATTCATCAACACCTTGGCCCTGTGAACGAAGGCGAAGTTATGCCGGCTCATGCGGGGTGTTGGATTCGTTGGCTTCAACGTCAAATGGCAGTGGCTTGGGCTGAAATACGGCATCGAATGCCGCCGCTGCTTCTGCGGGATATGTCACGGTGCAAAGTTTGGACTTCGAGGTCTCGCCTTTCTTATTGACCGTAATCGATTCCAGCTTTGCATCGATCGTGCTCTCGGCCTGACAGGTTGGGCAACGAAACAACGTGAGTGCCAGACTTGCGGTACTTGGAGTTGAGTATTCGGCGAGGAATTTGAAATCGCCGGACCGCAAGGCCTCCTTCACGTTGACTGAAGTCGCTTCAAAGCCGCCGACCACAGAGCTGGGCTTCCAAGATTCACACAACGAACAGAACGGTTGAGAGGCCGCATCTAGCAGGAAATAGAAGGCGATTGCCGCAATGATAAATGCCTCGGCACCCCAGTAAATGTAGCTGCCGACATATCCGAGATTGATCGGGTTGCGACCACGCCGTGAGGAAATCGTGACTCCGCGCCGGGCTTTCATGTCAAGATGGCTGAAGAATCCATTGACCGCCAGAGCCTCTCGAAACTCTTGACCGTCGGCTAAATCGTCCAAGAGTTCTTGAACAGCCTGTGGCTGTTCTGCTCGCTTGGCCTGTAACTGATCGAAGTTCCTAGCAACCTGACGAAACTCTTCGTCAACGTCCGACATCGAATTCTCGAACGTGTAAAACTCGTAGTAGTGCATTGCCACAACCGCGAAACACCCGGCCAGAAATCCAATACCACCACACAACTGTGGCAGGCGGACCTTTCCTGCCTTCACGGCGAATTCGCCAGTCCAGCCCACACCGACCCCAATCAAGATCGGAAACAGGAAGACGAGATAAAACCATTGCGAAATAACGCCCGCCAAAACGCCTAACGCTAAACGGCCAAGTGTCAGTCAAAGGTAGTCACCCGCGTGTCAGTCAACGGTAGTCAGTGGTAGAAGGAGATTCTTTCAAGGGCAATGGAGATGGTTCAAAAAGTCGGTGGAGAATGTTCGTCGCGGAATGGTGTCGCAGGTTCG
>SYJG01000516.1 GCA_005798445.1 Planctomyces sp.
AGCCGTTGCAATCACAGCCTCTGTCAGTTCTGCATTCATCGTCTCGTCCCTGAGACCTGGATGTTTCTCCCAAACCCTTTCGCGGTCTATAACTCAGCAAGCCAAACTGCCGGTAGATCAATTTCAACTGGCTGCCTAAGTTAATCAGGGTTTCGAATTCGCCCAAATGGGCAATATGCACGTCAATCAGACTGCGAAGTGGCCAGCAACGGCCGAGCCAATTCAGACCGATTCTGAACGACGATCAGCAATCGTCGATCCCCAAGCGATACCGCATTTCTCCGAACAGTTGCGAAAACTCGTCGCTGGAGGAGTGAACGTGCTCGGCTTCGGTGATGAATTTCAAATCGTCGTCTCGTTCCAAGCCGTGCTGTTCCAGTACTGACTCGAACTCGCTCAGGTCGTGACCGTAAATGATCAGCAGCTTGTGTTCGTCGAATTGGACTTCGACCGGGATGCGAGGATTCAAGACGGCGATGCCGGTGCAGCCGTCGTTGAGCAGCATCTCCTCGAAGTCGTAGAGCGTGCTCTTGAGAATCGGCAGGTCGATGTGTTCGCGGTACAGGTCTTCGTGGCGGCCGTTGTGTTTCTCGTGACTGGTTTCCAGTACGACATCGACTTCGCCGCCGATCGGATCGAGCAGGTCGATGAACAGGTCAAAAACGTCTTCACGCGACGCGGACGCCATCAGCACGGGGATGTCCACTCCGGTGCGTTCGTCGGTGTATTTGTCGTGACGGTAGCCGGCTCGCGGAATGACTTGCAGATCGAACGACGGGCGGACGGCATCCGTCAGCGCGAAGCCGTCATACGCCGCGACCTTCAAGTGCTTTTCGAGTTGCTCTTCCGAGAGGTTCTCGAAACTGCTGTGGCCGCGATCTTGTTGGCCGTCTCGAAAAGTGTTTTTGATGAATTTTTTGAGGAAGCCCATCGCGTTTTCCCGTGGGGTCGGCTGACGTGTTTTGGCGAGACAGCCAACTCTAGCACGAGTTCCGAGCGGCACTCCGAAGGCTTGAGTCAAGCTCTTCAAAATCACCCCCACGCGCATGAACAACCGGGGCAACGGGGGTTTGGTGAAACCTTGTCAGGAAGCGAAAAAGTCCGACAAACGGAAACACTGCGAGTTCTGTCACCTGCACCGACCCCGCAAATTCGGCACGGCTGGCGCGACCGCAGGTTCGGACAGAAATGTCCGCGAGAACGGTCAGGAAATTGGCAAGCGAGTTCAGTCTCGATGCCGCAACTCCGCCTGGCAGCGGCACCTGAAGAGGGCCTCTTGTGAGCCGACGGCTCTTCGGTAAAATCTCCGCCCATGCAGCCGAGTCGGACGCGAGGCGTCCGAGCGGGGGAACCAACGAGCCGATCAGAGGCTCACGGGGCGTAGGTCGTTCAACGCGAAATCATCCGAAATCGCCGAGAAAACCGGGGTACTTTCAAGCCCAAGCCCGACAGCTAACCTCGTAGGCGGGTCGAGACATGTGCTCTCGGCCCCATTTGAAAGGGCACTCGCGTCACGAGCCTCCTCGAACGTTGAGCCAGCCCGATTGGGTTTTGAGGCGCTCCGCAGGAGAGTTCTGAGAATCTCGGAATTTGGAGTGCGATGACCAGAGTCATCGCTTTTCAGATCGCTGAGAATTCGCGGAAGACCTTCGATTGGTCAGCGAATCTGTTTGAAATGCGGCGACAGGTTGCCGCACTCCAAAACTCTCCGCCTGCGCCCAAGGAGACTTCCATGTCTGCTGTGATTGGTGTGCTGAACTTCGTGTCGATGTCTTCGATCCTCGCAGCCGGTCCCGGACCAGGTCAGGTTGAGTGGTTGCTGACCAGACTTGTGGGACCGCTGTTCCTGCTGCTGTTCGCCGCGTGGCTGACGTTGCGGTACATCCCGAACGATGCCGTCGGCGTTGTCGAAAAGCTGTGGTCGCTGAGCGGCTCCGTTCCCGAAGGCCGCATCATGGCGTCTGGTGGCGAGGCGGGATTGCATTCCGACTTGCTGCGCGGTGGGCTGCACTTTGGTTTGTGGCGCTGGCAGTACGTCATTCACAAGATGCGGCTGGTGACGATTCCACAGGGAAAGATCGGCTACGTCTACGCTCGCGACGGCGAGCCGCTGCCTCCCAGCCAGACGCTGGCGCGAGTCGTCTCCAGCAACAACTTTCAAGACGCGCGAGCGTTCCTCGGCGAGAATGGCCCCGGCACACGCGGACAGCGAGGTCGTCAACGAGCGATCCTGCGTGAGGGTGTCTACGCCATCAACCCCGCGCTGTTCATCATCATCACCGAGAATGCCGTGTACGCGCTGCGAGATATCCAGACCGCTCAAGAGCGAGCGTCCGTCGATTCGTGGCAAGCGGAGCTGAAGGAAATCGACGGCTTCGATCCCGTGGTTGTCGGCGGCGGCATCAAAGTGCCCGACCCGATCAACCCCGATCTCACGCAAATCGTGGACAGCATCGGCATCGTGACCGTGCAAGACGGTCCGTCGCTGCTGCCCGGCGAGATCATCGCTCCGACCGTCGGTGCCGATCCGAGTGACCCGAACTACCACAACAACTTCCAAGACCCCGAAGCGTTCCTCGAGGCGGGAGGCCGACGCGGACGGCAATACGCTCCGTTGACCGACGGCACCTACTTCATCAACCGCTGGTTCGCGAACGTGCGGATGATCCCGAAGACGATCGTTCCGATCGGGCATGTCGGCGTCGTCGTCAGTTATTACGGTCAGCAAGGCCGCGACCTGTCGGGCACGGCGTTCCGTCACGGTGAGCGTGTCGAGGAAGGCGAACGTGGCGTTTGGGAGAAAGCTCTCGGCCCCGGCAAGTACGCCTTCAACACCTACGCCGGCAGCATCGTGCTGGTCCC
>SYJG01000517.1 GCA_005798445.1 Planctomyces sp.
GGCTGGGCTTCAGCCCACCGAGAATCGTCAGCACAATCCGCCCCCCCCTAACTCGGTGGGCTGACGCCCAGCCGCTCGCCAGATCCGGCTCGCGTGCGGGTGCTCGATTTTGGTCTCGCGTTGTTGGAGGACAGTCGCGGCGTCGCGGTCGCGGGGTTGACCTCGCCGAACAACGATGCGGAACTGACCAGTGCGGGGCAGTTGATGGGGACGCTGGATTACATCGCCCCAGAACAGGTCGGCAGCAGTCACGACGTTGATGTGCGAGCGGACATTTACAGTCTCGGCGCGACGCTGTTCAAACTGCTGACGGGGTACGCTCCGTTTGCGACCGATCAAGTGGTGAACCCCGCAAAGCGGATGCATGAGATTCGGAACAGCGACGCGCGGCCAGTGTCAGCGTTGAGAAGTGAAGTGCCGGCGGAGTTGGTGGCGATCGTTGCCCGGATGTTGGCTCGGGATCCGAGCACGCGGTATCAGACGCCGAACGACGTCGCGGCGGCGCTCGCGCCGTTCGCGGCCGGGGCGGATTTGAAGCGGCTCGCGCTGGAGGTTTGGAACCCAGAGACGACGCTCGTCACGATGCGCGAATTGCCATCGATTCTCGCAAAGCAGCGCGCATTGCAGGACGCAACGCTGCCGCATCTGCTGCCGAACGTCGAGCGTGCGCCTCGCGAACCGACGACCGATCGACTGGGGCACGATGAGACCGGCACGAACCTCGCGACGGATCTCGAACGTGGCAGTGGTCGCCGAACTCGTGAGAGTTCAAGGGCGAGCGAGACGTCGCGGCTCGAAGCTTCATCGGATCGCAGTCTCACGAGTTTGGCGACGCCGGCGACGGCTCTAAAACGAGCGGCCCGTTGGGGTGTCAGCATCACCGTCTTCGTGGCGTTGGCGGCGTTTGGAATTTCCAAGTGGTGGACGCCGATCACAAGCGATGATTCGCCGACGACGCACACGGCTCCGGTGCGTCAGCCGGCCGTGCCGATCATCACGCCGTTTGATGAGCTGGCGGCGATCGCGAGTCAAACGGCCTGGGCCGAGGAACTCAGCGTGCCGGTCGAGTTCGAGAACTCGATTGGCATGAGGTTCCGCGTCATTCCGCCGGGCAAGTTCACGATGGGGATGACGCCGGAGGAGTTCGCGGCCGTCGATGGAGCGTATCGCGAGGGGTTCCTCGGCGACTTGCTGGCGAGTTCGTCGACGCAACGCGAAGTGACATTGACGAAGCCGTTCGCGATTGGTGTGACCGAAGTCACGGTCGAGCAGTTTGCGCGGTTCGTCGATGCGACGGGGCACGAGTCAAAGAACGATGGCCAGACGAGTCGCGCGTGGAGTTCGCGGCTGTTGTCGAAGGACGTAGCGCGATTGCCGGTCACGGCGATCAACTGGCACGACGCAGTGGCGTTCGCCGATTGGCTCGGTCGCAAGGAGAAGGCGACGTACTCGCTGCCGACCGAGGCGGAGTGGGAGTTCGTGTGCCGAGCGGGGCGTTTGCAACCGTGGCCGGAAACGCGCGAGGACATCCGCCACGACAACTCTGGCGACAACCTGACGCTGGACGACGTGGCGTGGTTCGGAATGTCGGGCAAGTTGTCGCAGCCGGTCGGGCAGAAGCGGCCGAATGCGTTCGGTCTGCACGACCTGCTGGGGAACGCGGCCGAATGGTGTCACGACAATTGCGTGATGACGCTCGATGCGGAGCCGGCGACCGATCCGCAGGGTCCGCCGTTCGGGGATCAGCGGTCGGTGCGCGGCGGTTCGGTGGAGGACGATGCGGTCGGTGTACGTCCGGGTTTTCGTTTCTTCGCTCGGCCGATCAGCTTGTCTCACAACTGGGGCTTTCGGCTGGTGCGGCGGTTCGACGACACAGCCGAATCGCGCCGTCAGTGGTTGCGGCCGGTGCGCGAACTCGACGAACAACCGACGCCATTCGGCGAGAACTCGGTCGAGGTTGGCATAGGGGCACAAATCTCGGTGCCGACGTTGCGCCCGGACGTGACTCGGCCGATGACGCTGGAACTGTTCGTCACGCCGCGCTGGTCGGAGTTTCGCGAGACGCGACATGTTGCCGGAACGTCCGGACAATTCAGCTTGTTCGTGACACCGAATGAACGCGGCTCAAGCTGGAGCCTCGGCATCGAACGGACCGACCGGTTTCAAGGACTCATCACGGCGACACCGCTGGAACCGGGACGTCGTGTGCATCTGGCGGCCGTGCGCGACGGCCAGGTCGTACGTGTCTTCGTCGATGGCAAACTGGCGATGCAGCAAGACGAGCGACCGACTGCGATCAAGAATGACGCACCGAAGCTGGCGTTCGGTGGAATGACCGGAACAATGGACGAGGTTCGCTTCTCGAACAGCGCACGATACACGTCCGAGTTCATTCCTCAGCCGCGCTTCGAGCCGGATGAGCACACCGTTGCGTTGTGGCACTTCGACGAAGGGCACGGCCTCACGGCGTTTGATGCGTCCGGCAACGGGCATCACGCCAAACTGCAAGGAGCACGCTGGACGCGCGAGACGCCAAGCGAGCAGAACGATCCCGTGCCGGTTGTCGTTCAAGCGGCGGCTCCCGCGCCACGACCGGCACATTCGAAACTCGATTTTCAGATTCAGCCGCCGCAAGCGAACACCGACAACGCGCTTTGGTTTCGCGACAATAACCGCGTGATTGTGCCGTCGCTGAAACTCTCCGCGATTTCTCAACTGACACTGGAGATGTTCGCGACGCCGACGGACGAACCCAGTGCGGCGGCGGATTGGCAAGTTCTCGGCGGCTTTGCGTACCAGTCGCGTTGGTTGTTGAACCCGCAAGGATCGCTGGCGTTTGCCAACGAAACGCCGCACAAGGGGCAGACGTATGCCTGGGGACCGACGCCCGACTGCGGGAGGCGATTGCATCTGGCGGGAGTCATCGACGGCCAGTCGCTGCGGCTGTTCGTCAACGGCCGGAAGCTCATGGACCGTACGCTGCGGCGGTTGGAGCTCGCTCAGCCCGGCAGCCCGTTCACACTCGGAGCACACAACGACGGCTCCTATCCGTTTCACGGTGTCATCGACGAAGTGCGGCTCTCGAACGTCGCGCGGTACGTCGATCCGTTTGAACCGGAGTCGCGCTTCGAGCCGGACGAGCACACGCTGGCGCTGTATCACTGCGACGAGATCGACGGCGACCGGCTGCTCGATGCGTCGGGTCACGAACATCACGGGCGGATCATCGGAGCGGCCCGCTTGCGAGCGAACAGCCTGGCGCTCGTGTCGCCCCTCACGACCGACGTCGTGTTCCTTGACGACTTGCAGGAACTCGACTTCGACGGGCATCCTGATTTCGGCAAGCACGGCCTCGATCACGCGGGTGAACAAATCGAATGGCGTTCGCGCCGGCCGCGGCACGCGGTGATGCTGCATCCGCACGCGAACGGGGCCGGTCGAGTGGACTACGAACTCGGCGGCAAGTTCACGACGTTCGAGGGGACCGCCGCGATCAATGACAGCATCGAGTCGGTGTATCGCCCGCTCGTGCCGTTGAGGTTCCGAGTGCTCGGCGACGGCCGCGTGCTGTGGACCTCGCGGCCGTTGCGTGATCGTGGCGACGGCGAGGAGTTCCGCGTCTCGGTGCGCGGCGTGCAACAGCTTCGGCTGGAAACCGTCTGTCCGGGCGACAACACCGGAGCGCATACGTTCTGGCTCGAACCACGCCTGCGAACCGAATCGGCCGCCGATCCGGTGCAACTGCGGCTCGATGCGAACACGACGGTTGCTCCGGCTCAGCCGGAAGCCAACAACGCGCTGCTGTTCCGCGAGGGGAACAGCGTTTTGGTCGATGCCCTGTCGCTCGATCCCGCGTCGGAGTTGACCATCGAACTCTTCGCAACGCCGACCGACGACCGCAGCGGCGATTGGCGGTTCCTTGCCGGTTGGGTGTTGCAAGCTCGGCTGCAAAACATGCCGAACGGCCGACTCGCATTCGGCCTGGACACCGCCAATGGAGGAGTGATCTACGCCGAAGGCCAGGCGACGAGGCGAAGCGAACGACATCACCTCGCCGGTGTGTTCGACGGCACGACCGCGCGGTTGTTTGTCAATGGCGTAAAGCGTTCCGAACAATTGGTCCCGAAGTCCGCGCTGAAGGACCACCGCGTGCCGTTCACGATCGGCGCACGGCGAGACGGGAAGTCCCAGTTTCTCGGACTGATCGACGAGGTCCGCGTCTCAAACGTCGCCCGTTATCGCGACGACTTCACTCCCGCCATGCGCTTCGAGCCGGACGAGCACACGCTCGCACTATTTCACTGCGACGAGTGCGACGGCGAATTGCTGCTCGATGCGTCCGGCCACGAACGTCACGGACAGATTCACAAGGCGACTCGCGTCCTCGTCGACAGCCTGCGGATCAACGCGGCTCCCGCAGAGCCGATCAGCCAATCGCTCCCCGCCGGTCTGCAGTTCGACGGTGTGAACGATTCCGTCGAGATCCCAACACTCAAAGTCGATGGCTCGACGCCCTACACGCTCGAAGCCTGGCTGTGGCACGAACACCAGCGGACGCAGCAGTTTCCCGTGGCGATCTGGGGCGATCGAGCGGGCCTGCAACTGCAAACCAACAACGGTCACTCAATTCTCGACGGTGTCGGCCCACAGCAATCGGAGATGACCGTCGCTTTTCTGAAACCCGCGTGGCCCGTTCGCAAGCGACTGCACGTCGCGATGGGTTGGCAACCGGGCGAGGTGCAGGTCTTCATCAATGGAGAACCACAAGCGGTCTCCGTCATCGGCTACCCGCGCGACAACGCTTTGCCGTCCGAAGGGACCCGGATCGGAGCGCGGTCGTTTCAGAACAACAAGATGATCAATTTCTTCGCTGGCCGAATCGACGAACTACGACTGTCCCGCAGGTTCCGTTACCACCAAGCGTTCAAGCCGCTTGAGCAATTCGATCCCGACGATGACACGCTCGCGCTGTACAAGTTCGACGAGGGCCAGGGAACCGAGTTGCGAGATTGGTCCGGCCACAACCATCACGGCCGCATCATTGGAGCCACCTGGGTTCCCGCGTCGATTGGCGACTCGGACGCCACCGCTCCGAAAATCCTCAACCCGAATGACGGGTGGGTGGAGATCGGATCGAAGGTCCAACTCCCCGACGACATCGCGGCTGGAAGCTGGCGACGTAACGGCACGGTCCTCGAATCACTCGGCGACACCGCCCCAGGCTCGCCCCCGCGCCTGCCGCTACCGCTGATCCCGCAAGGCGGCTACGAGGTCCAATTCACGTTCACGCGCCTGACCGGCGACGGCGCGATCGCGATCCATATCCCGGTCGGTCGAAGCGAATGCGTCGTCGGCTTCGATCAAGCCTGGCCCGGCCACTCGGACCGCGTTGCCGGCCTGCAATTCCTCAACGGTCGTCGAGTCTTCCACGACGACAACCCGACGCGTGTCGTTTCGAATCTCGAAAACAACACCGAGTACCGCGTAACCATTCGCGTTGAACTTAACGACGATGAATCCGCGCACATCCAAGTCACGCTCGACGACGAAAAACTGGTTGATTGGACTGGCCCGCAAACCTCCCTCGGAGCCGACCCGCGCTGGGGCCGCGACCCACTGGGCATCGGCACCTCCGAAAACGCCACTGCCAATTTCTACAACCTCAGCGTCCGGATCCTCTCCGACACTGCCCGCCTGCGGCGCTAGTTCGGTTGGCAAATCGAGAGGCGGCTCAACGGTCATCCCCATCACGGCGAAATTTGCCGGTTTTCCTGTCAGAGTTTCTCGAATGAGTACCAGTGGCCTGAGTTTCCACGCTTATTCGAGGGATCATCATGTTGCTCGCCAATTGGCTGATGGGATTGTGCCGTAATGGGTTGCGTCGTCGCGGTGGGAAAGTTGGCCGCCGGATCGGGAGCGTACAGCGGAAGCGGGATTGGTCGAGCCGCTGGCTGGGGTCGGTCGTCGAGCCGCTTGAAACGCGGTCAATGTTTTCTCAGGCGGCTTTGACGGCGGGCAGCCTGTTTGTCACCAGCACTGGCACGGCGAACGACAGGATCACGGTCAGCCGGAACGAATCGATGATCCGCCTGAACGATCCGAATAACACGATCACGGCCGGGGCGGGGATCACGGTGATCGACACGCACACGGTCGAACTCAGCGCGGCATCGCTGAGTGGATCGTTCAACGTCAATCTTGGTGACGGAACCGATACGCTGACGTTCGCGGACGGCGGGACGTTCACGGCGGTCGGCGGATTTGATCTCGCGGCGGAGGAGATCACAGTCGGTGCAAATGCCACGTTGAGCACGCGCGCGACGAGCGACGATCTGGTCACGGGCAACTCGACGGCGAATTCCGGCAACGTGTTGATGCGCGGGCGAGCGATCACGGTCAGCAGTGGAGCGCGGATTCTGGCGCAGGCCGTCAACAGCGGGACGTCGTTCACGAGCGGCGACATCACGCTGGCGGCATCGGCGACCGATGTGCGGAGTTACTTCAGTTCGCTGACCGAGAATCAGACCGCTTCGGTGACGTTGGCAGGTTCATCGAGCTTGCGCGGGGACGACATCTCAATCACGGCGGACTCGCGTGACGTCACCGGCAATACGGTGCCGGACTTGGTTCAGGATTTCCTTGGCCCAGTGCGAGATCTGATCCAGAAGGCGACGAAGAAGAACCTGCCAACGCTGGATGGGTTCTCGGCGGTCGTCAATCTGCGCGGAGCGGATGCGTTCGTCACCGTGACCGACACGACGATCGTCGCCAGCGGGCGAGTTGGCATCACGGCGAGCGCGCTGGCCGACAGTCAGCTCGACGCACAGGCGGTCAGCAGCCGGATCGGGACCGATTCGACGAACGTGAATCTCGGAGTCGCGGTCGGGTATTCGCAGGCCAAGGGAACGGCAACGGCCGACATACTGGGGACGACCACGATCACGGCCGCCGGCAACGTGCTCATCTCCACCGAGGCGAACGTCGTCGCAGAAGCGCGCGCGAAAACGCAGGCGAATCTCGGCCGCACCGGCGACAACGCGGATTCGGGAGCCAACGCGTTCGCGCTGGCGATCACGAACGCGGACCTGACCTCGAAGGCCAACGTCGGGCAAGGAGTGTCGGTCACTTCGACGGCTGGTAACGTCAACGTCCTGGCGAACGGTGAAGTGGTCAGCAAGCCGGAGGCTCAGGCGGGATCGTTCCACGACGGCATGTCGGGCGTCACCGTCGGGTTAGGCTTCGATGAATCGGAAGTCAAAGCGACCGTCGATGGCACGCTGACGGCCAAGGGAACCGACCCGGTGCTGCGGTTCAATCCGGCCAGCGTCGTCTTCACGAATGGCGACACGCTGACGATTTCGAACCACGGGCTGAAGCAAGGGCAGCGGTTCGTGTACACGAATGGCGGCGGCGAGAGCATTGGCGGGCTAACCGATGGTGAGACGTACGTCGTCAACGTCGTGAATGCGAACACCGTACAGTTCGCTCGTGAGCGAGCGGTCGCGCTCAACGCGGCACAGACGAATGCCACGGCGACTCAATCGGTCGCGGGGCTGGACCTCAAGACATTCGACGCGGCCGCGAACGGCGCGGTGGATGCCGACAACGACCGCATGACGATCGCGAATCACGGTTTCGCGAATGGCCAAAAGATCATTTACACCGCGATCGGCAGCCAGCCGATTCTGGGCTTGCGGCCGAGCAGCGAGTACCTCGTCGCGAACGTCAGCGGCAATTCGTTCCAATTGCAAAGCCCGCTGACCGGGCCGCTCACTGGCGGCGTCATCAATCTGCGGTTCGAGCAGGATCAGAGCGGCAACTCCGTGCGGCCGACCGGCGAGCACGGTTTCCTCTTCGAGAAGGCGCGGAAGACTTTCTCACCGCAGATGGCCGTGAACGACACGCGCGGCACGCTGACGCTCGCCAGTCACGGTTTTCAAACGGGCGACGCGATCGTGTATCGCACGGACTCGACGAAGACCTCGGTCCAATTCCCGAAGTATCACGGCGTGCCGCTGCCGACGCTGGTTCGGGACACGCCGATCGGTGGCCTCAAGGACGGCGACATTTATTACGTCTCGGTCGTCGATACGAACACCATTCGGCTCGCCCGATCTGTCGCCGGAGCCAAAGCCGCCACCGCCGTCGATCTGACGAGCGTCGGCAGCCTGACGAATCACGGGCTGGATTTCGGCCTGACGCACGGCATCGGCGTGCAAGCGCACCTCACCGCCGAGAATCGAGTGAACGCAGGGAGCGCCGTCGGTGCGACGCCGCCGCAGACGGAAGCTCAGAGCAGCGACGCCGTGGCCAGCGACACGAACGACGCGAAGAAGCTGACCGAATTCGATCCGATGGACACGGCTCCGGCGGATTCCGGTTCGACGGCCGACGACACCAAGCAGAGCGGCAGCAAATTCAAGCTCTCGGTCGCGGGGGGCGTTGGGCTGAATTACGTCGATCACGATGTCGCCGCGACGATTGGCTCGCACGCGATTCTCAAATCCGAGGCAGACATCAGTGTGCTCGCCAGCATTCGCAACGACGTGCAACTCATCGTCGAAGCGGAACTGACCAAGTCCAAGAAAGACTCCGACGAGCAAGGCAACGGACAGACGCCGACGGAGATCAACGTCGCCGCCGGAGTCGCGCTCGGCTTTTACACGAACAGCGCGAAGGCGACTGTCGCGGGAGGCGCTCGCGTCGATGCACGCGACACACTGACTGTCGATGCGAAGGTTGAGTACCCGTTCCTGGCCGCGCCGGACGGTGAGATCAACGCGGCGCAACTCTTCACCGATAACCGCCCCAGCTTGAGGGACATCTTCACCGGCAAGCTCAACTTCTCGTCCGATGTGCTCAACACCTGGGTGCTGACGAAATCCGATTCGGAGACCGCGACCGTCGGCCTGGCCGGAGCGGTTTCGATCAGCATCTATGACAACACGGCCGAGGCCCGCGTCGGCAATGACGCGCGCATCAATCAAGACACGAGCACGCTGTATCGCGACGGCTCGCAGAAGGTCGAAGTCACCGCGCTGACCGACGTGCAACTCATCGACATGACCGGCCTCGGCGAAATTGAATTCACCAAGGATCAAGGGCCAAGTGTCAGTCAAAGGTAGTCACCCGCGGCGTTGCGTGGTGACAAAGTGTCAGTCAAAGGTAGTCACTGTTTGCGGTGCTTGTTTTTTGGCTTGTAGTCGATGGTTTTGATCTTGGGGTGGTCATGTGGTTCAC
>SYJG01000518.1 GCA_005798445.1 Planctomyces sp.
ACTTAATCTGCGCACACATCGCTGGGACTCCATTCCCAAAGGGCCTTTCCAAAACACACCCAATGAGAACGTCCCAGCGATCTTTTCCTCTACTTCTGCTTTGTTCAGAACCGTTGCGTTTGAGATGAGCGAGCGCCAGTTCCTCGCGTCTGAAGATGGCCCGACCGCGGTTGAGTACGCCGTCATGCTGGCCCTGATCGTTGTGGCCTGTATCACCACGATTTCCGCCATTGGAACGAAGGTTAACACCTCGTTCAACGCGACCAAGGCCGCTCTGCCGTAACGAGACGGGGGCATTCGCCCTTCAACCATTTTTCTGCCGACTGCCTCGCCGGGGATGCCCGGCCGAGGCGGTTCGGCTGTTTGAAACAAGGTGTGTGCGTCATGTTCTTCTCCTGGATGAATCTGGAAATGGCTCAGCTCGTTGAGCTGCTGACCGCGTCGTTGGTCGCAATGGCTTCGACGGGAAGTTGGCTGTTCCTGTCGGCCCGGTCATAGACCTGTCGCTCCGCAAGCCTGTGTGCGACGTGGTGCCGACAAACCGCGAACGAGTCGCGGCCGAGCACAGTCGATCAACCCCCTCGAATCGAAGCCTCACACGAAAGGCCCTGAAACATGGACTGGCAAGAACTGTTACTGAATCACTGGCATGTCAAGCTCGTGACGATTGTGTTGATCGTCGCGGCGTGGATCGACGGCAAAGAACTCCGCGTGCCGAACTGGATCACCTTTCCAATGGTGCTGTCCGGGTTGGTCTACAACCTGATCGCTGGTGGTTGGGGCGGCTGGAATAGCGGCCTCGCCGGAGCGTTGCTCGGTACCGTCGTGGGTCTGGCGACTCTGTTCTGGTTGTGGATGCTCGGCGGCATGGGTGCTGGTGACGTCAAGCTGATGGCTGGCATTGGCGCGTGGCTCGGCCCGGTGGTTATCACGGAAGTTTTCGTGGCAACAGCCATCATCGGCGCCGTCATGGCCGTGGTGATGGTCGCGATGCAGAAAGATTGGAAGCGTCACTCGACGAATTTCCTGGTCATTCTGCACGAATGGCGGGACATGAAAAAGTTGGGGGTCAGCGGCGTGGCTGATAGCGCTGCGGAGCGCAAGCCAACGATGCGGCTGTTGCCCTACGGCATTCCGATTTGCTTCGGAGCCATCGCCGTGTTCCTGTACGACGGCATGTTGATCTGACCGGCAGAAACTGCAAATCGTTGGGGGCCACTCGGCCCCTTTCGGCTTGCGCGAGACGAATGGTGAAGGCGTTCCTTGTGATTCCGAGAGTCCCCGCGATCGGCAAAGGCGTTATAGGCTGAAGAGTTTGCCCAGACGGTGCCGATCATACGAAGGAAGGCATGGTGTCCCATGCGACCGAAGACATTGGCTTTGTTGGCTGTCGCCGCGATGTGCGGATTGGTGGCCATGTTGGGAGTTCAGCAAGTCCTGTCGAAACAAGGCGACGGGGCGACAGATACGGGACAAGTTCTCGTCGCCAAGGCGGACATCCTTCCGGGACAGCCGCTCGACGAGAACAACGTGGAGTTCAAGGAATGGCCAACCGGCACCATCCCGGAAGGGGTGGTGTCTCAGAAAGAGCAGTTTCAGGAGCGGACGCTGAAGGTGCGAGCCTTTGCAGGCGATCTGATTCTGCAAGCCAAGCTCGACAAGAAGGGAAACCGGAGTGCAGCCAGCCAAGTCCCAAAGGGTAAATGCATCGCGTCCGTGCCGATCGATACAACGATGAACGGCACGGGCTTGATCAATCCCGGAGACCGAGTGGATGTGCTTGTCACCTACAAGCCATCGAACGGTAACCGAGACGTCGGTGGGATTGGCATGGAAGTCAAAACAGTTTTGGCAAGTGTGGAGGTGTTTGCTCTCGATGGCGTGACGGACGCAGGCATGATGGCTCGTGTGGGCGATTCCAAAGCGGCCGTGATGAAAAATGTTTCATTGATCCTGACCAACGAACAGGCTCGGCTGTTGAAGCTGGCCGGCGATTTGAGTGGAGGAAAGTTACACCTGACGTTGCGAGGCATGAACGACGTCACACCGGTCGACCCGAAGGACTTGTTCGATCCGACTCAAGCGGAACATGCCATGGTTCATGCCAGCGATTCGGATCGCGATAAGCCACGAAACGTCGCTCCGGTGGAAAGTGAAGAGCCAGTTCGGTCCGTGAAATCGGGCAAGAAGAAATGGAAAATTGAAATCATCGCCGGTTCGGATCGGCGATTTGACGAGGTGGATCTACCAGATGAGGAACCTGTGACCCTCAATAGTACGCAGGGAACTTAGGGGATTTTCTATTGCTGATTTTTGATTTTCGATTGAACCGCAGTGTTGATCGAAAATCAAAAATCGAAAATCGAACACAGGGATGTGGGGTGCAGGGATGCGCGGGTTTCATCGAACAATCCATGCCACAGGAACGCTGTTCGCACTGCTGTCGAACATCTTGTTGAATTGTGGAATGCTGTCGGCGCAGGCTCAGCCGGTCGAGCCAGCGGCCGCCAACGTCAATGAAGCCGCTGTGTCGGTCACGTCGAACCGCACGCCAATCGAGATGATCGAGAAGTTCTCGAAGGTCTTCGAGACAAAGAATCGAATCGTCCGTGTCAACGGCTTCGATGAGACGATCTTGGAAGTCGCCGCCCTGACTCCCAACCGCATCAGCGTGAGGGCTCTGCTGCAAGGCGTGACCAACTTCATCATCACGGACGAGGCGGGAACCAACTTTACGGTCGAAGTCTTCGTCAAAGGGGACGCTCGCCAGTTGCAGACGATGATCGACCGAATGTTTCCGAATTGCTCGATTGACGTGTTCAAGGTGCAAGGAGAAGCCGTCGCGCTGCGCGGTTGGGTCACGAATCCCGAGCACATCACGCAGATCACGGAAATCGCGGAGCAGTTCTATCCCACAGTGCTGAACCAGATGAAGGTCGGTGGCGTACAGCAAGTGCTGCTCAAGGTCAAAGTCATGGAGGCCCAACGATCGCTGATCCGTGAACTGGGCATGAACTTCACCTATCTGTCGCGCAGCGGATACGTCAACAGCGCCCCTGGCGGGTTAAACACACTGGGGTCCGTCACCTACAGCCCCTTGGGGTTCACGAGCAGCAGTAGCCCGGCTCTCACGGGGTCGTTTGGAATCGTTGGCAACAATAGCATCTTCAACTCTTACATCTCGGCCTTGCGCGACGAGGCGTTGTTGAAAATTCTGGCTGAGCCCGAGATGGTCGCGACCAACGGACGACCGGCGACGATGCTCTCTGGCGGTGAATTTCCGATCATTGTCTCTCAGGGTTTTGGAACGCAAAGTATCCAATGGCGCGAATTCGGCGTCCGCTTGGAAGCGGTTCCCTTCGTTTTGGGTGGCGGAGCACTGCGGCTGGATTTGCAACCCGAAGTCAGCGAGCGTGATTTTTCAAACTCCGTGACAATCGGTGCGACGACGGTGCCTGGCCTGAGTGTTCGGCGAGTCAACACACAAGTCGAAATGAAATTCGGTCAGACTCTGATGTTGGCGGGGCTCATTTCCAAGCGGCAGACGGCGACGACGCACAAAATTCCGTTTCTCGGTGAATTGCCGTACGTCGGAGTCGCGTTCAGTCGTAAGCACAGTGAGGATTCCGAAACCGAAGTGGTCATCACGGTCACTCCCGAATTGGTCTCGGCATTGGATGACGGACAAGTTCCCGCTGGCGGTCCGGGCCAATTCACGGACACGCCGACCGATCGTGAACTGATGGGCTACGGTCTGATTGAAATTCCCAAATACGGGGAACGCTGCGCGAACTGCCCTCCCGGCCAAGCGGGACCGCTCATCGTGCCCGGTCTGAAACAGCAAACTGGTCCGGCGTTGAATCCCACAACGCCAGCGGCTGTTCCCGCGGATCGTAAGGAATTGCTCGCCCCACCGGCTCCGAAAGACGCGGAAACGACGGAAGCCGCTCGTCGCTTTGCGACTCAAATGGCCGCCAAGCAGCGGAGCAATTCGAGTGTGCGGCAAGTTGGCCACGATGAAGCCACCCCCAAGCCGCGTGCTCGCGCCGCGACTCGAGCTCCGGCTCCGCAGACCGCCAATCAGCCTGTGGAAACCACGCCCAACCGTTCCAACAAAACGGCTGCCGCGAGCAATCGCAGCAGCATTCCCAATGCGACAGAGACGAATCCCTCGAAGACCAACACGAATTCGAGCCGTGGTAAGAAGCCAGGCTTCATTGAGCCGCCCGCCCGCTGAGCTTGAATGACTCACATTGCAGATTTGAGATTGGAAATCGTTTCTCGATCACAAGTGACCCGCGCCATGAATGTTGTCCGACTCGCACTGGTTGACCCGAAGGATTCCAGCCGCGCGTCTTTGAAAAACCTGCTGTTGGGTATTGATGCCGTCTGGCTGGAAGCGGAATGCTCCAGTTACGACTACTTCTTTGATGTCGTCACACAGACGCAGCCGGACATCGCGCTGATCGCGATCGACTCAGACCCAACCAAAGCCCTGGACTTGGTCGCGCAGGTTTCGGCCAACTTGCCAAACTGCGCCGCGCTGGTCATCAGCGGCTCGCAAGAAGGCAGCCTGATTCTGCGAGCCATGCGAAACGGCGCGCGTGAGTATCTGAGCCAGCCCTTGCGGCTCGATGATTTCTTGCCCGCGTTGGATCGCATCGCACACACTCAGAACAGCCGCACCGACGAAGGGAGCCGCGCGAAGGCCTCGCAGATCATCACGATCGCCGGAGTTTGCGGCGGTGTCGGATGCACGGCGATCGCGGTCAATCTCGCGTGCATCCTGGCTCAAAATCCGAACAACAACGTCGGGATCATCGACCTCGATTTGGCTCTGGGCGACGCTGACGTCTGGCTAGACATCATCCCCGACTACACGATCCAGGATGTCGCCGACAACATCAGCCGCCTGGACTACTCACTGCTGAAACGCTCGCTGACCAAACATTCGTGCGGTGCCTACCTGTTGCCTCGACCTGTGCAGATGGATGATCGACCGGCGATCTCTCCGGACGAACTCCGCCGCGTCCTGACGCTGGTGAAAGCCACCTTCACGCATTTGATTCTGGACGTCAGCAAAAGCTTCAGCGCGTTGGATCTCGCGGCGATGGAAGTGTCGGACAGCGTGCTGCTCGTCACACAGCTCGATTTGCCCTGCCTGCGAAACGTGGTGCGGCTGATGCAATTCTTCGATCAGCGTTCGGGGTTGATTGAAAAGATGAAGATCATCGTCAACCGCATCGGCCTGCAGGACGCGAGCATCAGCCTGAACAAGGCTCTCGAAACGATCGGGCGGGAGATCTACTACCAACTGCCGAACGATTACGTCTCGATGGTCGAGTCGCGCAACAACGGAATTCCGCTGTTGCTGCACGCTCCCAAATCGCGCATCACGAAAGCGATCGAACAGCTCGCCCAACAGCTTGATCCAAAAATCGAAGAAGCCGTCAAGAAACCCGGTGAATCCGCCAAAGCCAAAAAAGGATTGTTCAGCTTCCTGTCGAGCGCGACCCGGTAAATAGTGATTTGTAGCGCACGCGTCGTGCTAGAGGTCATGCTGTGCGCGGGTTCTTGCGGTTCAGCGAGGGACTCGGTTGAGAAACCGTTTCGCAACCTGCGGTTCAGCGGAGTGACACGGTCGGGAGACCGTGACACAACAGCGGGAGACCGTGACACAACAGCGTGACACAACAGCGTGACACAACAGCGTGAGCCGAGTCGCGGAGCGACATTCGATGGTCGCCGTGGGTTTCAACCCACGGATTCGGATGACGCGATCCACATTCGTCGCGGAGCGACGATTGAATCGTGGGCGATGACACGCATTCAGTTGGTGGTTGGGGGCATGGCGATGGTTTCAATCGTTGCTCCGCGATGAATTCGGTTTGCTCGATTGCCAACCGTGGGCTGAAACCCACGGCTACCGTCGCGCGGTCGCTCCGCGACCAAAACACGGACGGTCGCTCTTAAGCGGTTTCAGAACCGGTGGTCAGGCTTTCCAGCCTGGCCCGAATTGGCAAGATCACATCGTTCGCTGATCGAGTCAGCCTGGAAAGGCTGACCTACGATTCACCACAGGGCTGAACGCTGTTTCGCCCTGTGGTGGATGGGGCTATCGTCCCAGTTCGTTGGCCAGCTTGCCGGCGTCGTAGATCTTCCGCATCGCCTCCAGCATCCCGGCCGAGTGAACCGAAATTGACCGGCCACCAATGTCTGAAGAATGTCGAAACTCGTTGGCGAGCGCGGCAATGTTGGAATCAAAAATCAGCCCAACGACTTCGCCGGCGCGGTTCACAACCGGACTGCCGCTGTTTCCGCCGACTCCATCTGCTGTGCCGGCGAAATTCAACGGTGTCGCGAGTTCGAGTTTCGATTTCTGATCGTGCCACGAGCGTGGCAATTTCCACGGCTCTTGACCTCCGTGAGCCGCTTCGTGGTCGAAGGCTTCGGCCATCGTTGTCCAAGCGGGAATCTTCGTGCCGCTGTCCTCGACACCCTTCACCGTGCCAAACGCCAGCCGCAGCGTGAACGTCGCGTCGGGATAGACTGATGTGCCAAACTTCGCGAACCGCAACTTGGCAATCTCGCCATAAGCCTGCCGCTCCGGTTCCTCCACGGACGTTTCGAGTTCTTTGCGAACCACTCGTGCCCGCTCGTCAATGTCACGAGCCAGCACGATCATCGAGTCGGTCGAAGACTCGATTGCCTTCCAACCGCCGGTTGCGATTCGTTTCCGTTCCTCGACGTCCTTGAGTTTCGTACCGTGGACCAGTTCCGCTGCTCGCGCGACCGGCCCCTTTCCGGCAAGTGCTTTTTGCAAAACGTCCGGCTCGTACTGGAGTTCCTCCAGCAGCATCGCGAGCGAATCCGTCAGCTTGGCTCGTTCAAGGTCTTCGTAGATTGGAGCGGGCGAAAAAACTCGTCGCTTGAGCGATTCGCGGCCAGAGTCGCGGTACTCGGCGAGGCGTTTCTCGTTCGGTTTCTCGTCCTCGGCCGCCATCCGTACCAGCGACCGAGCGATGCTGAACAGGTCCGAGTAAAACCCGGCTCCCGTTTCGAGAAGCATGTGTCGTTTGAAAAGATGCGCGTGATGCTGGTTGGCAGCCGCGATGCGATCCCAAGGATCGAATGCAAGAGTATCGCCCGGCGAATCGACACGACGAAAACGCAGCTCCACTTCTGCCGATTTCTTCGCGTCGAACAACCGTGGGTCGTGTAGCGACTGCATCTGGCCGACTGATCGCTTACGGCTGTTCTGCACGCCGAACAAATCTTTCTTGGCTCGCCGAGCGAACTCCTCGCCGTCGGCCGCGAACTGTTGCAGCAGGATTTCGCGCCGACGCAACAGATTCACCATCGCAGGGAATCGAACATCGCGCTGAAATTTCAACGCCTCGACCGTCAACAGACGGCTGGTCCGTGCCGGATGACCGGAGACGAAGATCAGTTCTCCGTCCGCCGCTCCCTTGGCCGACCACTTCAAGAAATGCTCGATCTTCACCGGCTGTCCGTTTTCGTAGACGCGGAAGAGCGCCATGTCGAGATCGTGGCGCGGGTACTCGAAGTTGTCGGCATCACCACCGAAGAACGCGATCGAAAACTCCGGAGCGAAAGCCAGTCGGACGTCAGTGTATTTCTTGTAGCGATAGAGGTGATACGCCCCGCCTTGATACAGCGTGATGACGTCGCTGCGGAGCTTGGTCTGCTCGGTCGATTCCTTTTCAATGGTCGCGATCGCGGCCTGTCGTGCAGCCTGTGCCTTGTCCGGCGCTTCCGCCGCAACCGCTTTGTTGACGCGATCGGTGACATCCACGATCTCGACAAGCTGATTGAGTTCCAAGTCCGGCGCAGGAACTTCGTCGGCGAGCGCCTTCGCCAGAAAGCCGTCGCGGTAGTAGTTGTGCTCGGCGGTGGAGATTTTCGCGAGCGTATCGGCCGCGACGTGGTGATTGGTCAGGACAAGTCCGGTGCTCGACACGAACGAACCCGACCCTCCCGAATTGAACCGCACCGACGAACGCATCAAATGCTCCGCCCAACCGGGCGGAGGCTCGAAGCCGTATCGTTCTTTCAAAAGCTTCGTCGGGAGTTGGTTGTAGACCCACATGCCTTCGTCAGCCGATGAGTGGCCAAAACCCAGTGCGACAATCAGCAACCAACCGAATCCAGAACGTCGTGGCATTTGTCGCATCGATGAAAATCCTTGTCGATCGCTGAGACTCAACGAAAAAGGGCAGGCGAATCGCCTGCCCCACGAGTTTGCAAAGTGGCCTACCCACCGTCGATCGAATTGGTGATGGCGTTCTTGGGGCTGGGAGGCAGATTGAGAACGTCGGACGGAAAGAGGTCCACGAGAAAGTCCACGATGTCCCGCACCGAGAGCACTCCGACGGGTTTGGCACCATCCACGATCGGGATGTGGCGATAGCCGCCGACGCTCATCTTGTTGAGCGCGAAGGCGATGCTGTCATCGGGTTCCAGCGATTCGGGATTGGGAGTCATCACCGATTCGACCGGGACCGTGTGACTGTCGGCACGGAAGAAGTCTTTGGTCAGCACATCACGCTCAGTGAAGATGCCGATCAATTTGCCATCTTTCTCCACAAGCACGCAGCCGGTGTGATGGTCGTTCATGTTTTTGACGGCGTCGGCCACACTGGACGTGGAACAGACCAGAATGGGATCACGCAGCGGCAGATCGCTGATGGGGGTTTCGAGGATCGCTCCGCGAATGCGTTGTTGATCGTCATAGGCGTCGTCGAATTCGCTCATGTGCATTTCAAACCTCCTGGTATCGAAGAGGGGACGCGGACTTCGCATGGCAGGCAACCGAATAGTCAACAAGACGGTGAAAGAGGTGAACCGCCTTGGCCTGCCGCGAGGCACAGTGCCATCACTTTCGTCGGTTGTCAAGCAGTACGAGCGGGGCCGAACAAACGCTCGTGGCTCGCGCGAACGGGCAGTATCATCTCGCTCAAGTCAGGAATTGCTGTGAGAAGTTGTGTCCGTCTTCGAGATTCAGGTCGCTCCATGTTGGATGAACCCGCATTGCAGATGGCTCAGCAGCGACTGCGCGCGATGTACGATCCGCAGCGGTTTCGAGCGGCGGCACAGCAGTGGGGAGAACTGCTTGCCACGCACCTGGAGCAGGTTCAGCAGCGAGAAACCCGCGTGCTCAACTGGGCGGAGCCGGTCGCCAACATCGCCGAGGCCGAGCGTTGGCTGGACGGTGTCTCGGCCAAGCCCTCAGCCCGCTTCACCGACATCGTCAGGCAAATGCTCGACCGAGGGCATAATCTGCATCATCCGCGGTACATCGGCCATCAGGTGCCGGCTCCAGTGCCGATCGCCGGGTTGTTCGATGCGGTCGGTTCCGTCACGAACCAAGTCATGGCGATCTACGAGATGGGTCCGTGGGCCACCGCCGTCGAGCGATCGCTGGTCAATCGGCTGGGTGAGCAAATCGGTTGGCAGCGCGATTCGTTTGCCGGATTGGTGACTCACGGCGGCTCACTGGGGAATCTGACCGCCTTGCTGACCGCGCGAAACGTCGCGCTGGTGGGATCGTGGGAAGAGGGTGTTGCCAGCGACGACTACGCTCGGCGCGGGCCTCCTGGCCCCACCGCAGGCTGGACCGAAGGTCTGCCTGCCGGCGCGACAACAGAATCGAAATCGATCACAGCCGGGAGACCTTCGGTCAGCGAGACGGCGGGGTCGGGAGACCCGCGCCGAGCGCCGGTCATCGTCGTGCAAGGGGACGCACACTACTCGGTCGCGCGAGCGGCGGGAGTCATTGGACTCGGTACGAAGCAAGTCTTGCGAGCCGCGCTCGATGAGCGGCGGAAGCTCGATCCGCAAAAGCTCGATGAGCAACTGACCGATCTGATCGCGAAAGGACATCGCGTCGTCGCGGTCTCGGCCTGCGCGTGCGCGACGCCGATTGGAGCATTCGATCCATTGCGGGACGTCGCCGCCGTCTGCCGAAGGCACGGTGTTTGGCTGCACGTCGATGCGGCTCATGGCGGAGCGGCGTTGTTCAGCCGACGGTATCGGTACCTGCTCGACGGAGTCGATCAAGCGGACAGCGTCGTGTGGGACGCTCACAAGATGATGTTCATGCCGGCTCTGTGCGCGTTCGTCTTGTACCGCGACAAGCGGCATCGCTTTGAGACGTTCCGCCAGGAAGCTCCGTACCTGTTCGATCCGTCGGCTCCCGGCATGGCCGAATACGACAGCGGGATGTTGACTCTCGAATGCACGAAACGAGCCGCCGCTTACGGCCTCTGGGGGACGTGGTCGCTGTTCGGACAACAACTTTTCGAGGACTTGGTCGACGTGACCTTCGACCTCGGCCGTGTCTTTTACGAGAAGCTGCTCGCTGCCGAAGACTTCGTGCCGCTACACGATCCGGAATGCAACATCGTCGCATTTCGTCACGTCCCGGCCGGGATGAAGGACGCTCCGTCGGAAGCCCTCGGCGCGTTTCAACGGGAGCTGCGAAGGCGACTCATCGAGTCCGGTCGGTTCTACATCGTGCAGACGAATCACGGTGGCGTCGGTGCGCTACGAGTCACGATCATCAACCCGCTGACAACGACCGATGATCTCGACGAGTTACTCGTCACATTGCGTGAACTTGGTACGGAGTTGTTGAAATCGGATCGTCCATGACTGCGGAAGTTGTTTCCGAATCGTCCCGTGTCAATCTCTTCCGTCGGCTGTGGCCGGTGTTGAAGTGGGTCTTGTTCGCGCTGGTGATCGTGTTCGTGGGGCAGCGAGCCTGGAAGTTGTGGCGCGAAGGGGACGTCGGCTCGGTGACGATTCATTGGCGGTGGCTGCTGGCGGCAGGAGTGCTGTACCTCATCGGCTGGTTGCCATCGGTGTTGTTGTGGCATCGGCTGATTCATGGCCTGGGTGGCACGTCGAGCCGTTTCGACGTCGCCCGCGCGTACTTCGCCGGGCACTTGGCGAAATACATCCCCGGCAAGGCCTCAGTCCTCATTGTTCGTGCGGGGATGTTGGCCGACCGAGGGTGTCGGCCGAGCGTCTCGGCGTTGACCTCGACGTACGAAGTCTTGGTGGCCATGGGAGTCGGACTGGCGGTCGGAATCACGATGGCTCCGGTCGTCTGGCCGAAGACAGTGATTGGCCGCTTTCCGCCAGCGATTCGTTCGGCCTTCGAGCATCCGATGATCTTTGGCGTCGGCGTGGTGGTCGTCTGCGTCGCGCTGGTGCCGTTCGTCGCGCGAGTGCTCGGCCTGATCGCCCGCAGGTTGACGCCTCCAGTCACCTTGTCACCCGGTCAGCTTGTCACTCCCTCAGATTCAAACACCCCCACCGACCCGTCGCCGACTCAAATTGGCGGCACATTCCTGCTTGGGTGGTGCTTCTTCTCGGTAACGACGTGGCTCGTTCACGGCCTGAGCCTGGGCTGCACTTTGCAGGCCGTCGGTGTTGAGGCTTCGATGTCCGATTGGCTCATCTGGACGGGCGATGTTGCATCAGCGTCCTTTCTGGGATTCGCAGCGATGTTCGCCCCCGGCGGCCTGGGAGTTCGTGAGGCCGCGCTGCTGGAGTTGCTGATGTCTCAGCCGGGGATCAACCCATCGCAGGCAGCAGCGGCCACCGTGCTGTTGCGAGCGGCGTGGTTGGTGGCTGAAATCCTCGCCGCCGCCGCATTGAGTTGGCGGGGCTTCCGCAAGCTAACCCGAAGCGCCAGCGAGGGCGATCGCTTCAAGTGACTGTGAATTGAAAGCGTCTTGATACGTGCGCCCTCGCTGGCGCTTCGGGTTAGTTTTTTGTTGCGAACATTCTTGGAGACTCACATGCCTGCCGCACATCACGTCATTACCGACGTCGCTCGCCAAATCTGGCACGACGACTTTGAATTGTCGGGAGCCTCGCTGCCACTCAACGGCTCCAACAATTGGTCCGTCCGTCAGCGGCGGCTGCGCGGCGGGCTGTCCGATGGCGTGGACGTCGTCGAGATCGACAACGGGGCTTTGAAGTTGGAAGTCCTGCCGACTCGTGGCATGGGCGTGTGGCGCGGAAACTTTCAGGGCATCCCGATCGGCTGGGACTCGCCGGTGAAAATGCCGGTGCATCCCGCCTTCGTGAATCAGACCGAGCGAGGTGGACTCGGCTGGCTGGCGGGCTTCAACGAGTTGATTTGCCGTTGCGGCCTCTCGTTCATGGGACCGCCCGGTTGCGATGCGGATTTTGAAGATCACCCGATCCTGGGCGAGCTAACGTTGCACGGCAAGATCGCGAACCTGCCAGCGCATCGCGTCGAAGTGACCATCGATCCCGACCAACCGGGCCGCATCGCGGTGACGGGCATCGTCGATGAGTGCTCGATGTTCGGCCCCTGCCTGCGACTCACCTCAACCATCGAGACAACGATCGGCTCGAATCACTTCACGATCAGAGACGAAGTCACCAACCTCTCCGCGAAGCACGCTGAGTTCGAGATGCTGTACCACACGAACATCGGCCGTCCGTTCCTCGAAACCGGATCGCGGTTCTTGGCTGCGGCCCGTGAAGTCAGTCCCCGTGATGCTCGCGCGGCCGAAGGAGTCGATACCTACGACAAGTACGCCGCCCCTGACGCCGCCTACGCCGAACAAGCGTACTTCTTCCGCCTGGTCGGTGACGCTCAGCAGCGAGGTCTGGTTGTGTTGCGCAATGCCTCCGGCGATCTCGCGCTCAGCCTCAGGATGTCATTGGCAGAGTTGCCCTGCTTCACGCTTTGGAAAAACACAGCCGCCGAAGCGGACGGCTATGTGACCGGCCTCGAACCCGGCACGAACTTCCCAAACCTGCGCAGCTTCGAGCGTGCTCACGGCCGCGTGCTTTCGCTGGCACCGGGAGCCAGCCGCCGGATGTCGTTTGAGTTGGCGATTCATCCAGATAAAGCGTCGGCCCAACAAGTGGCCGAGGAAGTTCAAAGCCTGCAGCGCAGCACAACCGTCGCGATGTCGTGGGAACCGTTGCGAGAGTACTCACCGGTAGGCAAGTAGCACCGCCAAAAGAGTTTGATTGAAGCCTGTGAGTTCGATTGCCGACTCTATTGACGCGACTTGGGTGCGGACTAGAATCCCGCCCGCCTGAGCCCCAGCAGATTCCTATTCCGATTAAATCCAAGGGGCCGTAGCTCAATTGGTTAGAGCGCCGGACTGTCGATCCGGAGGTTACGGGTTCGAGTCCCGCCGGCCTCGCTGAAGGAAACCCCGCTAAAACTTCGTGTTTTGGCGGGGTTTTCTGCATTTCTGGCGACTCATCGGAACCGGGGATCGAGGCGGCTGATAACCATTCAAAAGAGCCGTTTTCGGCAGGTCGTGTGCAACTTTTTGTGCAACTGAAATCGGCAGCGTCATCCGTGGTGTCGGCGGCTCGCATCGTTTGCGATTCTGGAGCGGCGATGGTCGGCAGCGATCCGAGCGCCGAGTTCATGTCGATCAGCCCCAAATGCGTGTAGCGGTCCATCGTCAGGGTGATGGTCGAGTGCCGAGCCAGTTGCTGGGCGAGCTTCGGATGGACTCCGCCAGCCGCGAGGTTGCTGATGAAAGTATGCCGCAGCGAATGAAAGTCGGCGATGCCGTCATCGGTGACGTAGGGAATCCCCGCCGCTTCCAGATCATTGCGGAGCATCTTGTACGCTCGCTCTGTCCACGTTCCCGGAAAGAGAAGCTCTTGCTTCGCGTCTGCCGCACGATCGAATGCCAGGACGGCTCTTTGTTCGTCGGCAACGTGCTCGCGATTTGAGAGCCACTGACGCAATCGAGCGGCCAAGTCGGGATGCAAGGGCAGGACATCTTCGCGGCGATGTTTCGAGTACGCGGCTTCCAGGGTGACGGTCGGCACGCCAGCGGCAAGGTCGAACGATGCCGAAGTCAGGCTGGCGAGTTCACTGGCTCGCAGTCCGGTCATCGCGGCCACGCGGTACAGCATCGCCCGCGTTGCCCCATTCAGCCCCCGGAATGTTACTTGGCTTTTCCCGGTCTCAGCAATCAGCCCGGCCAGTTCGTTGGGTGAAAGTGCGCGGCGTTCGTGGCGGACATCGACACGACCATTCAGCCGAGACAAGTGAGCGAACGGATTCTCCGGCCCCCGTCGATCCTTCACGAGCCAATGACCGAACGACTTCACCGCAACCAAATAGTGATTGCTGCTCGCGACACTCAAGCCGGCGATGACGTTTCCATCTTTGTCCGTCTTCGGTTTACGACGATCTGCCAGCCAGCCGGAGACTCTGCCCGCGTTGAGGTCGCACAGTTTTCTGAACTTGCAACCGTCGACCACAGCCGAAAGACGTTGAACCGTCAACGTGACGTGTGCGGCGGAGTTGCCTTTCGATTCCAGCAACGAACGGAAGTCTTCAACGTGCTCGGCTAGTGGCCGCTCGCGATGATCTTCAAACGGGTCGATGTCACCACGTTTGATCCGTTGCGCTCGTTGCTTCATCGCGGCCAACATTACTTCGGCGGCTTGCTCGTCATCGCACAAGGCGACTGGACGAGGCTTGCCATTCGCGTCGGCCACGCGGCCCCAAAAGGTTTTCGACTTTTTACGGACACGCCTTGCTCCGAGTGTCCCCTTCGGGACTTGTTGGCCTTTGGTGTTGATGTAGCGAATGATCGTCGGGCGATAGGTTCCGGACATGTTGAATTACTTTCGCTTCACGAGTTCCAATCCGAAGTGAGTTGCCAACTTGTCGGCCACGTCCAGGTGCAGCGAACGCTCCCCCCGCATGAAAAAACGCAGTGACGCTCGTTTGACTCCGGTTTCGCGCTCCAACGTCAGTAGCGGCATATCTGCCGCCAGCATCGTTTCGCGGAGCACGTCGGACATCGTCGGCGGCTGTTTCATCTTTATCGGCTTGGGCATGGTGTCGCAATTATTCCATGCTGGCGACGATCCGTCAATGAGTCAAGATTTCGTCTCGGCTTCAAAAGTGCCGCGATACCGAAATCGACTCGCGCGTGCTTTTTTCTGAGTGCCCTTAGCGACCAGTTCGATAACGCCTTCCATCTCCAAGAGCTTCAGCCAGCGTGATCCGGTGCTTGGATTGACTGAAAAGTATTCCGCCACCGTGCGAACCGACAGATAGAAGGGTGCCTCACCACGCGCTCGTTGCAGTTCACGACATAGAGCCGCGAGTCGTTTCAGCGGTTCCGATTCGTAGTGGCGGACGCACTCAGGTGGATCAGCGGCAAATGCGCGTTCGACAATTTCAGCCATTGGCTCTTCGCCTTTCGGGTATTTGACGCGGGGCCAAGCGTGGATGAAATCAGTCCAAGTTTCCTCGAATGCCTTTGTCGTGATGTACGGCTTTGCTAGTTGGTGCCAACGCCTCACCAGCGGTTGAAGCTGGTCAAAGCTGGCGTCGCAAAATTCGGGCAGAGCCTTCAGCGTGCGAGCCAGGTCAAACACTTTGTTGTTTCGCTGTCCCGCACACGTCGGCAACGTAGACCGAATTGCCGAGTCGAGCACGCAATCTATTGTCACGTCCTCGCCAGACGACTGCGTGGCATCGACGTCTCGGCCAGGAGTCGGTGGTTTGGTCGGCAACTTACCGACTTTTAGTTTTGGCTTCCGTTTCGACTTATCGCCTTCTGTTGTCCTTTTTCTGTTCTTCGTGCCAGAAGACGAGGGGCACGTCCCAGAAGTCTCGGAACTACCACCAACCACAAGCACGCTCATGGCTTCTGTGCTCTCCGTCCTCTCCGTTGCATGAAGGTAAAATCCAGACTCAGAAACGGTCAGCAAGGGGATCGTCCCACCAAAAGGCGACACGATCCAGCGGTAGATGAATCCACTCGGATGCCGACTCGGTGGGAGAACGGAGTAGCAGCCCACTCCGACCCGCAGTTCGCCGCCGTCGCAGCGAATCGCCCCGGTCCCACCCGCCTTGCCGATACTTCGGCGGAACGCGGCCACATCGTCGCGAGCGAAGCGGCAATAGACGTGACGCCCGCGACTCGTCTCGACAGTCGGCAATATTTTGGCAAGTTCGGGATGTTCGACCGCCCACCGTTGATAAATAGCTAGGTCATCGAAATCACGACTCGCAAGCCCGCCAGAGATCTCACCAAAGATCGCCGCCAAGCCGTAGTCGCTTTTGCCGTCGAACCACTCGGCGAGTCGCTTTCCATCCGGTCGATGTTTTTGGAAGGGCTTCCAGCGAACGGCAGGCGGCTTCTTTTTTTTCACGTCGTTTATGTCGCCTGTCTTCATTGGGATGATGCACCAGCCCAAGGCTGAGTATTCGAGCGCGTTCTTAAGAGTCACCACGATCGACCCTCCGGTCGGAGGCCGCCGCTCGCCTGCGAAAGCATCCTTGTGACTTGCTTCGCGTGTTCACGCTCGCGGGCTTTCAGCGAACGAAGCACCGTCCGCAATGCCTTCTCTTCAGCGATGAGTTCGCACAGCCGATCTTCGATGTCGGCTACGGAGAGGCTCTCCAGCAGAGCACTAGCGGTTGTGAAACTGTTCGCTTTCATGCCGCAGTTTGTCGCGGCGGGCAATCCGCTTCAGAAACGAGCGGTCATCAGTTTGTGGCGGTTGGTAGCGAATGGCTAGATTTCACCGCCAGCGAGGGATTGAATCGCATCCCGTCATGCTTTGAGGCTTGGATCAGCTTCGCCAGTTTCGGACATTTCTTTTTGAGAGATTTCAGTTTGTCCGATGGCTTCACGCCGTCCAGGTCGTCACCGCCGTGTGTCATGTAATCGGCGGGACGAATCCATTTGTCAGGATGTTCGGCCAATACCTTGAGCCAGCGAGCAACGCCCTCGCTAGGCAGGTCAGCCGTGTCTCCAACATTACCAATGCGCAAAGTGGCACTTCGTGTCTGTACATTGACTTCAAGTGTGACCACAGCCGGTGCCGTTGGCGGTTCGATGGTTGATTTTGTTGGCAGCGAGCCTGCCTTCGTCTTTGGATTGGCAGGCGGCAATTGCTTTGGATCGTCAATGAGTGGCGCAAGCACTTTCGGTTCGAGTTGCTGATCCAGAAACGAGGGGGCGAGTTCACCCATGTATTTGCCAACAAGTCGGGAAGCTAAGTCCAGGACACACTCTTTGAAGAGCGGGACACGTTCGTTGAAGGGTGAGACACCCTTTTTGACGACCGGGACGCCTTCGTTGAAGAGCCGGATAAGCTCAGTGTCATCCTCCCCACCAAGCATCGCCTCGAAAACATCTTTCTCATCGCAATCCGACAGCGCATCGACCAGACGCCTTGCGACGTCATTCGGTAAACGTGACATCGCATCCCGCAGCAAACCGATGCCCTTTTTTGAGAAGTCTTCCTCCGACATCCCAGGATGCTTCTGCCGAGCCTCACCTCTGGCCGCAAGTAGCGCAAAATAAATGTGGCACAGTTCATTGATGGGGCGTTCGAGCTTCTCTTGTTCGGCCTTTGCTATTTGGTCTGCTTTGGCATTGGCCTCACTCTCGGCCTTTGCTTTTTTCTGTTCGGCCTTTCGCTTGGCCACGCGCTCTTTACGTTTCTTTTGCCATTCGTTTGTCACAGCAGGATTCTTTCTTCTCATCCCGTCGGAAGCGATCGCACGTTCGGGCATCGTTGACGAGATTCATTAGCTTTGGAAAGGAGCATATTCAACCTGTCGAGTGAACTGCCAAAGGCACGGCGATAGACTATCAGTAGATTCGGTCTTAAATCTTGGCAATGAACGGGGTCTTTTGAATGTGGTTGGTGTTATCCTTGGCCGCCACTTTCGAGTAGTCCGCCCGCGAGACCTGTCTTACTTCATTCTGCACCTCAGCCGACTGCGTTGATGCGAAAGGAACTGGTCATGGAACTTCATGAAATCGAGGTCTTCATTGACTCGACCGGCAATGTGCAATTGGAGGTCCGGGGCGTGAAAGGCAGGAGATGCCTGGACCTGACAAAGCAATTAGAGGCAGTGTTGGGTGGTGAGGTGCTCGACCGGAAAATGACTTCGGAGGCGAATGAGTTAGGCGGCGAGGTTGTCCACGATCAACAGCGGGTTGGCGAAAGATGAGCGCTTCGGCGGGGGAATGGTTGCGAATTCATGCGTTCGTACCGGAGAGCTATGCGAACGGGCCGGGGCGGAGAGCAGTGGTTTGGGTTCAAGGGTGCTCGCTGGGATGCCCTGGTTGTTTCAATCCAGCGACGCATTCGTTGACGTATGGCCGAGTGGTCCTCGTAGATGAATTGTTTTCGGACATCGCTGCGCTGACCGAGCGGGTTGAGGGGCTGACGCTAAGCGGTGGTGAGCCGTTGCAACAGCGACGCGGCGTGCTTGCGCTACTGCGACGTATTCGTTGTGAAACTTCCCTGTCGGTGGTGGTTCTTACGGGCTATTCATGGGAAGAGTTTCTGTCGTTTCCCGAATCAGACGAGTTGTCAAAGTTGGTAGATGTTGTGATTGCTGGCCGTTACGAATCCTCTCGAAATCTCGCGTCATCGCTGCGAGGCTCCGCTAACAAGACGGTTCATCGAATCACGAATCGTTATCAATCATCAGACCTGCAAGATGGTCCTGCTGCCGAAGTCATTATTTCCGAAACCGGCGACTTGATTTCCACAGGCATCAAACCAGTTCTGTTCAAAATCGTTTAGTTTCAGGTGGCTGATTTCATGCCTGATAAACGCCCCGTTCCATCAGGGGGAACTCCGCCAGATGCAATTGGTCTCTTGGAGCGGCGCGACGCAATTGACGCAATGGCGAAAAATGGGACACCAGAGGTTGTCACGATACTGGTCCAAGCCATTGAGACGTTGAAGGATGATCAGATTCACGATTTCTGCAAAAAGGCTCTGAGGAATTTGGAACTTCCTTCGGCAAGAGACGAGTTGTGTCGCTTGGTCATCGAAGAAGACAATCAGGTTGCGAGAGCGATTGCCCTTGAAGCGAAATTTGCCCCGACGGATGAATTCCATCGTGCCTTATTCTTCTTCATCACATTTCAGTGGGCTGAATACGAAGCCCTCGATTTCGATGCGCGTCTCATTCGGCTCGCCTACCGCACGGCGAACGAAACCGTCAAAGCTCGCGTTGCAGCAACAGCTCGTTCAGCGGGCCGGATGGAATGGTTAGGGATCGTCTCAGACGGCAGACCGTTGCGATCGGTGAGCGACCTGACGGACAAGGATTGGGAGACGACCGTTGACGTGCTTGTCAATTCCGAACGTTGGAAGGAATTGTGGCAGTTAGCTCAAGAAGCCCCGGCTAAGTGGAGCGTTCAGTTGCTGAAGCGGTTTCTACAATCGGGGGCACGCTGGCGACCGAATGGGACATTAGCAGAGAGCCGCTTTCAGGAATTGCTTTGGCTTGCGGACAAATGCCAGCTAACGATTGGCAAAGCGAGATTACGAAAAAACCTTGGTGGTCACACGAAGGGCGTGAACTGTTTGGCGTTTACGCCGAATTCAGAATTGCTTGTGACTGGTGGCGGTCGTGGTGACGGAAATTTGAGGTTTTGGAAAACGAGCACTGGAAAGCTTGTTGAGACAATTGGGTTTCCCAAAACTCTGTCCGCTTTTGATTCTCAATATAATTCGAGAAGTATCAATCGTCTGGTAATCAGCCCTGACGGCGGCTTTCTCACTAGCGGAAACGGCAGCAACTACGCGGATGGAAGCAAAATCCATTTTTGTCAACTTGGCGGAAAACGGCGAGATCGCATTAAGCTTCGCGATTGTCCTGAATCATTTTCTGGCTCCGATGTTTTGCTGCTTGAAACGACACAAAATGGTTCGACTGCAATCAGCGGTGATTGCCGTGGACGAATCGAATTGTGGAACGTAGCTGACTGCCGTATGGTCAGGTCATTTCAAGCACATTCTGGCGACATCAAATGCCTTAAAGTCATGCCAGATGGGGACGTGTTTGTCAGCGTCGGGCGAGAGGGAGCAATTCGATTCTGGAGCATTTCAGATCCGCAACACGTTTGGACGCGGAATCGGCTCGTGTCTCTCTCCAGTTCACTGTTTCATTTCATTGAACAAAGCCCTATTCGGTTTCTCAGAGCGATCACGGAATTCCTTTGCAAGAACATTTGCGGTATCACCAAAGTCGATTCGTTAGCTCTGAGTCCTGAAGGGGATGTCGTCGCGACTGGCATGGAGGATGAGACGATTCGTTTATGGAACGCCACCGACGGGAAGTTGCGGACCAGACTGAGAAGCACGACACGTTTCACGCATTGGCTTCAACGGCTTCTGGGGCGTGTGGCCTCCATCGAATGCCTCGCAGTGACACCGGATGGGCAGATACTTGTGAGCGGAAGTCGTGATGGCAAAATCCGGTTCTGGTCGATTTCCGAGGGGCGTTTGTTGCGTACTCTTGATGCGCATTCGTCGGCAGTCTCCTGTTTTGCAGTGGCCCCGAATGGACGTCTCTTGATAAGCGGAGGCCGGGATAAGACCGTTCGGATTTGGAGTTTTCCGGATGGCAGGTTGATTCAAAATCTTGAGGGATATTCTACTTGCCTCGCGATCAGCCCGGATGGCCAACTTCTGGCGATCGGGGATGGTGCCGAAAAGCACGTTGAGTTGTGGGAGCTACCTTCGCTGCCGATTACAAAGAAGCCGGTGCGGCGGATCACCTCGGAGGAATTGGCAGAACTGGAATTGGCTTTAAAAAACCAGTCCATTGAAAGTAACGAGCGTCATTGGTTCGAGTTTCTAGTGTTGATGGTCCGCTGGAACCAAAGATTTGATTTGGAAGTCAGCGACATCTCCAGCCATGTCTCTGTTGGGCCGTTCGACATTGAGATCAGCGTCTAAACCATTCCTTGGTCCGCTCTCATCAAGATGTTGTGTGTGACATTTCAGCGATATGCTGACGTTTCGGCAGCAGCGGTGAGTTTTCCGGTCGCTCCAGCACGGTTGCAGTGACCGCCAATTGAAAGGGAGCCTCATGGCGCTTGATCGAGATTTGGACGTTTATCTGCGTGCTCGATTCACCTTAATAGTTTTGCAGACCACCGAAGAAGAACGCGCAATTCAGATCATCAAATCTGTTTGTGAGAGCGCCAAGCGACCGTGTCTTTTGTGGGACGTAGCGGACGGATTTCAAGTTCAGTGCGGCACAGCGTCACCCCCTACGGCTCGTGACCCTGTTACGGCGTTGGAGCACATCGACAAAGTGGATGGAAACGCCGTCTACGTGTTGCGAGATTTCCACGACTGCTGGAAAAACGAACTGGTGAAACGCAAACTCCGTAGTGTTGCCCAGCGGCTAAAGACAACGAAGAAATCCATCGTCGTCACCACGCCGACGAACTCGGCCCCAGAGGAATTGAAGGACGAATCATTCATCGTCGAATTATTGCATCCAGGTATTACTGAGTTGGATCAAGTACTGAATCAACTGACTCAAGTGCCCGGTGTGAAAATGAATCTTACCTCGCTGGGCAGGGAAAAGTTGTTGAAGGCGGCATTGGGACTGACGATATCTCAAGCGCAGCGAGTCTTTGCAAAGGCCATTGTCTCACGCGGGGCATTAGACGACCGAGATATCGGCTTGGTCACAGAAGAGAAAAAGCAAATCATTCGCGAAAGTCGTTCGCTGGAATTCTTCGCCGTTACAGAAACCCCTCAAGACATCGGTGGCCTCGGCGTGCTGAAAGAATGGCTGAGACTTCGCGAACAAGCCTTCACGGAGGATGCACGCAGCTACGGACTCCCGGCCCCGAAAGGAATTGCCTTGATCGGGATTCCAGGAACAGGAAAAAGTCTCACTGCCAAGATGATTGGCGGACTTTGGCGGCTACCGCTGCTGAGACTCGACGTTGGATCACTCTTTGGCAGTCTGGTCGGTGAATCGGAAGAACGAACGCGACAGGCTTTGCACATCGCAGAAACGGTGGCTCCCTGCGTGTTGTGGATCGACGAATTGGAAAAAGCGTTCGCCGGTGGCGGATTGGATGGCGGTACAAGCATGCGCGTCTTTGGCTCAATTTTGACTTGGATGCAAGAAAAAACAGCCCCATGCTTTGTCGTGGCGACCGCCAACAACATCTCACAACTTCCGCCTGAACTTCTGCGGCGAGGACGGTTCGACGAGATCTTCTTCCTCGATTTGCCGACCAGCGCCGAGAGACAAGAAATTTTTGCCGTTCATCTCAAGAAACGCAAAAGGCTGATTCAAGACTTCGACGTTGTTGCACTGGCGAATGCGTCTCAAGGCTATGTGGGGGCAGAGTTGGAACAGGCCATCGTCGATGCGATGTATCTGGCCTTCAACGACAGACGACGCGAATTCAATACGGGCGATATTCTGCAAGCCATCGCTCGCCAAGTGCCGTTGTCCGTTTCGTCCCGCGAGACCATCGAGTTCCTTCGGAATTGGCTTCGGGAAGGACGAGCACAATCGGCCTCATTTCAAGAAGCGAGAGACGCAGTCGAGCAATTCGTGCCATTACAACTGGAACTGGACCACTGAACGAATCTGGTCGCTAATGGGGATGAATGGATGTCGCACTTCACGACAATCAAGACTCATATTGTGGACTCAAAAGCCCTCATAGCAGCCCTCAACGATGTTGGCTTCAACGAAGTCGAGGTTTTCGACAAGGCCCAGCCGTTGATTGGTTTCGGAGGCACTTCGCGCCAGCAAGATGCAGAAATCATCATTCGCAAGAAAGTCGTCGGCAGTTTATTTAGTGACCTTGGTTTCAAACGCGGTGGTGATGGCACGTTCGACGCGATAATGGACGACTACGATGCCAAAAAGTATTCGCGAAAGTGGTTCGACCAACTGACGCAACGATACGCCTACCATGCGACGAAGGCAAAACTTGAGGCGCAGGGCTTTTCGCTAGTCGCTGAGGAAAAAGGAGATCGTGGGCAGATACATTTGGTTCTGCGCCGGATGAGTTGACGGTTCTTTGATGTTGCGGCCATAAGAAAAGAGGTAGCTGTGACCGACTAGGGATGCGCTGAATCACGATGCGCGAGGACGGGCTTGTAGTGGCAACACGGCGACTTGAGGACGTTGGCATGTGGGGATGGTTAAAATCGCTGTGGAGTTCACCGCAAATTGCCCGCCAAGACGTGAACCTTGAAGACGCCAAGCTCTCTTGGGATGCCGAACGGCGAACACTGCAACTTGAGTTGGAGGAACAACAACGACGACTCATTGCTCTCTCGCGGGATTTAGAGACGCTTCGGAGCCGTGCAGCAAGTGACGTTCAAGAGCGAGTCGATTCATTTGTCGTGAAGCTAATGACTGAAGCTGCCGGGCCAATTTCACAATTACTGATGCAAACTCACGCGATTGAAAAGCAAGGACTGCCTGTCGCCGTCCGTGACGTGTTGGTCATCGCTAACCGGTTGATTCGAGTCTTTGAAGATGCCGGATTGACCCGCGAAGGCAGCATTGGAGACGAACAACTGTTTGACGCTGACTGGCATCAGCCCATTGGCGATGGGGACTTTCAAAAAGATGAACCTGTCATCGTCCGTTTTGTCGGCTTGAGTTATGCGGGCCAGTTGTTGAGGTCGGCGAGCGTCGAGCGGAAAAAGGACTGAGCGATGCCAGGACGCCTTGCCGTTGATTTCGGGACGTCGAATACCGTCGTTGCCGTCTGGGACGAATCTCTTGGCGAGGGCGTGCCGTGGCATCTCGCAAAGTTGGGAAAGTGGACGAACGCCATCTCACTCGAAGAAAAGCCGCCCGACAAGACGGGTGAGGCAATTTCGGTCATCCCTTCGCTCATTCACTACTCATCAGACACTCGCGCTTGCTTGGGACGACAAGTTTGTGAGCGGAGCCTAGAAGATTCCGCGACGTCCTTCCGGTGGATGAAACGCTACATCGCCAACCGCAGTCCTGTCACACGTCAGGTTCATGGACGGCAAGTTTCAAATTCGCAAGCTGGCAGTGATTTCCTGCGTCTCATACTGGCGACCGCGAAGGCCGAATTGAGTTTGAACTCGAATGACGAAATTGCGCTGACCGTACCCGTTGAAGCTTACGAGCACTATGAAGATTGGCTGGCTGAAGTTGCGAGAACCGCTGGATTCAGACGGTATCGCCTCATTGACGAAGCGTCAGCGGCAGCGTTGGGCTACGGGACTCACATACAACCCGGACACGTCTATGTCGTCTTTGATTTCGGCGGGGGGACTTTGGATGTCTCGGTCGTCTTAATCGAAGACTCCGAAACCGCTGCCACCGGACGCCGCTGCCGAGTGCTCGGTAAAGCGGGCCATGATCTTGGAGGTAGCTCCATTGACCAATGGCTATTTGCGGACGCGATCCGCCAGAGCAACCGTCGGGATTTTGATAATGACGTGCGGGCTATGAGTCGGCAGTTACTTGGCGAATGCGAACTGGCAAAGATCGCTTTGTCTCAAAGACAGAAAGCCGATGTCACGATATTGAACCCTCAGACCGGAGCTATCGTTGTCGCGGCTGAATGGACACGCAGTCAATTTGAGGAATTACTCGACAAGCACGATGCGCTCACTGAGATTGACAAAACGATCCGCCGAGCGCTGAACGATGCTCGTGAGAAAGGCTACTCCGACGAGCAAGTGCGGAATGTGCTGCTTGTCGGAGGAGGCAGCTTGATACCCTGTGTTCAGCAAATGCTGCAACGCATTTTCGGCAAAGAAAAAGTCCAATTGAATCGTCCACTTGATGCAGTTGCACGAGGCGCTGCAGCGTTCATTGCCGGGGTCGATTTTTACGATCACATCCAGCACGATTACGCCTTGCGTCACCGAGACTCAAGCACTGGAGAAGAGTCCTTTCACACAATCGTCCAGCGGGGAACCCCATATCCCACCAAAGAATCGGTCGCAAAACTGACGATCCGAGGCTCATTTGACGGACAGGAGCAACTTGGCCTTGCGATCTTTGAACTCGGCGAATCCCGTCAGCACATCAAAGCAGGTGGAACGCTTGAATTGGTTTATGATTCGTCCGGGAACGCTCGCATTACGGCAGTTTCTTTTGAGGATGAAGACCGCCGAAACCATTTTTGGTTGAATGAAGACAACCCCACATTTCTCAAGGCTGATCCGCCAACGCAGAAAGGGCAGCCCCGCTTTCTGATCGAGTTCGGTGTCGATGGCAACAAGCGTCTGCTAATCACCGTCCGCGATATTCTGGCTAATCGGCTGATCCATCGGGATTTGCCCGTTGTCAAACTAACCTGAAGATCAGTTCGTCGCGACACTCACCAACGCCGTTGCCTGCTTGACGGTCAAACCGAATCCAAACCACTTTTGACCTCGGTCTGCGCAGAATCTCGAACAGTCGTTCGCGAGGAATTTGACCTTTTCTGACGCCGCGACAGATCCGATTCAAATAGCAGCCGGGATGATCGAGGCCCGTTTGATGACCTTGCAGGTAAATTTCTTGCTGCCGAACATAATGGCATCCATCAGCTACCTTTGGCGACCGGGCTAAGACTGTAGCACAGCATTTGAACCGCTTGCTCGCGAGTGATTCGGCCTCTCATCATGTCGCGGAGGATTCGCTTTCTACAACGGCTAGGATGATCGGTCGCTCTATTGATGGCCTTGAAATTCAAGGAAATCTGCCAAGCCGGTAGGCCCGCGTTCCCAAGCATCTCGTCGATTCGGCGGAGATCGCAACTCAACTCGTCAACCCGTGCATCGTGTTCGTGAGCCGACCGGTGAATCAGTCTGTGGCAATGTCGGCAACCGAACTGGCTGGCCCACGACGGCAGATAGAGGCAGCGAACCCGCTGCAAGCATGTTCCCGCCGGGCCACGATGCGGACAGAGAAACCATCGCCGGCAGCCGCCAAGGAAGCACTCTGACGCGACAACGGAGATCGTCTTTTGAAACGACCGAAGCGAATCCTTAAACGAAAGGGTCACGGCAGTCTCGGTCGTCAGGTAGTCGGCCTCAGCAAGCCGAGATTGATTTTGTCCCCACGTCATATCCCAAGTCAGTTGTCCGAACGCTCCTGGCCGAAAGACACCAAGCCGCCGCATGTCGCTCGCGTCGAGCTTGAGGGCGTCTTCAACAAGTCCAAGTGAAGGCTTTCCGCGTCTTCGCATTTTGCCGCTCCTAAATCAATTGGCAGTCCTCAGTCGAGCACGCTGATTGGACATTCGGAGCGATCCGCCAACGAGACTCAAAAGTCAAAAAAGTTCTGGGGATATGCCGTCTACGGTCTCACCCAACAGTCGGTCAACGATGGGGGTGGTCACTTCGATATTTCGACCCTCCCCTGGTCCAGTGGGCACACGACTCAACTTCACGATCAGCATCTTGCCAGTCGAATCTCCCAGCATTCCGACAGAGCCTGCCACCCGCCACGCCCGGCGGTCTCTCAGAAGGAACAACCGACTCGAATCGCGCTCAGTCATCTATTTAATCAGCATCCACCGCCGCCAGAATCATTCGCTTCACGACCGCTGACAGTTTCGGCCACGCTGCCACGAGCCGAGCCAAATCGGGGTCCGTTTCGGCCAACGTCATCAATCGTTCGCCACTGTTTTCCGCCATGTCCGTTGCAACTTTCTGTGCAACTGAACTGAAACGGCCCGCGTTTTCTCGGTTAGAGCGCCGGACTGTCGATCCGGAGGTTACGGGTTCGAGTCCCGCCGGCCTCGCTTGTGAAACGCTCGCTGCTAGTCGTTAGCAGCGAGCGTTTTTCGTTTGATGCCATGACGTTGTGACCGAGCAAGTTTTCGGAGTCGCCGACACTCGGAAATGCGTTCAAGGTGACAGCCGTTGACTGCGAAACACTCGAAAAGTCAGTCGGAACTGCCACCAGAACTGCCACGGCAGATGGCGTGAACGTTTCCGCTCCGGCCGCAATGCGTTGGCGGTTGTCGTTCGGTTCCGACGTTGTGGAAATCTGAGGTAGCGACTCGACCGCCCCTTGCACGTCCAGCAATCGCGGGTCGGTGTAGACGTTCATCGTCAGGTCGATGCTTGAATGCCGCATCGCGGCTTGAGCAACGCGGGGAGCGACTCCAGCCATGCTCAACATCGTGCCGAACGTGTGCCGCAAGGCGTGAACGTCAATTGTGCGGCCTCGGTCATCACGTTTCGGGATACCGGCCGCTTTCAAGTCGCGGTCGAGAATCTTGCAGAACGCATCCGGAACGTTGAGCAGCGGCGTTGAGGCAGGGCGTTCGACCGGGACAGCATCGCGGCGAAAAGTGAGCACGTCCGCCAAGCCAGTTGCACGATCGAACAATCTCGACACCCACCCCCGCAAGTCGTCGGCCACGTCTTGGCGAAGCGGGATCGAATTCCCCTGCCGGTTCTTTTCGTCGGCCGCGTTTAACCGGACATGCGGACAATCCGCGTCGAGGTCAAGTTGCCCAATGGTCAGCGAAGCGAGTTCGTTCTTTCGTAGCCCGGTCGTGACCGCCAGCTTGTAGACCAACTCCCGCTCTTGGCCGAGCCGTTCCTGTTGAGCGATGAACTCCGGGTTGTCTTTTAAGCGTTCGTGCGCACGACCGACCGCCGCGTTGAGTTCGTCGAACGTGAGCGGCTTGTACGTCCAGGACGCTCCACGTTTACGTTTGCCGCGTCCCGCTTCGGCGGTTGACTCCCGCGTCATGGTTTCGCGTCCGTACTCGGCCAGCGGTCGCAGGCGAGCCACGATCAGCAAGTGGGACAACTCCGCCTCGGTCAGTGCTCTGCGTTGCCGGCGTCGGTCGGAGCGTTCGTCGGCCCGGTCGAGTTTCGCCAGCGGATTGAACGGCAGCCGGTCGCGTTCGACACACCAGTTGCAGAAACTCCGCAGTGCGATCAAGTAGGAATTACGAGTCCGCGCTCCCATCGCGGTCTTGCCCGTTTGTGCCTTCGATTGTTGAGCGAGCCAGCGTTCGACCGCTTCGGCTTGGATGTTGGACAGTCTGCGCAAATTCAATTCGTCGATGACTCGTTGAATCAGTCGCTCGGTTCCCGTGACGTGAGACTCCGCCCGTCCGGCCGCTTGCATCGTGGCGATGAACTCGGCGAGATGATCGGCCAACGCAGTGTGCTGATGATCGGCCATCGCATTCTCGGCGGTCGTGATGATGCCCGACCGTACCTTTTCGGCTCGCTTCTCAAGTCCAGCCAGCACCGCCCGCGCCGCCGTTTCGTCTTTGCAGCCCGTGGCAACACGACGGAGATGCCCGTTGCCGTCCCGGTAGTCGGCGAAAAACGTCGGCGTCTCGACAACGATGCGTTCCTGTCCGATGAACTTTCCTTCGGTCGGCACAACGACGGCAGCCGTCCGCGTTCGGCCTTTGGAGTCCTGCCACTTCGCCAGTCGTTGCCCTTTGCGGGAAAACAACTCAGCCCCGACCGGCAGCGGTTTCGTCGAGGTTCGTTTGAAGACGGTTCCCATCGTGTTGCCCTTCGTTCATTCTTGCTTTAAGACGTAGCGGCCGTTTTTCTTCGTGCCGAGCTTTTCGACCAGTCCCGCTTCCAGCAGCGGATTCAGCACGTTCATGGCCCCTTGTTTCGACACGTCCAAGAATTCCCAAATCTCAGCCGGTTTCAGACTGCCGTGGTCACGGAGCAGTTGCAACAGTCGCTCTTGCTTCGGACTTAGAACCAACTTGTGTGATGACTTCACGTTGAATGCCTGAACTCTCAGCCAAGCCCGCTCCAGAGTTTGTTGCAGCCCTTCCGCGCAATATTCCAGCCACTCGCTCAAGTCTTCACCAGCGCGGCGCACCGCCGTCAGCGCGGCGTAATAACGTGGCCGGTCTTCCCAATAGAACTCGTCCACCGAGAAGATGTGATGCGTGTCGAACCCTCGCCGATACAGTTCCCACAACGACAACGCCCGGCCCGTGCGACCGTTGCCGTCGGCAAACGGATGAATGGCCTCAAACCGATAGTGCAAGATTGCGGAACTGAGCACCGGCGACAATTGCTCCGCTTCGCTGTTCCACCATTCCAAGAGTTCAAACATCAGTCCCGACACGTCCGCCGCCCGTGGTGCGACGTAATCGCCGACGCGAACCCCCGTCGTGCGATAACGCCCCGCCTCACCTTGATCCATGACTCCAGCGGCCAACAGACGATGAAGTTTCAACACGTCGTCGTGTCGGATGCTCTTCTTGTTCGCGTTCTTTTCGATGTACCGCAAACCGGCGAAGTAGTTCAGCACTTCTCGTTGCGAGCGTTGGTCGGGTGCCGCCAGTTCGCGGCCGTCGGCCAGAGCACGCACCTGTTCCAACGTCAGCGGATTCCCTTCGATGGCCGTTGAAGCGTGGACGTTGCGAGTCCGAGTGTCTTTTTGCAGAGCCGGAACCCACGACAGTTCAACGGTCGCGTTCTGAATCTGCGTCCGCAACGCGGCCACGCTCTCGACAAGCGACAGCAAGCGGGGACTGATCGAAAACTGCGGGATGTACGCCATGAGATAAGTCAACCGTTAGTCCATTCGTGAGTCAAGAGAGAATTCAAGCATTTCAAATCGTGAGCCAGCCCGCCGTAGCGGCCCCGTGGCCCTTCCGGCCCGCTGGCGATGTCGGCGTCGAGTGAGCGATAGAACAACGCGGCATCGACCACCCACGCCCCCGGCCACAAGCAAAACGGCTCGACCGGCAGTCGATCGCAGTTGGCTCGAAACCAGTCGATCAGCTCTGCCGTTGAGGCGTCCCACGTTGCCGGCGTGCCTGCCAACCGAGTTGGCGGGATCGGTGACGGTTGCCACTCGCTCGGCACGAACGCCGCCTCCCCGTCCGCTTCGGCGGTTGCTTCGGTGACGGGTTCACCCCACAGCGTTTGCAGTTGGGCGAGAATCGCGGGATCGGTGGGCATGGTCGCGTTCTCTTTCTGTTTCTGAGAATGGTCCTGCCGTCAGGCAAGTGGACCATTCGCTTATGGTCCCTTTCTGGGATATGGGAAGTGGGCTTCCCCGGTGAATGTCGCAAAACTTCCCCCGTTAGTGGGAAGCCAGCTTCCCACGTCATTCGTTCAGTTTGGCCAACGGACTGACGCGATAGACCGACATTCCGCGATTGATTCCCCCTTGATGAATGAGCCGCAGCAATCCGCGTTTCCGCAGGCCAGCCACGGCATTCGTCACCGCTCGGCGGCTTGTTCCGATTCGGCGAGCAATATCGACCGAACTTGTTCGCACCGTGCCGCCTTGCTTCGTGTCGCGCCACAGCACCAGCCACGTAAGAGCTTCGGCCCGCGACAAGTCGATCAACGAACAATCCACGAACGAATTGAGTTCGCGAAACCGATTCGACGTTGTTTCCGTGCGCTTCGACTTCTCGGCCTTGCTGTTGTTCGCGGTTGCCGGTCGAGGGTTCATCGGTGGCAACACAGAACAGCCCGGCAATCGTGGCGGATGTCCGTGGTTCATCAGTTGGCCCCCCAATCGTCAACGTCTTCGCGGCCCCTTGGAGTTCTGGCCCACAGTTCGGCAATTGCCGATCGGAGCTTGCCCGGTCGCTCGCCGTTCGATGTCACGTTGCCGGCGTCGATCGGCGTGAAGCGTTGCAGCGGCTTATCGAACGTCAGCCGCAGGTCACGGCATTCACCGTTGCGGCTCTTGAGATGTCGCAGGATCACTTCCGAGTCCCTGTCCGGCGTCAGGATGAAGGCATCGTCGGCCCCGAATTCCAACTCGCTCGATTCGCGGAACGATGCCAGCGACAGCCCTTCGCCGGAGTAGCTCGACCGGCCTTGCTTGTCCTTCGTTCGTCCGACTGCCGACAACACGACAACCGCCACGCCCGCGTCAGCGAACGCCCGCAGATGGTTCATCGTGGCATCGACCGAGCCGCGTTTGTCGCCGTGTTCGCCGGGAGGTTGAATCCGTTGGATGTAGTCCAGCACGATCAGCCCCGCGTCGAACTCATCGGCCACGGCCGCGATGTTGGCCAGGTCAAACGGCGGTCGCACGAACGCCAGCCGGTCGCACACTTCGGCCAGAGTCGTCAGCCCCGCGTCGATGCGTTCTGAGTGTTCCGCCGTCAGCCGGCGATAACGGATCGTCGTGAGGTCCACTCCCGACAGTCGAGCGAGTTGCCTATCGAGCAACACGCTCGGCGGCATCTCGATATTGCAGACGACCGCCCGCAGTGTCGGCGTCAGTCGCAACGCATCGACCACGGCTTGCATCGTGAACGCGGTCTTGCCAGATCCCGGCGCGCCGCCGAGCAACGTCACCAACCCCGGCCCGATTTCAAGGCGACTGAGTTCCCCTTCGCCGATCGGATAGAACGTCGGCGGCTTGCCGCTCAGCACGTCATCGCGCCAGCCGTCGAGCACGTCGGCCCCGCTTCGGTAATTGGTCGTCGTCATGCTGTCCCCTTCGTAGCCGAACTCGTCAGAGTTCGGTTGTCCCGCGCCACGCCTGAAATCTCACGATTTCAGCTACGGGGCGCGCTGTGAGTGTTTCAATCCGCAGTCGATTTGCCGTTGAGCTTCTTTCGGACTGAGTCCCGAATCGAGCGCCGCTTCGGTCAACAGTTCGCGAACCAACTCAGACGGACACCCGAACTCGGCGAGGTTCGCCGCCGCCGAGAACAACAGCCGATGCCTGTCACCGCTCCCGGCCCCGTGGCGAATGAAGTCCAGCGTTGAGCGATTCAACCGCGTCGATCCGTTGCCGGATGTTCGACGTTGCTGAATCGCTTCGGCTTCGCGTTCCATCGCTTGCACCGCGTCGAGCCAATCGGCGGCAGCTTGTTCGTTGCGTGTGGTCGTCGTCGGCAGGTCGAATGCCAGCGGCTCCCGTGCGAGGTCTTGAATCCGCTCGACCGACAACCGCGTCAGTTCGTCGAGCGTCAACGCCCGCTTGTGAAGTCCCGTCTTCGGATGCCGTGAGTTCGGAGCACGGAACGCCCGGACCTTGTCATAGACTCCGCCGTCGATCGTCACTTGCACCGCGGCGGCCAGCCCTTCGGCCAGTCGTCGAACCGTGCGAGGAAACGTCAGCGAAGCGGACGGTTGCCAAAGGTCCGTTGGCAATCCGAGATGAAACCCCTTCGATCCCGAAAAGAACATCAGCGGCCCGTCATCGTCGAGCGAATAGCGTTCGATCAAACGCAGAGACAATTGAGCCACATCACGCCGAGCGGTTTCCAAGTCGCCTTCCCTGTCGATGTCGAACCAAATGAACCGCGCCCCACAGACACCATCAAAGCCCTTCGTTGAGCCGGTCGCATCAAGATGCTGTCGGAACTCATCGCCGAACGTAAACGCTGAGAGATACGCTTCGCGATGCACTTCGGCCCGTTCGTCGAGTGCGGCATACCCCACGAACGCCACTTGCCAATCGACAAGCCGGCGTTCGTTGGAGCATGGCCCAACGATCCTGAATCCCAGTAGGTTGGGACTCCGTCCCGACCGCTTTGAATTTGAGATTTCAAATTTGAGATTTGAGATTTCGGACAGGTCGGGACAGAGTCCCAACCTACGATCGTAGGTCGTCATGTTCGCCCCTCTCACAGTTTCGAGGGATCGAATGACGTGTCCGCCTCACCCTTCGGATCGGCGGCATCACCCGGCGGCTTCGGAGCGAACGCATCGGCTTTCGGCTTGTCGATGCCGACCGCGTCAAAGATTTGCACCTTGTTGCGTTCGATGCCGTCATCGTCGCGCCGCACGACCGCCGTCACGTTGCAGCGAATCCACTTCGGCAACGGCTGTTCCATTTGAGCCGGCGACGTGATGCCCAGCTTGGCCAAGTCCCGTTTCGACTGCGGCAGCGCAGCCGGCGTGAGCCAGCAATCGAGCCACAGCTTGCGGCCTTGGAAGTCCCCGTCGATCACGGTGAACTCGACCTTGTAACCCGGCGTCGATTTCGAGCGGCTCGATTCGAGTTCCCCCTTGGTGGCATGGCAGACATAAACGCCACGGGGAATCGGCCCGAATTCACCCGCCGCCGCGGTCGCGTTCCAAGCATCGTTGAAATCACTGCCACAGCCGTTGAGATTATCAGACAGCTTGAGTCGTGACGAAGGTGATTGCGTGACAACCAGCTAAGATTGCTTGGTCGAGTTGATCCACGCCGGCGTCTCTTGGAAGGTGTCGCGAGCAAAAAGTTGGACATGACCGCAATGACTGCAAGTGAAGACCTTAAATGATTGGGTTCCTGCTGGGGTTAACCCAAAATTACGAAGCAGAGAAATTGCTCTTTCTCCCCCAGTGATTTTCAACTCGTACTGGCCGATGCCACAGATACCACAATGTCGGACGATATTGTCACCCAGACGCGTTCCACCCCGCTGAATCTGCGAAATCACGCGATCAACTTCGGCAAGCAACTGATCTGCAGACTGGAGGCAGTCGGTTTCGTTCTCAACGATGCACTTTTCAAAGATGCTCCTGACGAGTCCGATGTGTGGCACATCGGGAAACAGTTTTTCGACATCAAACTGGGGCCTGTCAAAGTACCAGAGTTGGAGCAACTTCTTTCCTGAAATCAGTGACCATAGGACTTTGCCGAGAGTGAAGACGTCAAAGGACGGCCGAATATCCTCAATGCGCATGCCCATCGCCCACGGCGGCATCCAATCGCGGGTTCCAACATTCTCGAACGTCGCTGACAACCTTGTGTGCTCATCGTCTTCAAAGAAGACGAGTCCAAAGTCGCCCAATACCAAATCTCCGGTGTCGGCGATGAAGACATTCTGTGGCTTGATGTCGCGATGAACCATCTTGCCTTTGTGAAGTTCGGCGACGCCAGCAACAAGCCCGCGAAATGCCTGAAGCGCTCCGACCACATTGCCTTTGAACTGATCCAACTTCTCGATCAGCACTCCGCCAGAGTAGTAGCGCGACACATACCAGCGATCAGCGGGCTTGGAATCCAGAACCTCGACGAGATTGGGATGCTTAATTTTCTGCATTGCGGAGATTTCGCGATTGAGTCGCTCGTCGGCCAAAAGTGGATCACGAGCATCCGCTGAACTATGCAGAATCTTCAGTGCCCCAAACTGTGACGTTTTTTCTCGGTTCAACACCTCATCTAATGCTGCACGAAACTCTTCAAAAATCTTCTCTTCGCTATCGGCAAAAGTAACGCCGCTCGTAATGTCTTGGAGTGCCTTCTTGAAACGCTTCCTCAGTTGCTCCTTTGGTGCCACGGCGGTTGTATCGAGTACGCGATAGACCGTTCCTTGGCCACCTTCTCCGAGTTTCGATCCAACCTCCCACCGCGTTTTGTAACTCTCCATTTCTCGTGGCTCCTTCACGTTTTCACTGGCGAATCAAGCTGATGGTGGGGCAATCTCCGATGCAGACATCGTAACCGTCAGGCGAACAACTTCATCTGCTTTGAGAAGCGGCTGAGGTCGTCACCGTCTCCGGTTTCAATGCGGTCGTAGATCACCTGTAGCTCGGCGATGGAGAGGTCTTTCGGCACGAAGCGGAATGCGGATGCCGCGAGGTAGTCGGCTCGTTCATCGAATGCGAACCAGTGGCGGCCTTCGGACTCGGCCACCATGCCCGTCGTGTTGGAACCGGCGAAGATGTCGAGCACCGTATCGCCGGGATCGGTCAGAAAGCGGATGAAGAACTCCGGCAACTTGGCGGGGAACCTCGCAGGATGCGGGGTCACGCCCACGGCTTTACAGGCGGTTGTGTACTGGCCGTTGGATTCCGAATTGGGAATCTGCAATAGGTTCGACGGAATCGCTCCGCCATTGTCCTTTCCGAACGCTTTGCTGATGTCGTGGCCGGACGGGCGCTTGGCGGGGTCGTAGAAACTCTCAGGGTCTGCCAGCAACCGCTTCATGCGTGAGCTGTAGGCGGTAAGCACATTGGACACGTTCGCTTTCGGCCAAGCCGTTTTTGCGAACCACCAGACGGTGTTGACGGAGTCCTTGGCTCGGAGTTTCCGCTTGTTGACCCATTCGATGGGACTGGGAAGCTTCGAGGGATTGTGCCAATAAAAATCTTCCGCCAGCACGAAACCAACGTCGTCGCAGAATCTGAGTAGCACCCGAAAATTGTAGAGGCTCCGCACCGGCGTGCCTCGTTCGTAAGCGCCGCCCAGGTCGATCACGAAGCTGCCGTCATCACGCAGCTTGCGATGCACGAGTTCCGCGAACGTGACCAGCCAATCGACGTACTCGGATTGCGATTTGTTGCCGTATTCCTTTTCACGCAACAACGCGAAGGGCGGACTGGTGATGACCAGATTGATGCTGTCATCCGGAATCTGCGCCAACAAATCTCGCGAGTCGCCGCAGTACGCCGCGCCCAGAGATGTCCTGTAAACAGGGTTTTGGGCCAACCTGATTGGCAAATGCTTCCGTGACACGCTCGCGTCTCCTGCCGCTGATCGTCCGCCAAATGCTACGTTAAGAGTGTAGATGCAAAGTCATCAGAGAACCATTCTGCGGCCATCATGGCATTGACCAAGAACCGAGAAAAGGCCCGCGACATCTTCGCCGCGAACATGCGGCGATTCCGACTTGCCGCCGGCCACTCGCAAGAAACACTAGCTGCCCTTTGCGGACTTCACCGGACCTACATCGGTTCGGTGGAACGGGGCGAGCGAAACATTTCCATCGACAACATGGAAGCGATCGCTCACGCGTTGAAATGCAGCGTTGCCGCTCTCGTCACCGGAAACGGAGAGCGGTCATGATGCACGCCGACAAAAAAAAGTTGGATCGAATCTGGCCGTCCATTGTCGAGTACCAAAAGCTGGCCTCAGAACACGGCATCGACGACATCTTTCAAGACAATGGCGGCAAGATTCTTCAGGTCTTGCTGATTACGGGACTGCGGCGTGTGGTTGGCCGCGAAGGCAATGATGCGGTGGACGACGACGGCCAGGAATATGAACTCAAGTCCGTCAACATCGCGCTGACGAAAAGTTTTTCCACTCATCACCACATGAACCCGACGATCATTGCAAAGTACCGGAAAGTTCCGTGGATCTTTGCCGTGTATCGTGGCATTGAACTCCTGGAGATTTACCGGCTTGAATCCAGCGACATGGAACCGTGGTATCGGAAATGGGAAGACAAATGGCACGCCGATGGTGGGCGAGACATCAATAATCCGAAAGTGCCTCTGACCTATGTGCGAGAACACGGCAAGAAGCTCTATCCAGAAATCTGACGTGCGGTGGCACGCTTCGCGGGCCGACTCACGTTAAACGGACAACACGAGAGCGGAATTCATCAATTGTTGCCATGCTGAGCCGTTGCGTTTCCCGTTCATCGCCTCGCATCAGCGCCGAAACCCGCTCCCGCTCATTCAGCCGGTCGTACAAGTTCGCCACGTTCATCAGGCAGCCCTTTCCTTCGGTCGTGATTTCAAGATCGACTCCAACGCTTCCAACCGTGCCACCGTGTCACCCGCTTCGATGGCTCGCAACGCGATGCCGGCCAGATACCCAACCCCCTTCGCCCGCTCGACCGAGCCAAGCGAAGCGTCTTGCCTCAACGTGTTGAGTTGCTCGTTGAGCAACGCCAGCACGTCCGCCGCCGTCTTCGCTCGAAACTCCGCAGGCAGGGCTAGACGGGTCGGACACGGCTCGGCCACCCGCGCCTTCCGCTTGTAGTCGGCGTCATACGCCCGACGTTTTTCGGGATCGGAAAACGGCATGGCTCAGCCCTCCCCCCGCTTTGGCAATTGCTCGGCCATCAACCGCCGCACCGCGTCCGCCTTCTCCGCATCCGACAACGGCAGCGAAGCAATCATCGCCAGCGCGGCCGAGAACGAATCCGCCTTGATCGGCAGCGACTCCGCCCGACTCGAAACCGACCCGCCGACCACTTCGCCGCGTTCGTTTTCCGGTGAGCAACTGCCACCAGAACTGCCACGGCGCGAACGCCGCTTCGCAACTCGTTGCGGCTTCTGAGTGTTAGAACTCTGCCCCGCCGGACTGTCGATCCGGAGGTTACGGGTTCGAGTCCCGCCGGCCTCGCTGAAGAAAACCCCGCTAAAACTTCGTGTTTTGGCGGGGTTTTCTGCATTTCTGGCGACTCATCGGAACCGGGGATCGAGGCGGCTGATAACCATTCAAAAAGCCGTTTTCGGCAGGTCGTGTGCAACTTTTTGTGCAACTGAAATCGGCAGCGTCATCCGTGGTGCCGGTGGCTCGCATTGTTTGCGATTCGGGAGCGGCGATGGTCGGCAGCGACCCGAGCGCCGAGTTCATGTCGATCAGCCCCAAATGCGTGTATCGGTCCATCGTCAGGGTGATGGTCGGCACGTCAGCGGCGAGGTCGAACGATGCCGAAGTCAGCCTGGCGAGTTCACTGGCTCGCAGTCCGGTCATCGCGGCCACGCGGTACAGCATCGCTCGCGCCGCCCCATTCAGCCCCCGGAATGTTTCTTGGCTTTTCTCGGTCTCAGCAATCAGCCCGGTCAGATCGTTGGGTAAAAGTGCGCGGCGTTCGTGGCGGACATCGACGCGAGCATTCAGTCGAGACAAGTGGGCGAACGGATTCTCCGGCCCCCGTCGATCCTTCACGAGCCAATGGCCGAACGACTTCACCGCGCCCAAGCAGTGATTGCTGCTCGCGACACTCAATCCGGCGACGACGTTCCCGTCCTTGTCCGTTTTCCGTTTTCGATGATCTGCCAGCCAGCCGAAGACTCTGCCCGCGTTGAGATCAGAGAGTTACTTGAACTTGCAGGCTCGGACGCCAAGCGAAGAAAGGCTGACGCTTCGCAACGTCGTCCGAGTCACTTGAGAGAAGGTCCGCTTGAAACCGTGCATCTCGCCTGTGGTCGTTCAGGAACAGTAATCGACGGGGCCATCGCAGGTGTCGACGTGCAGTCACTCGCTGTGTGCGGAGTTCTGCATTAGCTTGTTCGTACCAACATCGGCCGTGCCGGTGATTTTGAACTCGCACTGTCTTGCCGACCAAAGTCACACGCCTTGGGTGAGCATGAATCGAACGCCACATGCCCGATTTGAAGCCAGAACAACTCGCCCGACAGCAGATTGACGCGCAGCTCGTTGCGTGTGGCTGGGTCGTTCAGGACTACAAGGCGGTCGATTTTTCTGCCGGACGTGGTCTTGCGCTTCGCGAGGTTCCGCTCAAGACCGGCCCCTGCGATTATTTGCTGCTCGTGGACCGCCAAGCTCTCGGCGTGATTGAGGCCAAGGCCGAGAACGAAGGCTCCAGACTCTCGACCGTCGCCGACCAGTCCGACCGATATGCTTCCAGTTTGCCCGACCTTCTCTCTAGCGGACTCAGCGGCCAACTTCCCTTTCGTTACGAATCAACAGGCGTGGAGACCTACTTCCGCGACTCGCGTGATCCGCATTCGCGTTCCCGGCGCGTCTTCTCGTTCCACCGCCCCGAAACACTCATCGACTGGTTTGCCGAGTCCGACACTCTTCGCGACAGGCTTGCCCAAATGCCGACCGCGCACCCGCTGGCAACCAACGGCATGCGCGATTGCCAGATTGAAGCCATCACCGGCCTCGAAAAGTCCTTCGCTGAGAATCGCCCGCGTGCCCTGATCCACATGGCGACTGGCGCGGGCAAAACTTTTACGGCCTGCGCCTTCACTTATCGGCTCATCAAATACGCCAAAGCTCGCCGCATCCTCTTTCTCGTCGATCGTGCGAATCGTCTCTGGGACGCCTTCGCCGTCACCGAGCCGGCTAAGGTCAAAGGCCGTTCGCAGGCGGGACGCTTTGCGGACCTCGTGGCCCTCGTCCGCTTCGCGTTGGAGCAGCAGCCTGTGCTCGCACCCTTCGCCGACTCCGTGTCCGAGCGGTTCGACGAATGGCTCGCGGACAAGACCAAGGCCGGCTCGGTCTTCACGCCTGAGCAACTCGCTTGGCTCAACCTCATCCGCGACCATGTCGCCACCAGCCTGAGCATCGAGCCGGACGATTTCGATTACTCTCCGTTCAGCCAGCGAGGTGGCTTGGGCAAAGCGCATCAGCTCTTCGGCGAGCAACTGCCCATACTGCTCGATGAACTCAACGAGGCGCTTGCCGCATGAAAAAGAAGCTCATCAAACGGAGTGCTTTCTCAGTCGCTGCCGGCAACTATTCCGCTTTGCTGGCCGACATCAAGCAGCGCATTCGCACCGCCCAAGTGCGTACGGCGATGGCGGGTAATGCCAGCTTGCTCATGCTCTACTGGGAGATCGGCGGGGTGTTGGCTGAGCGGCAGAAAAAGGAAGGCTGGGGCGCTGCTGTCTTACCCCGGCTGGCGACAGATTTACAAAACGAATTGCCTGATGTGAAAGGTTTCTCCGATCGCAACATGCGCCGCATGATCCAGTTCCATCTGGAGTATCCAGCTCTCTTTTCAATTTGGCCACTGCCTGTGGCCAAAAGTGGGCTACCGATGGAGACGGTCTCAAGTGGGCAACCACCCGTTGCCCAATTGCCAGTACTTTCGCCCGACGAACCAATTTGGCCACGGCCCGTGGCCAAATTGGCAAACCGCACTTCCCACGGAACAAAAGGGTCACAGGCTGTGGCCCAATTACCCACTGAGCCGGGCGACGCCCCAATTTGGCAACGGGCCGTTGCGCAATTGACTTGGGCTCACAACATCATCCTCATCCAGAAGGTCAAAGACCTTCGCACGCGCCTGTGGTATGCGGAGCAAGCCTTCGAGCATGGCTGGAGCCGCGATGTCCTTTCCCTCCAGATTCAGAGCCGGGTTCACGAGCGGCAGGGAAAAGCGGTCACCAATTTTCAGAGCACTCTGCCTCCACTCCAGTCCGACTTGGCCTCGCAACTTTTGAAAGACCCGTACCTGTTCGACTTCCTGACTTTGGAAAAGCCGTTCCACGAACGCGAACTCGAAACCGGGCTGCTGCGCCACCTTCAGAATTTTCTTGTCGAACTTGGGACCGGCTTCGCCTATGTCGGTCGTCAAGTTCCGATGGAGGTCGGCGACGAGGACTTCTACATCGACCTCCTCTTCTACCATTTGCGACTCCGTTGCTTCGTGGTGATTGATTTGAAGGTCGGTCGCTTCAAAGCCGAGTATGCGGGCAAGATGAATTTCTATCTGAACGCGGTGGACGACCAGATGAAGCACGCCACGGATCAACCTTCCATCGGCCTGATCCTCTGCGAAGAGAAGAATAAGATCGTCGCCGAGTATGCCCTGCGCGGCATGGACAAGGCCATCGGCGTCTCCGCCTATCAACTCACCCGCGCCCTGCCGAAGAAACTCCAGAGTGCCCTGCCGAGCATCGAGCAGTTAGAGCGAGAACTTTCGCGGACGAAGTCATCCAGACCCACTGCCGCTGCGAAAAAGAGGAAGCACTCATGAACAAGCCCAAGAAATCCACCATCGAAGTTCAGGGCACCGAGATCACCATCCTGTCCCAGGAACACGGCGACTACATCTCGCTGACCGACATGGTGCGGATTTTTGAGGGCGGCAGCGCCCTCATTGAGCAATGGCTCAAGAACAAGGACACCGTCCTTTTCCTGGGTGCCTGGGAGCGAATTCACAACCCGGATTTTAATTCCCTCGAATTCGAGGGAATTAGAAACGAAGCAGGTCGCAACAGCTTTTTCCTATCCGCCAAGACGTGGATTGATCGCACCCGCGCTCAAGGACTGACCGCCAGCGCCGGGCGTTACGGCGGCACCTACGCTCACCGGGACATCGCCTTCGAGTTCGGCTCGTGGCTCAGCCCGGAGTTCAAGCTCTACCTCATCAAGGAATTCCAACGGCTCAAGGACGACGAAAGCCGTCGCCTTTCCCTCGCCTGGAATCTCAATCGTACGCTGTCCAAGCTGAACTACCGCATTCACACCGATGCGGTGAAGGCGCACCTGATTCCGCCCGAAGTCACGCCCGCGCAGGCGGCCTTCACCTATGCCAGCGAGGCCGACCTGCTCAACGTCGCCCTGTTCGGCCGGACGGCGAAACAATGGCGCGACGCCAATCCCAAGCTCGAAGGGAACATGCGCGACCACGCCACCATCGAGCAACTGCTGGTACTGGCCAATATCGAAGGCATGAACGCCGAGTTCATCCACATGGCCCTGCCGCAAGGGGACCGGCTCAAACGGCTCAACGCCATCGCCATTCGCCAGATGCAGACGCTCACCGCCAGCAGCGCCTTGCGTTCGCTGGAGCCACCGAAGGGCGGCAAGGCATGAGTGCGAATCGCAAAACCAAAGCCCCAACGGGGCGAAAGAAAATCGCCCAGAGCCAGGAACGCAGCGACGACGCTCTGGGGCACGAATCCCAAAACACGGCGAGTACTGATGGGGCGAAAGAAGGCGGGACTCAGCGATTGGAAGTTGAGACGGGCAAAGAACTGCTCGCCCGCATCCTCATCGAGCGCCGCCAAAACTGGCAGGGCCGTGGCCAATACAAAGAACCCGCCGCTCCCGACACCACCAGCCTCCCACAACTCCCCGCAGGCTGGACGTGGGCGAGCTTGGAACAAGTCTCACGGTCGTCGTCCTATGGGACTTCGGCGAAGTGTAGTCCAGACAACCCCGGTCCACCGGTGTTGCGTATTCCAAACATTGCAGGCGGACGCATTGACCTGACCGATTTGAAGTTTGCCGGAGCGGACGAACCCCTCGACACTGGGAATGAACTCGCGCCGGGCGACCTGCTCATCATCCGCACCAACGGCAGCAAGAACCTCATTGGCCGCTCGGCCGTTGTCCGAACAAAACTCGATCGTGCCACCAGCTATGCTTCTTACCTGATTCGTTTTCGCCTGTTCGGTTCACCGCCGCTCTTCGATTGGGTGGGGACAATCTGGGACGTTTTCTTTCTTCGTGCGTGGATCGAGCAACGGGCAGCTACTTCCGCAGGCCAGCACAACATCAGCATGAGCGTGTTGAGCACCATGCCACTTCCGCTCCCGCCCCTCGCCGAACAGTGTCGCATCGTTGCGGAGATTGAGAAGCAATTCACGCGGCTGGAGGCGGGGGTGGCGGCGCTCCAGCGGGTGCAGGCCAACCTCGAACGCTACCGCGCCGCCGTCCTCAAAGCCGCCTGCGAAGGACGACTCGTCCCCACCGAAGCCGAGTTGAGGAGAACCGCGGATCACGCGGAGGGGGCGGATCAGAACGTCCGGAAATCCGCGTCCTCCGCGAAATCCGCGGTCAAAACTCCGGCCTACGAAACCGGCGCAGAACTGCTCGCCCGCATACTCGCCGAACGCCGCCAAAACTGGCAGGGCCGGGGCCAATACAAAGAACCCGCCGAGCCGGACACAGCGAAGCTTCCAGCGCTTCCCGAAGGTTGGACGTGGGCGAGCGTCGAGCAGACCGCAGCAGCGATCGTTGATTGCCCTCACTCGACGCCAAAATGGACTGACCGAGGCCGCATGTGTGTGAGGACCACTGAATTTCGCGCCGGCTTGCTCGATCTGACAGAAGTTCGATTTGTCAGCGAAGAATCATTTCAAGAAAGAATAGCGCGCCTTGAACCGCGTGCGGGCGACATTCTCTACAGTCGAGAGGGCGGGATTCTTGGGATTGCGTGCCCAGTTCCGGACGGGGTCAGCCTTTGCCTCGGACAAAGAATGATGCTGATTAGACCCTCTGGCGGTGTCATCTCTCACTTCGTCATGGGTTGGCTAAATTCGACGACGATTCTCAACCTCGTTAAGAGCCTCACCTCCGGCAGCGCGTCACCACATTTGAACGTGGGGGAAATTCGCCAGTTTCCCATCCCTCTCCCCCCGCTTGCCGAGCAGACGCGGATCGTGGCGGAAGTGGAGCGGCGGTTGAGCGTGGTCGAGGAGTTGGAAGCGGTGGTCTCCGCCAACCTCCAGCGAGCCACACGACTCCGACAGGCCATCTTGCAGAAAGCATTCACCGGAGAACTCGTATGAACGACTTGATTCCAGCTTCGCCCGCCCCCGGCGGCGAATTCCTGCTCTACCAGACGGAAGACGGCCGCACACGCATCCAATGCCGGTTTGAAAACGAAACGATCTGGCTGACGCAGGTGCTCATCGCGGAGCTGTTTCAGATCACAGTGCCAACTGTCAACGAGCACTTGAAAGGCATTTTCGCGGAGGGAGAACTGGAGGCAGGGGCAACTATTCGGAAATTCCGAATAGTTCGATCGGAAGGCCGCCGCGAGGTCACGCGGGAGATCGAACACTACCGGCTGGAGGCCATCGGCAAGCTAATTCCCGATCTCATCGTGGACGGCAAGGTCATCGCCGATCCGAAAGTCGTCTCCGCGTTCAATGACACTCATCTCGCGCAGATGCTGGGCTACCTCAACATCACCGGTCTGCAAGTGGCGCTGCTCGTGAACTTCAAAGAATCCAAACTGACTTGGAAGCGTGTGGTGAATGAACGAAGGAATTTGACCGCGGATGACGCGGATGACACGGATAGGAAGTAACGCAATAGGGTCGCAAATGACTAAGCCCCAACCTCCAATGCTCAGAGAAGTGGGATTGGAAATTGGGACCTCTTGCTCAGAGAACAACACAAGACATTCGCTCAACAGATTTCAAATCGTTCCCTCCCCATCCGCGTCCTCCGGGTAATCTGCGGTCAAAATCCATGTCACAACAACTCGTCCAAAAGCTGTGGAACTACTGCAACATCCTGCGCGATGACGGCCTGTCCTACGGCGACTACGTCGAACAGCTCACGTTTCTGCTGTTCCTGAAAATGGCGGACGAGCAATCGAAGCCACCGTTCAACAAGACATCGCCCATCCCCAAAGGATTCAGTTGGGGCACGCTACTGAAGATGGATGGCGATGATCTCGAAGTGCATTACCGCCACACGCTGGAGGAACTCGGCAAGCGGACGGGGATGCTGGGGGTCATCTTCCGCAAGTCGCAGAACAAGATCCAAGACCCGGCCAAGCTCCGCCGGCTGATCGTGGACCTGATCGACAAGGAGCAGTGGTCGAGCCTCTCGTCCGACGTGAAGGGGGACGCCTACGAAGGGTTGCTCCAAAAGAACGCCGAGGACGTGAAAGGAGGCGCGGGCCAATACTTCACACCCCGTTCGCTCATCGCCGCGATGGTGGACGTGGTTGCCCCGCAGCCGGGACAAGCCATTTGCGATCCAGCGTGTGGCACCGGCGGTTTCCTGCTCGCCGCCCATGATTATCTGGCGAAGCACTATCAACTCGACCGTGCCCAAAAGAAGAAGCTCAAGAGCGGTACATTCTTCGGCATCGAGCTGGTGGATAGCGTCAGTTCGTCGAGCATCAACGCCCGCTTGTGAAGTCCCGTCTTGGGATGCCGTGAGTTCGGAGCATGGAACGCCCGGACCTTGTCATAAACTCCGCCGTCGATCGTCACTTGCACCGCAGCGGCCAGCCCTTCGGCCAGTCGCCTCGTCGTGCGAGAAAACGTCAGCGAAGCGGTTGGTTGCCAAAGGTCCGTCGGCAACCGGCCGCGACCGCCATGTGATCATTGCTGCAACCGGGACGTCCGAAGGGAACCAACCCTTCTCCGATTTTCGATCGCGCCGGCAAGTCCCATGCGAACGACTCAAATTGATTCCAAACGTCTCTTTGGCTTGGTCGGCTGGGCGCGGTCTTTTCCGTGACCTGATACGACTTGAACGAACAATAGGCGAGCCGATATCCTTGGGGGTGTAAACAGTCGCATTTGTGTATCAATCATGTGTCAGCCATTTTTGCGATTGAACGCAACTCGTTTCGGGACAGGTAGCTCAGTCGGTAGAGCACAGGACTGAAAATCCTGGTGTCGGCGGTTCGATCCCGCCCCTGTCCACTTTCAGCAACAGCCCGGACGAAGTCGCAACCAGCGGCATCGTGCGGGCTTCTGTTTGCGCCTCGACCTGCGGGTCGTTCAGTACTTCGGAAGAGCAAACGAGTGTTTGCGAGGCGATGCGGGACTCTACTGCTGCGCTTTCTGCTGCGCGCAGCACGAGGTCGTTGCTGGCGGCATCTGGGCTACGCGCGAACTCTCGACATCCCATTCGTCTTCAGCAGCAATGGCGACGGCTTCCACTTTCACGACCGGACTGTGACGTCCGTCGCGATGGAGACCGAACTCCCGCTCGCCGAGTTTCCTTCGCCTGAGCAACTCTGGCAGAAATACAAAGCGGTCAAAGGCATCACCGACGCCGTTGAGGCCGTCGTCGCTCAGGACTATTTTTCTGACGGCTCGAACCGCTCGCCGCGCTACTACCAGCAGATCGCGATCAACCGCACCGTGGAGGCTATCGCGAAAAACCAAGGCAACAATCGCCATCTCCTCGTCATGGCGACCGGCACCGGGACGACCTACACCGCGTTCCAGATCATCTACCGCCTGTGGAAAAGCGGCTCGAAGAAGCGAATCCTCTTTCTCGCCGACCGCACGTCGCTCGTTGATCAGACGGTTCGCGGCGACTTCCGACACTTCAAGGAGGCGATGACGGTCATCAAGCACAAGCAGATCGACACCGCCTACAACATCTACCTCGCGCTTTACCAAGGACTTTCCGACAACAATCACGACGACGCCTACAAGCAGTTCAGTCCCGAATTCTTCGACCTCATCATCGTGGACGAATGCCATCGCGGCAGTGCCCGTGACGACAGCAAGTGGCGTGAGATTCTCGAATATTTCAAAGGGGCCACGCATATTGGCCTGACCGCCACGCCGAAGGAGACCAAGCAAGTCTCCAGTTCAGAGTATTTTGGCGACCCGCTCTACACCTTCTCGCTGAAGCAGGGAATCGACGATGGTTTCCTGGCTCCCTACAAGGTCATCAAGGTGACATTGGACATCGACGCAGAAGGCTGGCGGCCCCCCAAAGGGTTCAAGGACAAGGAGGGCAATCTCGTTGAAGATCGCATCTACAACTGCACTGATTTCGACAAGCACCTCGTCGTCGATGGCCGCTGCGCCATCGTGTTGCCCGACGGCTGCATCACCGGCGACGGCTACAAGGAGCGCATCCGCGAGAAGCTGCTCACCGACTGCAACCTCCACAACGGGATCAGCCGGAAACATGCCGAAGGTCAATCAAGAGACGGTCGTCAATACCCTCATCCCACTCCCCCCGGTGTCCGAGCAAACCGCGATCGTTGCGCGAGTAGAGTCTCTGCTGACGACCTGCCGCGCGCTGGAATCGGAGATCGAGCACTCCCGCACCCACGCCGCCCATCTCCTCCAAGCCGTCCTCAAAGAAGCCTTCGCCCCGGCCGCCTCATAGATCAACAGGGGCCAGAGTTTGGGGAACACTCATCTTCGCTGTTCCACGCTAATCTGATCCTGTCCGAATTAGCGAAGATCAGCGTCGATCAGTGTTCCAACTCATTTCTTTTTGCTGGAATCGGAGATCGAGCACTCCCGCACGCACGCCGCCCACCTCTCCCAAGCCGTCCTCAAAAAAACCTTTGCCCCCGCCGCCTCATAGAACCGCAGGGGGCAGAGTTTTTGGGAACACTAATTCTCGCTAATCCACGCTAATCTGTTTCTGTCCGAATTAGCGAAGATCAGCGTCGATCAGTGTTCCAACTCATTTCTTTTTGCTGGAATCGGAGACCGAGCACTCCCGCACGCACGCCGCCCACCTCCTCCAAGCCGTCCTCAAAGAAGCCTTCGCCCCCGCCGCCTCCTGAGCACCGAAGATCACGTCGTCGCCGTCATCGAACATCCCCGCTCACCATCACGACCCTGCCGCTCTGACCAGAGCCACCGTCACATCGTCGGAGTCGTCATCCACAAGATGCGCGAGTCGGAGAATTGCCCGCTTCACGTCTTCCGAGAGCATCGGCCAGACTTCGATCAACCGAGCCAGTCGCGGGTCATTCAGAGCGGAACTCCCACCCAAGTGCTGCGCTTTCTGTTGCGCGCCCGATTCTCACCGTTGCCGCTCGAATCGCGAACAATTAAGTTGCCGCTCGTTACGAGTGGTTCGAGAGCGGATCACAGACCGGCCGAAATCCTGGTGTCGGCGGTTCGATCCTGCCCCTGTCCACTGCTCCTCTTCATTTCGCATGAGCCTTCGACGACCATGTCGCGGGGCTTTTGGCACTTCTGTCTGAAAGAAGACACTTTTATGCCACTCAAGATGAAGACACTTCGTGAGGCGTCCGCGGAGTTGGGGATCCCGGAAAAAGAGATTCGCGCTATGGTCGATCTCAAAAAATTGCGGGCCGTCATGAAAAAGGGAAACTTGACCCTTGCTCCTGACGAGATCGCTAAGTTGATTCGACAGAGAAAAACTCTGCCGGAGTCTGCGAAGAAGTAGCCGACGCCAACCCTCTCGTTTGTCGATGTTGCGGCGAGTTGATCGGTCGGCACCAAGTTTCGGGCTTTGTTCTCGCCCGTTAGACTTCTCTGTTGGTGTGTCCCAAGGACGATCAAGAAGTCTGTCGTGAGGAGCCAGGTGATGACGACCGCGCAGGATGGAAGCGTGCAAAAAAAGTGTCGATGGTGGACGCGACCTCTGGCGGCCACGTCTTTAGCGGGATTGTTTTTGTTACTGATCGTTGGCCGTGATCCATCGTTGAGCCTGACACCAACGAGTCTTGCAGACGAACGTCCGACAAAGGCCGGCAACGCGAAGCCGTCTCCGCTGGCGTCCGCGAAGGGTTCGGCGAAAACTTCCGAATGGCTTCGTTTCCGCGGTCCCAGTGGCATGGGGACCAGCGATGCGAAGGGGTTGCCGCTGAATTGGAGCATGACCGAGAACATCGTCTGGAAGGCCGACCTGCCAGGGCCGGGGGCCTCCAGTCCGATCGTATTTCAGGACCGCATCTACCTGACGTGCTACACGGGGTTCTTTATCCCTGGGCAATCTGGCGGCAGTCAGGAGGATCTCAAGCGGCACTTGATTGCCATACGGCGCAGCGATGGCGGCGTCATTTGGGATCAAGCGTTCGCGGCGAAGTTGCCCGAAGAAGATCGAATTCGTGATCACGGCTTTGCGGCGAATACTCCCGCCGTGGACGACCAACGAATCTATGCCTTCTTCGGCAAGACTGGCGTTTTTGCCTTCGATCACAGTGGCAAACAACTTTGGCAGTCCGACGTCGGTTCCAAGACTCACGGCTGGGGAACGTCGGCATCTCCGGTGCTCTACAAGGATTTGGTGTTCATCAACGCCAGCGTTGAAAGCTCGTCGCTCGTGGCGCTCGATCGCCGTACTGGTGAGGAGAAGTGGCGAGCGAAGGGGATTCGTGAAGCCTGGAACACACCACTCGTGATCACAGCAGAATCTGGACGTCAGGAATTGATCGTGGCGACTCAGGGGAACGTGTTGGCTTTCAATCCCGACACGGGAGCGCCGCTTTGGTCCTGCAAGACAGACATCGGTTGGTACATGGTCCCCAGCGTCGTGGCACAAGACGGCATCGTCTATTGCCTGGGTGGACGCTCCGGGGTGGCGGGACTTGCGGTGCGAGCCGGAGGCAGCGGAGATGTCACAGAAACGCATCGACTCTGGACGAGCATCAAGGGTTCCAACGTCACATCGCCCGTTTATCTCGACGGGCATCTCTATTGGATGAACGACAACCGAGGGATCGCGTACTGTGCTGAAGCCGACAGTGGAAAGATCGTTTATGAGGAGCGGCTCGACCGTGCTGGAGAAGTCTACGCGTCCGCGCTGCTCGCGGATGGCAAGCTGTATTACCTCACGCGAGACGGCCGGACGTTCGTGCTCGCCGCCAAGCCAAAGTTTGAGCAACTGGCCGTGAACGACCTGCGCGACCGCAGCATCTTCAATGGCAGTCCGGCCGTGGATGAGTCGCGGCTGCTGATCCGATCGGACAAGTTCTTGTACTGCATTGGCCAGTAGTCACCTCCGAAGCAACGATCATGTCGAACTCGGCTCTGCAACTCGCGACGCTTGGCGGAGGCTGCTTCTGGTGCCTGGAGGCGGTGTTCGAGCAGCTTCGCGGAGTCCACAAAGTTGTCTCCGGCTACACCGGCGGTGTCGTGCCGAATGCGACCTACGACGAAGTCTGCACGGGACGCACCGGACATGCCGAAGTGATCCAGGTCACGTTCGATCCCACCGAGATTTCGTTTTCCGATCTGCTCGACGTGTTCTTCGCAACGCACGATCCGACGACGTTGAATCGGCAAGGTGCTGACGCCGGCACGCAGTATCGATCGGCGATCTTTTGCCACGACGACGATCAGCAACGTGTCGCAATCGCCAAGATCGAAGAACTCAACGCGGCGAAACTCTGGAACGCTCCGATCGTCACACAGGTCGCGCGGCTGGAGGCGTTTTACGCGGCCGAGGATTATCACCAAGGATACTTCCGATCGCACCCCGCACAGGGTTATTGCCAAGCGGTCATCTCGCCGAAGGTCGGTAAGTTCCGGCAGAAGTTCGCTCATCGGTTGCGCGGGTGACTGGTATCGCGATTCGTTGCCTCGATCTGGAGCTCCCGCTTCAATGCGGCCGATTCGCTCCCCACCTTGGAGACTCCCGCCCATGCTCCGTTCGTTCTCTGTCGCAGCCGCTGTGTTCGCGTCCTGTTTTGCGCCGCTTTCGGCCGCTGAGTTGTTGTTCCCGCAGGAGCGACAGGCGTTTTACTCGCACGAGGCGATTGAACTCGCGGTCACGGGATTGCCCGAGGGGTCGAAGGCCGTTGTCGAGCTTGTGCCAACTCGTGCTGCGGTCGCACCGATGTCGTTTGATGTGATTGGCAAGACAGGCACGACAACGGTCGAAGTGACTTCGGGGTCGCTCGCACCGGACGTGTATGTCGTGAAGCTCGACGGCAAAGAGACTGGCAAGCTGACGATCAGCAGCGGCGTGATTGACTCGACTTTGCTCGTCTCTCAAACGGCGAATCTCAACGAACTCAAAGCCGGTGGGGCAAATTTCTTTCTCGGAAACGCGTTCAGTTTTGGACGGCTCAACCCCCAGCAAGACGGGCCGAGCCTCGCGCCGCGCGGGACGAAGACCATCGGGATGCGAGTCTTCGAAGACGCGATTGCCGCGAACCTGCCGACCGTCGTCTACATGTATTGGACAGGCTATGTGACTCACAAACCGTTCGGTTCGATGAAAAGCTGGGCCGCCCCAGAGATGAACGACTCGATGCGTCTGTTGAGTTTTCATACTTCACAGCGCGTGCGGCGGTTCTCGTCGAACATCCTGAGTATCGGCACGCTCGATGAACCAGGACTTGGCTGGGGCAAGACGCCCGCCGGTGGCACAGCCAGCGGTTTTCCGGATTGGGACGAGCAAGCGTGGTACGAGCAGCGCGGCTGGCAATTCACGGACAACCCCGCGTCGCGAGCAGATGCCGACTGGCTCAAGTACATGACCATCCGCTGCGAAATCCTAAAAGACTGCCAGCGGCAGGCTCGGCGAGACCTCAAGACCCCCTGGCCGCAGGCGACGTTCAGTACCGACTTGTACGCGCCGCACGCGATCATGGACGGCACCGATCCGCTCAACCAGGAAGTCAACGACATCCCATCGTCGCACGTCTTCGTCGATTGGGGCATCGACCGATTGGGAGCCTACTCCGGCGTGCAACTCGAAAAGTCGCATGATCCGACGTCGCGCATGGCTCACGCGATGAATGGACAACTCTTCGGTGATCCGGTTGCTCCACCACAGCAAACGTACGCCTACCGAGCCGCCATGAATGGAATGCTCGCGGCTGGGCTGACCAGCAACTGGTGGCTCAACACGGGTGCCATGAAGCCGGCCGATCTGGCCGAGGTCAACAACGCCGCGAAGAAGATCGGCCCCGTGCTCAAAGAGACGATGTTCACCGGCCACGATGTCGCTGTCTTGTGGAGCTTCACCGAACTGGCAATGCGCGAGAAGGACCTCACGCTCAAGGAGTCCAGCAAGAAGTCCGGTGAGCAAATCAAGCTGATGATCGCCTCACTGCCAGAGAACACCGCGCTCAAGGGAAAGGAGATCGACATCAATGCCTACAACATCGGCGGCGATTACAAGGAGGCCGTGCTGACCGCGCACTACGCCCTCGCACGAGCCGGCTTTCCGGCTCAGATCATTCACGAACGGACTCTGCCCTACGGTGCGCTCAAGACCATCACAACGCTGGTCATCGTCGGCCAAACGCACGCGCTGCCCGACACGATTACAGAGCACCTCAAGAAATTCACTGATGCCGGCGGACGAATCGTTGTCGACAAGAACTCGACCGTGAAGTTCGACAACGCCATCGTCGCCGACGTTGATCTCAAAGGATTGTCTTATCGCTGGAGCGTGCTGTTCTTGCAGGACGCAAAGTCGTTCAAAACGCCGCGAGAAGCCAGTCTCTTCCAGACCAACCACTTTATGGATGAACCGGTTCGCAACGCAGTCGCGCCGCTCAAAGCCGCGATGCGGAAGACGGCCTCAAAACCGTGGGCCGAGACCGATTCGACGGAACTGCTCATCGAGCACCAACGTGGCGGCGAGGGAACGATCTTGCTCGCGATCAATGGCTACGAAGAGTTGCCAGCCATCGCCGACGACAAGAAGTATCCGATCTACAACTACACGTCGTACTCGCCGAAGTTCGCATTGCAATTACCCCCTCTCCCCCTGGGAGAGGGCCGGGGTGTGGGAGCCAATCCTCAATCCACGCCGGTTGTCTTCACGCTGGAAGGCCCGAACTTCGACCGCTCCAGCGAACTCGCAGATCCCGCCGCGCCGATCGCGGCGAAGTTTGAGCCGGGTGAAATGAAGGTCTACTTCGTCGCGCCTCGCAAGCCGGAGGGAATCGCCGTGGCCGCGACTGTTCACAATGGAGTGCTTGCTATCGAAGCGACTCTCAAGCGATTGAGCATGCCCTGGCCGATCGTCGTCTCCATCACCGATCCGATCGGCCACGAGTTGTTTCGCGTCAACCGTTCAACAAATCTGACCGGTAAATTTCACGAGACGTTCCCGCTGGGAGCGAATGCTCCGTCCGGTGACTACGTCGTGAAGTTGACCAGCGTGGTCGCCAACCTGGCTGGTGAAACCAAAGTGGCTCATCAGTCCAAAACTCGCACGTCACGCGCGGTCGCGAACGTGCGTGTCTTCGACGCCGAACGATTGAAGGATTTCCTGCTCACCAAGCCGGAGATCATCGTGGCCACGCACGCGGACACTCCGGCCGATGTCGTGCGGCTGCTGACCGACCGCCTGGCGATCGCCGGTTTGAAGGTGACCGTCAAACCAGAATCAGACGTGCTGCGCAAGGTCGCGTATCCGCGCGTGTGGAATCCGTACGCGAAGGTCTTCACCGTCTCGAAGACGAAGGAGCCGACTGCTGCAAAGATCGACAAAGAAATCACGCTGGGCGTTGCCGCCAATGGCTCATTCACCGCGAAGACCACCGACGGGCAAGACGTCTCGAACGATTGGCGGCAGCCCAATGCTCGCATCACGATCGTTGGCGAGGGCCTCGTCGATTTCAGCAGCGACGTCGAGCAATGCTATGAACCGGGAGTCCAACTGCACGTCAACGAGCAACGCCAAATCACGGTTCTCAACGCCGACGGCATGCAAGTGAAGACGTCTGCGGAGTTCCGTGCTCGTTGGGCCAAGCCGTGGTCGAAACTGACGCAGCATGTCGGCGCGTTTCAACTCCCCGCACAGTTGCCGGAGGCGTACACGACCGATTCGCACTTGATCGTGCTCGGCAGCAGCACGACCAGCCATGCCGTCGCCCTGTTGCAAGCCAGTGAGCTGCTGCCGCAGATCGCCGACGAAAAATATCCCGGCCCCGGCGGAGCGTTGGTCAGTCTCTGTTGGAGTCCGTTCGCCGTCGAGAAGCATGCGATTGTGCTGGCCAGTTCCGATCCCATCGGACTCAAGGAAGGCGTCGAAGCACTCACGAGACTGCTGAAATGATTCGAAATGGCTGGCCAATATCGTCATTCGGATGGTTGGTATCAACCGCCCCATTTGAAACATTGGCCTGCCCTGCACACGGCCGATGAATCATGGCCAGAGTTCTACGAGGCAGATATCCTCCGGCCACACATCCCCATCACTTCAAGGAGCATTCGTCATGTCGACTCCGCTGCAATCGCTCATCGCATCTGGCACGAAATTGTGGCTCGACAGCATTGATCCCGACTTGGTGCGGCTCAATCGCGAGCAAGGGGCGACGGGAGCGACGTCGAATCCGATCATCGTGTCGGACCTCATCAAGACAGGACGGTTCGACGATCGGCTGGCAGCGTTGATGAAGCAAGGACTGGACGACGAAGCGATCGCGTGGCAGGTGACCGATCAGTTGGTGCGCGGTGCTCAAGAGGTGTTCGCGCCTGTGTGGGCGGAGACTTGTGGCAACGACGGCTACGTTTCGTTCGAGCTGGACCCGCTGTTGGAAGACGCCGCTTGCACGCTGAGCCTGCCGGACAAGATCGCTCGGTACGTTGAACTCGGCAAGAAATGGGCGGCAGGGCACACAAATCGGATGATCAAAGTCCCCGCGACTCCAGGAGGCCTGGGTGCGTTGGAAAAACTGGCGGCGGCAGGAATCACGCTGAACGTCACACTGATCTTTTCGGGACGCCAGTATCACGCGGCTCGTGAGGCGGTGTGGCGTGGTGCTCAGCGGCGGAAGTCGCTCGACGGGTTCAAGTCGGTCTACAGCATCTTCGTCAGCCGCATTGACGTGTACACGAAGCAAAAGGTCTCGCCGTTGTCGGTGGCCGCTCAGGGACAAGTCGGGCTGCTGAACGTGCAGCGGATCTGGCAAGACAACGAACGCTGGTGGATCGACAAACGACTGCCGCTGAAACAAGAAATTATTTTCGCGAGCACCGGCACGAAAGACCCGGCCGAGTCGCCCGACAAGTACGTCGCCGCTCTGGCTGGCTCTGACATTCAAACGAATCCGCCCGCAACAAACGCCGCCGTGCAGGCAATGACCGGCAAAGTGTTCTCACGCCGCGTGGATCAAATGCCGCCCGCCGACATCGTCGCCGAAATCGATCGGCAGATCGATTTCACGAAGCTCGAAGAGACATTGATGTCCGAAGGACTTCAGAAGTTTGCCGACCCGCACAAGGCATTACTGAAACTGATTGGTGAAAAACGTCAGAGTTTGCAAAGTTCGTAGTCCGGACGCCCACGTCCGGACAAAGGCTTTGCGTTTCGACAGCCCGGACGTTTGCGTCCGGGCTACGCTTCATCGTCGTCGTCGAACAGCGAGAAGTGATTAGTCGCCAGCTCACCACCCGCGCTGCTCGGTCGGTCCTGTTCAACCCAGAGCCGATCATCGTCGTCAATTGACTTCGCCTATCAAACGATAAACTTTGAAAACGCCATGCCCAGTGAAACACCGTTTCGTGATGTCGAAAAGCTCAGTGGCGAAGAGGGCGGCTTCACGAAGTCGTAAGCGGTTGGATCGTCCGTTCGATGTCGCCGTTTGGTCAGAAGCTGAGCGGCTCGTGAGCCAGTACCAAGTCATCCTGCACTTCGAGGATGACCTTTGGTACGGCCGCGGGTTGGAATTCCCAAAGGTGTTCGCCGATGGCGCGACCGCTGACGAATGCGTAGCCGTGGCTCGGCAGGCGATGCAAGAGGTAGTCGCGTTTCTGATCGAGTCGGGCATACTGCGAAAACGGCCCGACTCGGAGTGTCAGGCTACTCGGAAAAACCACTTCTCGGATCGCTGGTTGGCCGATCGTTGGCGTCGCTCCCGATTCGCAGACGATGCGAGCAACCGGCACGATGGACGACTCCACGGATGGTTGTGCGCTTGGTTGCACACGACCTTTCGAAACCACCCCCTTTCAGGCGTTATCAACCGTTTCGCCGACACCGGCGGAGCCGTGTCCGACCCGTCTAGCCCTGCCTGCGGAGTTTCGAGCGAAGACGGCGGCGGACGTGCTGGCGTTGCTCAACGAACAACTGGAGACGTTGAGGCAAGACGCTTCTCTTGGCTCGGTCGAGCGGGCGAAGGGGGTGGGCTATCTGGCCGGCATCGCGTCGCGAGCCATCGAAGCGGGTGACACGGCGGCACGATTGGAAGCGTTGGAGTCGATCTTGAAATCACGACCGAAGGAAAGGGCTGCCTGATGAACGTTGCGAACTTGTATGACCGGCTGAATGAGCAGGTGCGGGTTTCGGCGTTGTTGCTGGCGTTGGTGCGAGGCGATGACCTCGATATGCAACGGCTCAATGCGACCGCTCCGCAACGAAGCGAGCGGCGGTGGCATCATCACGACCGAGTACAAGCGGTTTGGAACGTCTCGGCGACGGCGTGGGTTGAACAACTCACAACGCTGGCGAATCTGTGGCACGCTCAAGCGCGGTTGGCGAGGGTGACGGACAAGACCAAAGCCGACGGCGAATCGCCCGATGCGGTGAGCGATGCCCTCGCCCGTGAGGTTCGTTTGTGGCGAGCGTTCGTCAACGTCTGCTGTTGGAAGCTGTCGCAGCATCAAGCGGCGTGGCGGATCGTTTGCGAGCGGCTGGGCATTGCGCCGGAGTTTCTCAACGAGTTCGGCGATTGCATCGCGCTGAAGCTCACCGAAGCTCGGCTTGCCGACAACAGGGCGACGGCGGAGACGGTGCGGCAAGAGTTGTCGGAGTTCGGTGAACTAGCGGGCGAAATGGCAACCGCCGACAGCATCGCGGCCGGTTGGCTCGACCTGTTCACGAAGCTGGAAGCCTGAAAACGCCAAGGTACTACTTGGGGAGATGCGCAACGCGGGGCGTAAGCATGGCGCAGAAAACCGTATCACCGGGCTGAAAAGTGGCGGCTACTACGTTGGCCAAGTTGCAGCGTGGCGTTGTCAAACCGAGGCGGATAGCACTGCGACTGCCCACCTAGTTTTCCGGTTCCCCAGCGGAATCTGTGAGTGAACAGCGTGTGAACGAAGGAGAGAAGCATCCTGGAGTGATCTCTGATAGGAATGATGTTGTTGACGACAATCATTTCGACCGGGGAGTTCCAGGATGCGACTGCAGACAT
>SYJG01000519.1 GCA_005798445.1 Planctomyces sp.
CCCCAAGATCAAAACCATCGACTACAAGCCAAAAAACAAGCACCGCAAACAGTGACTACCTTTGACTGACACTTTGTCACCACGCAACGCCGCGGGTGACTACCTTTGACTGACACTTGGCCCCTGAATCGTAGCCACGTTCGCCAGAACGTGGGGAATCTCGGGGAAACCGCCCTCGTTCTGGCGAACGTGGCTACGGGAGAAGTGCTGTCTCGTGGTTTGCCGCCTAGCGAGACGCACCGCCGGGCGGATGGTGGCGGGGGAAAGAAGGCTGGCTGCGAGTCCTCCATCGCAGATCGGCCGGCAAGGGTTGTGAGCATCGTCGCGGAGGGAAGAGATCGCATCGGGAGCCATTCAGGGTGTGGGATAACTTGGTAGTCCGCCGGCTTCGGGAGCCGGAGAATGCTGGTTCGAGTCCGGCCATCCTGACTGCTCGCTGAGTTCTGTTCGCACAATTCGTCTGACCGTCAGGATGTGGGAAAGTTTGGTAATCCGCCGGTCTTGGGCACCGGAGAACGTGGGTTCGAATCCCACCGTCCTGACTGCGCTAATGTTGTTTTAAAAACAGTGTCTAACTCTGCGTGGAAAATATGCGCCGACATAAATCACATGAGACTTATAAGACACATGGCACGTATCGGATCTTTCGGAGTAGTTCAAAGGTAGAACGGCTGGCTGTTAACCAGACGATTGAGGTTCGAGTCCTTGCTCCGGAGCTTTGAATGGAAATACGGAAGGGCAAGCCAACTGGCGATGGCAGCCGCCTCGAACGCGGCCGAGCGTCCTGGGATGTCTTGAGGGTTCGACTCCCTCTCCTTCCGCCTTGTGGTAGCCGAAGTCGTGAGACTTCGGTCATTGAGCGGCAGAAGACCGAAATCACACGATTTCGGCTACACAGAAAATGTGTCTTTGACCGAGCGGCAGAGGTGCCAGCCTTGCAAGCTGGTCAGGTGGGTTCGACTCCTACAAGACACTCTCGGGGATCGTCTAAAGGTCGGATATCGGTCTTTGAAGCCGACGATGGAGGTTCGAATCCTTCTCCCCGAATGGTGTACGACAAACAGAACAACTTCGGGGCAGTTGCGGCTGGTCGCGATCCCTGGCTCTGAACCAGGAGGCGTTGGTTCGATTCCAACTCCCGGAAATGCCATCGCGCTACGAATCACCGAAGTCTCACGACTTCGGCTACTGATGAAAATGAAAACGGAAGTCATCCGACCGGATGAGGAGCCTGTCCTGAAAACAGGTGGCGGCGCGAGCCGCTTGTGGGTTCGAGTCCCACGGCTTCCGCTGAACGTAGCTCGACTCTCTGAGTCGATTGGAATTGAAGAAGGCTCGGCTCAGAGAGCCAAGCTACGAGATTTCGTTGTGCGTGCCGGCGGGTGGCCGGGTCATGACGGCGGAAGGTCAACTGTGCCCATCGGGATGCTACGGATCGGAACGAGAGCGAGACCTCGTTCCTCCGCGTCGCCCGTCGGTCGCTGGAAGCACCGCTCGGAGTGACTTCGATGGAGCCTCACGATTGGCCGGACCCGGCCACCCGATACTGGCGCGACAACGAACGAGCAACATCCACCAGAAAGGAACGAGATCATGACGACCGACGACAACTCTCCCAGGCGGCCATTGCCGCCAGTCAACAGCCCAGGTGATGAGGCGTTGAATCACAGTGATCGAGACGGAGTGCTGACTCCGTTGCTGAAATCGCTGGGTTGGGAATTGGTCGGCGTCGGTGCTGAGTTCCATTGCGACACAGAACCACGGAAGCCAACCGGCCGGATGAGGAGCCTGTTTGGAAGACAGGTGGCGACTCAGTCGCTCGTGGGTTCGAGTCCCACGGCTTCCGCATCATGCTCGTAGCCGCGTTCGCCAGAACGCGGGGTGTCCCGTGTTGCCCGCAGCCTGGCGACAGCGGCTACGGAAAAAGAATGTCCTCGCGGAGCAGCTCGGAATGCTCGCCACCCTGTCACGGTGGAGATCGTGGGTTCAAATCCCATCGAGGACGCTTGCGGGTTTTATCTTGGAAAAACGGTATCGCGGCAGTCGGCCATCGGCTAACGGCATTCGGCCGAATGCGGACCGCCGATGGCCGACAGCCGCGATACCGTTTTTGAAATGCTGGTGAAACAACCAATGTCCTCGTGGAGCAGCGGCGTGCTCGCGACCCCGCCACGGTCGAGATCGTGGGTTCGAATCCCACCGGGGACTTTTCAAAGGCCAATGAATCGACGGCACGATGCGCGAACGGGAATAGCGGCCGAGCTTAAACCTCGGTGAGTGTGGGTTCGAATCCCACTCGTGCCAGTGAGCGGAAAGAGATGCCTCGTTCGTCTAACGGTCAGGATGCCGGCCCTTCAAGCCGACGACGGTGGGTTCAAGTCCCCCACGAGGTACTGAGCGGGAATGTCCAAGTTCCAAATACCAATTTCCAAGGGAAGGTCCAATGACCAAATCTCAATGCCCACGATCTCGGCATCGGTTTGCCTTGGACATTGGAGCTTGGGACTTGGTCATTCACCCCGGAGGGTTTGCGGATGTGGTCATCGCGGCGGTCTGAAGAACCGCAGAAGTTGGTTCGATTCCAACATCCTCCAATGGGAAATCCCAAGTTTCAGATCCCAATGTCCAAGGAAATCCCAAATCCCAAGAAGACATCCGGAGCAGTGATTTGGACATTGAAGTTTGGAAATTGGTCATTCCCGCATCGCGGGTTGTGCTCCTCACGGCCGCCTGTAAAGCGGTTGTCGAGAAATAAGTGAGGTGGACGACGAGAGGTTCAATTCCTTCACGACCCAATTGTGGCGTACGCGGCTCGCGTGCGAGTGTTCGTTCGGTTTGGACGACGCATCGAGCCGGATGACTGACGCACGCGAGCCGCGTGTGCCACGAAAATGACGCGGGTGAGCCAGTGCTCAGCGGGGTCTCATAAGCCTCGGAGGCCGGGTGCGACTCCCGGACCCGCTACTTGTTGGAAAGATTCAGAGGCCAGGTACGCAAATCGGAAAAGCGGTCAGGTCGAGAGCCTGGTGTGTGTGGGTTCGAGTCCCACTCTGGTCATTTTGGAAAGACAGATTGGTCGTTGGTTATTGATCGTTGGTCATTGGTTATTTGAAGAAAGCCGCCTGTTCCAAATGATCAATGACCAACGATCAATAACCAATGATCAATCTTTTCGGTCCCGTCGTCTAACGGCGAAGGCGCCTGGCCTACACCCAGGAGACGGTGGTTCGATTCCATCCGGGACTACTGCTCGTCGAGTGTTGCTCGGCGGACAATATGGGCCTGTCGTTCAATGGGAGGATGCCTGCCTTGCAAGCAAGCGATCCGGGTTCGATTCCCGGTGGGTCCACTTTGGGATTTTTGATTGATGATTTTCGATTGCCGATTAGAGCTGCATCGAAATCGCCAATCAAAAATCAAAAATCAAAAATCGAAAATGATTTGATCCCGTAGTCCAGCGGCGACGACGCCTGAGCGACATTCAGGAGAGCGATGGTTCGAGTCCATCCGGGGTCACTCGTTCGTAGTCCCGGCTTCAGCCGGTCCGGCCGCCTCAAGGCGGAATTACGAACTGAAACGGAAGGTAGCCGGATACGGTTGGCCGGACCGCACTGCTAACGCGGTTCTCGATGAGAGATGAGGGTTCAAATCCCTTGCCTTCCGCTGAAAGCGAGTCGCGGAGCGACTCGCCCACGTTGGCCGAGTGGCGCAATTGGCAGACGCGCGGTGCTCAAACCACCGAACTTGGGAGTTCGAATCTCCCCTTGGCCACTTTGGAGTGCGGCGACCGGAGTCGCCGCTTTTCAAATGATGCTGCTGTTGTGTTGGTTTGAATCGTGATTTGGTTCAGCGCGTTTTGAAAAGCGACGGCTAGGGCCGTCGCACTCCAAAAGCGCGAGTGAGCGAGGCTCAGCGGGGTCCGATAAACCACGTCGTCCAGGTGCGACTCCTGGACTCGCGATTTGTTTTTGATGCGGCCGGGTACGCAAATTGGCAAAGCGGCCAGACTCAGAATCTGGTGCTTGTGGGTTCGACTCCCACTTCGGCCACTATGAGTTCGTAGCCACGCTCGCCAGAGCGTGGTTGGTGCGCACTTCGCCCACGCTCTGGCGAGCGTGGCTACGAGAAGTCACTTCGATGGTGTTCGTTGTGTAGCGGTCTTTGCACGCGGCTCTGTGACAGCCGAGGTACGGGTTCGACTCCCGTCGAGCACCCTGCGTTTCTTCATTGTGGTGATCCGGGCGGCGTCAGCCCCAGGACTCGAGAAAGCGATCCCGTTGTCCGGGGGCTGACGCCGCCCGGCTCGCCGAAAGGGTTTCATTATGTCCGTTGCGACGATCACTCGACCGACTCTGGTGCTGAACCGGAACTGGCAGCCGATCACGATTTCTACCGTGGCTCGCGCGCTGGTGAAGGTCTTCAGCGGAGCGGCTCGTGTGGTCGATCCGAGCGACTTTCAGCAGTACTCGTGGGAGGACTGGACTTCACTACGGCCGCGCGACGGCGAGCCGTTCATTCAAGCGGGCCGCATCCGACTGCGAGTTCCGGAGGTCGTGACGTTGACTCACTACGACCGGCTGCCTCGGCAGGCGGTGACGTTTTCTCGGCGAAACTTGTTCAAGCGAGACCACTTTACTTGCCAGTATTGCGGCGACCAGCCGGGCAGCGATGAGCTGACCATCGACCACGTCATCCCGCGTTCTCAAGGTGGCGTGACGAGCTGGACCAACTGCGTGCTGGCTTGCGTGGAGTGCAACGCGTTCAAGTCGAACCGCACTCCAGAACAAGCGGGAATGCGCTTGAAGCACAAGCCGGCTCAACCGGCGTGGCGCGCGTTCTACGCTTCGCCGGAGGTTCGGATCGAGAGCTGGTCACGGTTCCTCAGCGAGGCGTACTGGAGCGTCGAGCTGAAGTAATGACCAATTTCCAAAACCCAATGTCCAATGAAGTCCCAAGGACCAAATCCCAACGTCCAAAGCGCACGGCCCCTCGCATTTGAGAATTGGGATTTGGAACTTGGTCATTCCTTGGACATTGGAGCTTGGACCTTGGGATTTCAAACCCTTGGGATTCCAAACACGGCAGTGTGCTCCTGGGAGAGTAAGTGGCCTCCAAAACCACCGCATGGGGTTCGAATCCTCGCGCTGTCGCCTGATTTCTGATCACAAAACAACTGGCCTTGCGGGTGTAACGGTTGGCATAGCGGACTCTTAATCCGTCGGACTGGGTTCAACTCCCAGGCGAGGCATTTGGATTTTCGATTTTTGATTGGTGATTTTTGATTGAGATTGCGACCCAAGCGAAAATCAAAACTCGTCAATCGAAAATCCGATCTGCCCTGCGGGTGTGATGGTGACATGGCTGTCCTGTAAACAGCGGAACGGGGTTCGATTCCTCGGCAGGGCTTTTCGAGTGAGTTCGTAGTTCCGCCTTCAGGCGGTTCGGCGAGGAACTGACATGGCAATCAAAACAACCGCCTAAAGGCGGAACTTCGAACGAGTCCTCGGAGTGTGACGGACCGCATTCGACCCTCCGAAGGTCGCGGACCAGGTTCGACTCCTGGCGAGGACAATCGAGTGGGGAGTGGAGAGTCAGAAAAAGTCATTGCTCCTCACTTACCACTCCTCACCCCCAACTCATTCGCTCTGCGAGTGTGCCGGACGCACCTCGGTCTTCTAAACCGAGAGACAAGGTTCGATTCCTTGGCGGAGCACTCGCGAACAACTTGCCGGCGTGGCCGATCAGAAGGCACTGGTTTCGTAAACCAGCGGATGCAGGTGCGAATCCTGCCGTCGGCTCTGGGGAGGAAGCCCCAATTTCCAAATCTCAATGTCCAATGAAATCCCAAGGACAAAATCCCAAATGTCAAAGGTCTGCGCGTTGATTGGAAACTTGGAGCTTGGTCCTTGGTCATTCATTGGACATTGAGATTTGGTTCTTGGGATTTCCGCCCCGGCCCTACGAGTGTGATGGACGCACGACAGTCTTCGAAGCTGTCAGACGAGGTTCGATTCCTCGGTGGGGCATTTTGTGAACGCTCAACACCTCGCCGGTGTGATGGTCGGCATAGCGGACTTTTAATCCGTCGGACTGGGTTCGATTCCCAGGCGGGGTAATGGAATTTTCGATTGGTGATTTTTGATTTTCGATTTCTGGGCCGGCAAATCGGCAATCGAAAATCCGTTCTGTCCTCGGGGTGTGGTGGAGGCACGCGACTCTGCGAAGGTCGCGGACCAGGTTCGATTCCTGGCGAGGACAAATCGAGAAATCCCAAGAACCAAATCCCAATGTCCAATGAATTCCCAAATCCAAAATCCCAAAACTGTGATTGAACACAAGTTTGGACATTGGAAATTGGAGCTTGGGGTTTCCTTGGTCATTGGGATTTGAAGTTTGGGATTTCACCGCGACGCCGACGTCAAACGGTTTGGCGGCTGCCTGCAAAGCAGCACTGAGTGAGTTCGACTCTCACCGGCGTCTTTTCGGTTCGCTGTGTTGTTGATCCGGGCACCGCAGGCACGAGCGTCAAACGTGTGACGTCGACGGAACGCGCGTGCCCGCGGCGCGCGGTTAAGCGATGAGCATCACGACGAACCATAGGCAGCGTGTTGATGACGCCCGGCCAGAGGCGCGTTCGCTCCGAGAGATCGGTGAGTGGGACGTGTTCCCAACTGGTGTGACAAACGGTGCGGCATCAATGGGTAGCTCAAACGGAAGAGCATCAGACTGATAATCTGAAAGTTACGGGTTCGACTCCCGTCCACACGACCAAACGCTTGAAACGCGTTGACAAGAAACCCAAGGGAGGCGGCCGGTCGGATGTCGGCCGGTCTCGTAGGCGAGTCATTCCATGACTCGCATTCTGAGGCAGGAAGTGATCGCGGACGACAAATCTGCGTCATGGAATGCCGCAGCTACGGGGCCGGCAGCAGCGATCTTGGCTTTGAGGGGACGCGATTGATTTGGCGTGAGGCTCGGCGAACGGCCGTGCGGAGCGTCGCAGTCTCGTGGGGCACGTTTTTAACGTGCCTGAACGAGAGCACGATGAAATCGTGCTCCACGAAAACACGAGCGCGGCGCGAACATGATCGGGGTCCGAGTCATCACGCCCTTTCAAAACGTCCTCCCGCCGATGTCGACTGTGACGGCCGAACGGTTCGCCGCCTGAGGGTTGTTTGAAATGAGCTGCACGATTTGGAGTGCGGTGACCTGAGTCACCGCTTTCCCAAACGCACAGATTTGCAAAAACGGCGCGGGGTGGCGCTACAGGATGTTTTGAAAAGCGGCGACTTGGGTCGCCGCAGTCCAAAGGAGGCATCATGTTCAAGAAGATTTTCATTCGCAGCTTCGAGGTCGGCTTGCTGTTTCGGCGCGGCGAGTTCGTTGGATTGCTCGGCGAGGGGCGGCATTGGTTCTTTGATCCGCTCGGATGGGTGAGCATCGACGTTGTGTCGCAGCGGGCTCCGTGGCTGACTCATGAGAAGCTCGATGTGATCGTGAAGTCGGGGGCGCTTGACGGAAGAGGTCGGGATGGAATCCCAACCTACGGGCCGGCGGTCGTGGTTGACCTGAAGGACTATCAGCGTGGGCTGGTGTGGGTTGATGGGCGGTTCAGTCATGTGTTGCCGCCGGGGCAGTTCGCGTATTGGACGAAGTTCCGCGACGTGCGGGTCGAGGTGATCGACGCTCGGCGCGTACGTTTTGAACATGCCGATCTGCCGGTGATCCTGAAGTCCACGCTGGTTGGCCAGGCTCTCGACGTGCTGAGCGTTGAGGCGGGTCAGCAGGGCGTACTGTTTCAGGATGGGGAGATCATGGCGGTGTTGTCTCCGGGGCGGTATGCGTTCTGGAAGAATATCGCGACGATCAAGCTCGTGCCGGTGGACGTTCGCGAGACGATGCTGGACATCAGCGGACAGGAGATCATGACGGCGGACAAGGTGACGCTGCGAGTGAACGGGATCGTGACGTATCGAGTCACGGACATCCGGCAGGCGCTCGGCGTGGCTGATGACTTCCGTCAGGCTCTGTACCGCGAGGCTCAGCAGGCGTTGCGAGCGATGATCGGCACGCGCGAACTCGACCCGTTCCTGGCGGATAAGGAATCGGTCGTGCGCGAGCTGGAACAGCTCGTGCGTCCGCGAGCCGCACAGTTGGGTCTGGAAGTTGTCTCGTTCGGGATCAGAGACGTGATCCTGCCGGGCGAAATGAAGGACTTGATGAACAAAGTCACGGAAGCCAAGAAGGCGGCCGAGGCCAACCTCATCGTGCGTCGCGAGGAAACGGCCGCAATCCGCAGCCAGTCGAACACGGCGAAGCTGCTTCAGGACAACCCGACGCTCATGCGTCTGCGTGAGCTGGAAGTCCTGGAAAAGATCGCCTCGACCGGCAAGCTCAACATCGTCCTGGGCGAGAAGGGCTTGGCGGAGCGAGTCATCAACATGATTTAGGCGGACTCGCCCAAGCGGTTTCAAGACCGTAGCCACGCTCGCCAGAGCGTGGGCGATCCGTCAACAAACCCACGTTCTGGTCCGCTGCGGCGGATGGCTACCGACTCTCGATCTCGTGCCACACGGTGTCGAGAGTTTTTTGTTGCGCGTTCCAGCGACCACCAATCTCACTCGTTGTCGTTGCTTCACATGGATGCCGCGCCGGAATACCTTTCTGCCGTCACTTCCTGGTCGCCAACGTTCGCAGGACGCAGAGCTCCCAATGGCGAAGATCGTCACCAACATTCCAGCCGAATTCGAGCAGGTCGCCGCTGCGATCGGTCCTGAAGATGAATTGCTCACGGCCAAAGAGCTGGAAGTCCTGTCGATCTTCGAGTCGCTGAAGAAAGCGCCGTCGTTCGAGAAGTTTCCCGGTTCGACGCTGCTGCGAAAGTGTCATCCGGGCCGAGTGCTCTGCGAACAAGGGGCGGCTGGCGCGACCGCGTTCACGATTCTGACGACGCGGGATGTGCTCGACCTTCGCGAGGTACAAATCAAGACGATTCAGAAGGAACTGGAGGATCGAGCGGCGGGGCGATCACGTGAGGAATTGCATCCGCAGTTCGCGCGGATGACCAACAACGATCTGCGGGATCGCGAGCACGAATACCTCAATGAGGTCCAGCGACTGCGTCCGCAGGCGGACGAACTGGACCTGCCGGAGAACAAGACCAACGCCGCGCTGCGTCAGCGAGCGACCGCTCATCTGTTGGTCAATCTGGATGGGAGCGCGGCTCGTGGATCGTTGTGGCAGCGAGCGGCGCGCTGGCTGACCGGTCGGCGACTGGCTCGCAAGTTGCCCAAGTGGATCGCCATCGACGGAGCCGACGTCAACGTGGCCACCAAGATGGCTCCGCTGCACGAGGGGGATCTGTTCGGCGAGATGAGTTGCATCAATCGCGCGCCCCGTTCCGCAACGGTCGCCGCCGACCAAGAGTGCTACCTGCTGGAAATGCTCCGCAACGTGCTCGACATGTTGCACAGCGACCCGGCTTACAAAGAGCGGATGGACGCGGTTTACAAACAGCGCGTCTTGGAAAATCACATTCGCCGGCTGTCGATCTTCGAGGATCTGAGCGATGCCGAATTTGGCAAGCTCCGCGAGGCGATCGAACTGACGGAAGTCTCGACGGGCGGCATCATCTTCGAGCAATTCGACTCGTCCGAAGCGTTTTACGTCATCCGGAGTGGTCTGGTGAAAGTCGTCGCCAACGCCTGGACGCAGGCTCGCGCGGCTGAGTTTTCGGCAACGCAATGGACCGGGTTGGCGGCTGAGATCGGCGATCTGAAAGCTCAAATCTCAAATTTGACATCGAAGGTCACTGCGGTTTTGTCGTCGTCAACTCGTGAGGCCGCTGGTCGGATTGTTGCCGCGAAATCCGCCAGCGAAGCCGATCAAGCCATACTCCTTGCCGGCTTGAATGAACTCATCTTTCGAGGAGATCTGCACTCGCAATTCGGCAAGACGACGACGGATGTCGCGATTGCGATCGACAGCGTGACCATCACGCTGGCAATGAGTGACTTCCCGGACGATCCGAAGAAGTGGTCGGACCTCGAAGCGCGCACGTTTCATCGGCTGCTGCTGGAGTTCGTCTTCGCGAACATGCCACGTCGCGCGGCGACAGCCGGGCCGCGTCGCACGCTCAGCTATCTGGGCCGAGGCGATTATTTCGGCGAGATGGGCGTCATCGCCAACGAAGCACGCAGCGCGACGGTCTACGCCTACGACCACCCGGACGGAGGAGCCAATCAGCGCGTCCCGGATTCGCGCACGGGAGCAGTCCCGTCGCGTGTCGAACTGGTGAAGATCAGCAAGGCGGCGTTTCAAGAATTGGTCGCGGCGTCGCCAAAACTCAAAGCGAAAGTGGACGCCGTCATCGCTCAGCGGCAGCAACGATCGATCCAGCAGGCGAAGACCGACGCCTCGTCATTCCTGTCCGCACAATCGCAGTCTCCGGAATTCGAGCAGTTGGGACTGATTCAAGGTCAGAAGCTCATGCTGATCGACCTCGACCGTTGCACGCGCTGCAACCAGTGCGTCGAGGCCTGCGTGGCGGCTCACGACGACGGCCGCACGCGGCTGTTTCTCGACGGGCCTCGTTTCGAGAACTACTTGGTGCCGATCAGTTGCCGTTCGTGCCTCGACCCGGTCTGCATGATTGGCTGTCCGGTCGGCTCGATCAATCGCGGCGACAAAGGGGAGATCGTCATCGAGAACTGGTGCATCGGTTGCGGCATGTGTGCCGACCAGTGTCCCTACGGCTCGATTCAGATGAGCCCGCTGACCAATCCGGTCGAGCTGAGCGATCAGGCCCGCCTAGCGCTCGGTACCGAGTCCGAGATCAAGTCGATCACCGAACAAGCGGTGGTCTGTGATCTGTGCAGCTCGCTGCCGAGTCAGTCGCCGTCATGCGTTTATGCTTGCCCGCACGACGCCGCGATGCGCGTCCACGCCCAAGACTTCTTCCTGAGCGGGAGGGGGCGATGAACCCAATCAGAAATCGACGAGCGTGCGAACGTAGCTGCCTCGCTCCCGCGAGGCAGAGCATTTGCGATCGACTCACAACCCCCAGCAACAATCGCTCGCATGAAGTCCTGAGATTCGGTGGTCTATTCACAGTAGCTCCGCCTCGCAGGAGCGAGGCGGCTACGTTCGCGGAGGTCCGCTCGTGCTGATTGACCGGACGCACAAGCCCTGGATTTTCGGGAGCACGCTTGTGCTGGCGGTCTCGGCGTCGGCCTATTGGGCGATGTCGAAGCAATCGATCCACGGGCCGACCGGCGGCAGTGTCCTGGGGCTGATTCTCGGAATTGTCGGTTCGCTGCTGATGGTCTTCGCAGCGTTGCTGGCCGTGCGTAAACGGCTACCGACTTGGCGAGTCGGTTCGGCTCAGTTTTGGCTGCGCGGGCATCTGTGGCTGGGGACTCTCGGCTTCGTGCTGATTCTGTTTCATGCCGGTTTCGGCTGGGGTGGGCTACTGGAGAATCTGCTGTGGATTTCATTCGGCCTGGTCGTGCTGACGGGCTTCGCGGGGGTCGCGCTGCAACAGGTCATCCCGCGGTTGCTCACGACGCGCGTGCCGCTAGAAACGATGGTCGCTCAGATTCCGTTCCTGTCGCGGACGATGCAGTTCCGAGCCGATCAGTTGGTCGCCAAGCAAGCGGGAGTGCTCGACGTCGATTACGAACCGCTCAAGCCGTTCGCCGAGGAAGTCCTCAAACAGCAGCGCGTGCTCAAACGCGAGTCCGATTTCCCGAAAGAGTTGGCAAAGGTCTACGCCAACGTCCCGCTGCCGGATGCGGATGCGAAGAAAGCACACGCCCCCGCTCCTGCGGACATCGTCAGCATCAAAGCTCCATCCACGTCCCCTCTCCCATCGGGAGAGGGTGGCCGAAGGCCGGGTGAGGGTCCAGGGGCTAACACGCTTCCGAACGCGCCGCCCTCCGCAGCCGTTGAGACGCCGCCCGCCGCGAAGCCGAAAAGTCCGCTCGAACTGATGCGTGAAAAAGCCGCCGCCAAAGCCGCTGGAGGTGAGACTGCCGCGTCCACAAATGCCGGTGCGCCTCCCACTGCCGATCCAGCCAAGAGACTTTCACCCATCGAGCAGATGCGAGCGAAGGCTGCCGCGAAGCCGACAACAGAAGCTGCAGCCACCCCCGAGCCAACTCCAGAAGCAACCGCGCCGGCTGTCGAAAAGAAGCTGTCACCAATCGAACAGATGCGAGCCAAGATGGCCGCGAAGCAAGCTCCGACGCCGAACGGCACCGCGCCCGTTGCCGAACAGCCGGCAGTGGCGACTCCCGAAAAGAAGCTGTCGCCGTTGGAGCAGATGCAGGCGAAGCTCGCCGCCGCAAAAGCGACGTCGGCGGACAAGTCCGCCGAGACGCACAAGCCGCTCACGGTTGACAAATCAGTCGCGTCGGAATCACCCACTGCCGACAAGCCCACTCCGTCGGCGGTCAAAAAGCCCACGACAGAGAAACCTGTCGCAGCAACGCCGAAGGCACCTGTCAAAGCCGCCGCGCCAGTTCCTCCTGCGTTGTTGGCGGAACTCCGTGACTTCCACATTCGCGTCGTGCGACCCTTCTTGAGCAACGGCCGCTCGCCGCAGCATCGGCTGGAAGACGACATCGCGGCTCGGCGAGTCTTCGCGCAGTTGCGATCCGATCTGCCGGCCGAGCTGCATGATTCGTTGCAAGAATTGGAAGACCTGTGCGACGAGCGTCGGCAGTTCAACACCCAGTTGCGGCTACACCGCTGGCTGCACTGGTGGCTGATCGTGCACATTCCTCCGTCGATTGCCTTGTTGGTGTTGTTCGTCGCGCATGTGATCGTCTCACTGCGCGTAGTTCCGTTCGGAAAGTGAAGGGTATTGAACCCAGCACGACGCGCCAGCGAGTGGTTGTTTTTCGATGCGTTGGTCACTCGCTGGCGCGGCGTGCTAGTTTTGAAATCGCCCCCAACCCCTAACCCTTGAGCCTCCCCATGCTCCGTTCCAGTCGCGAGCTTTCCAGTCGCGTGGATATCAACGTCCATCGTCAGCCGAATCGCCAGCGTCGCGCGGCGTGGTGGCTGGCGTTGTGGGCGGGAATCGGCTCGCTGATGTGGCTGATGCTGCAACACTCGCAGGGTGAAAACCAAATCTATCAGGCGGGTGATGTCACCTCGCCGCATCGGTTGTTCGAGAACGAATGCTGGCGTTGCCACACGAAGTGGACTCCACTGCAACGGCTGGTCTCCTTCTCCGACGACGCCCACTCGATCGACAACAAGAAGTGCGAGACCTGTCACCGCGTCGCCGAGCATCACGCCAGTCAAATTCCGGCTCACAGGGACATCTCGTGCGCGGCCTGCCATCAGGAGCACGATGGGGCCGAAATGCTGACCAAACCCAGCAGCCGGCACTGCATCGCCTGTCACACTGATTTGAAGACGACTCATGGTGCCAGCGAAGTCTTCGCCAAGAACGTCACACGCTTCGATCAGCTCGACGGACACCCCGACTTCCTGCTGAAGTCACTGACGAAAGACGCCGCTGCAGCTCCTCCGCCACACGCCAAGCATGGAGCCAATCGCGCCGTCGAGAACTTCCAGCGTCCCGGCGACACCACCCCACGTTGGCAAGATCGAGGCCGCATTCGCTTCAACCACGCCGTGCATCTCAAAGCCGAATACGATGCCGACGGCAAGTTGATTCACGGGCTGATCGGCAAGGACCGCAAATTCACCGACCTCTCTCGCAGTTGTGAAGTCTGTCACGAGCCAGACCACGAAGGCCGATTCCTCAAACCGATCTCGTTCGAGCGACACTGCCGAGAATGTCACCCGCTCCTCTTCGACCACGAACGCTTCCCCGCCCAAGCCGTGCCGCACGAGACGCCCGACATCGTGCGCGGCTTCCTCACCGAAACTTACACGCTGAAAGCCCTCACCCCCGAATCGGCATCGACCCCCAACAACCCCCTCTCCCCTCGGGAGAGGGTGGCCGAAGGCCGGGTGAGGGCCGATGAGCCAACCGACTCTCTACCTCGCCCGCTCCCCGGGCACCGCGACTTCCAACGCCTCTCGAAAGATCAGGCCAAAGCCGTGCTCGACGACGTCACCAAGGCCGAGCAGATCGCACAGCAGCACCGGCACAGCCAGTTCGGCTACGAAGCGACCGGCGGCTGCCGCTACTGCCACGAAGTCGAGCCGGTCACCGCGAAGTCTCCGACCGCGATTGCCGATTGGAAGATCGTCCCGACCAACATTCCTTCGCGCTGGCTGAGCCACAGCGAATTCCATCACGAACCGCATCGCCTGCTGAGTTGCACCGCCTGCCACGCCGGAGTGGCTCAGAGCAAGAACACCGGCGACGTGCTGATCCCGTCGATCGACGTCTGCCGCGCGTGTCACGCTCATCGACCCGCCCAGTGGCTCGACGGAATCAAAGGCGAGACGACTCCCAAAGCCGGATCGCCAAATTCACCGCCAAGCGAGTCTTTGAAAGACCTGCTCTCGAACGTGAACCGCGGCGCTCGGACGTCGTGCATCGAGTGCCATGTTTATCACGACCGGTCCAAGGACAAATGGAACGGACCGTTCGCTCCGTGAGAGGAAGTGCAAAGTGCAGAGTGCAGAGTGCAAAGTGAAAAGTGTGCGAGTGAAGGCTGCATGTGCCTCTCACTTTGCACTTTGCACTCTGCACTCTGCACTTTGCATTCTCGCTTGTGGCAACATCAACGCCGCGTCTGCCGAAGACGCCCCTCCCAAACTCGTCGGCAGCGCCTCCTGCGCGACGGCCGCTTGTCACGGCGGCCTGACCGGACACAAGTTCGTCGGAGCCGAGTTCCCCATCTGGTCCGCGCGCGATCCGCACTCGCGAGCCTATTCCGAGCTGCGAAACGACCTCTCGCAACAGATGGCCGAACTGCTCAAGCTGCCGAAGCCGGCTCACGAGTCCGCCGTCTGTTTGAACTGCCACTCGCCGACAACCAGCAGCGACTCCAAGTTGAGTTCGATCTCTGGCCGCGTCCCGCTCGACGGCGTTGATTGCGAGCAATGCCACGGCCCCGCCGAACGCTGGCTCACTGAGCATGTCCGAACCGACTGGAAGCCACGCTCGGCCGAAGACAAACGCCGGCGCGGCTATCGCGACCTGACCGACGTGCTCACGCGAGCCAACGTCTGCGCCGATTGCCACGTCGGCGGACCCGGCCGAGACGTCAATCACGATCTGATCGCCGCCGGACACCCGCGATTGTTTTTTGAGTTGTCCACGTTCCATGCCAACTGGCCGAAACACTGGCCCGACGAGGCCGACGCGAAACGGCATCCGGTTGAAAAATCCTCGAGCGGCGGTTCGCACTTCGAGGCCAAGTTGTGGGCCGTGGGCCAAGTGGTCACGGCTCAACGTTCTCTGGAACTGTTGAGCCAGCGGGCCGAGTTGGCCAAGGGAACTCCGGCGAAATGGCCGGAGCTTGCCGAGTGGAATTGCTTCGCGTGTCATCACGACTTGCAGTCCGCAAGTTGGTGGCAGTCGAAAGACGGATCGAAACGCCCTCGCGGCTCGTTCGGTTGGAATGCGTGGCCGTATGCGATGCTGGAGCCGCTCGCGGGGCAGAAGCCTGTTCCGGTGATTCAACTTCCCGAAAGAGAGTTGTCCAAACTGCGGCGGCATTTTGCGGCACCGCTCCCGCCGGCCGAAGACATTGCTCGGGACGCGATCACAACCGCGAAGTCACTCCGAGTCTCGGCCGAACGACTCAATCACACCGATTCCGCGAACGACATGCTGTCGCCTGATGCCCTCGTGGCGTTGCGACTCGCACTGGCCACGGACGAGGGGCCGCGACTCGTCCGTCGCGATTGGGACTCGGCGACGCAGCTCTTTCTGTCGTTGAACGCCTTGCAGAGCGCGGTCATTGCCGTTCGCGGCTCAGCGACAACAGCGGCAGACCAGGAACACGACCGCCAGATTCAAACGGTGCTCGATTCGATGAATGCGACATTGAACTTCCAGCCCGGACTCCGCAGCCCGCGAGACTTCGCCGCTCAGCCGATTGAACGCTTGCAGGCCGATCTGCAAGCGTTGCAGAAGTTGTTGAACAAGCCTTGACCTTCAGCCCAGTGCCCCCATGCCTGAACCTGACTCTTCTCGCGGCGAACTCATCCTGCTCGGCACCGGCACCAGCGTCGGGGTGCCGATGATTGGTTGCGATTGCGCGGTCTGCACATCGGCCAATCCGAAGAACCATCGGACGCGCACCGGGGTCGCGATCAACACTCCGCGCGGCACATTCGTGATCGATACGCCGCCGGAACTGCGACTGCAACTGGTCCGTGAACGAGTCCGATTGGTCGAAGCGGCACTCTTCACCCACGCGCATGCCGATCACATTTTTGGACTCGACGACCTGCGGACCAGCGGTTGGAAATTGTCCCACCCGATTCCGCTGTTCTGCGAAGAGCCGGTCGAGCGACAGCTTCGTTCGGCGTTTGGCTACGCCTTCGAGATTCCGCATCAAGACCTGCATCCCGGTGCGATCCCAAAGCTGGAATTCGTTCGCATCGGGCTTGATCCGTTCGACGTGCTCGGTCAGCGAGTGCAACCGATCCGCTTGCTGCATGGCCGACTTCCCGTTTTGGGATTTCGGATCAACGACGTCGCGTTCTGCACCGACGTCAGCCGCATCCCGGAGGAGAGTTGGCCGCTGCTCGAAGGGCTGGACGTGCTGATCATCGACGCCTTGCAAGACAATCCGCATCCAACGCACTTCGGTGTCGCTCAAAGTTTGGAGGTCGTCGAACGACTCCGTCCGCGCCGAGCGTTCTTCACCCATGTGTCCCACAAGCTCGACTACGACGCGACGAACGCCCGTCTGCCGGCTGGTGTCGAGTTGGCCTACGACGGGCTGCGCGTTCCGTTGTGAATCCTTCTCCCGTGGGAGAAGGTGGCCGAAGGCCGGATGAGGGCTTCATGGTCGATCGACTTCCGCTTTGCGAGTTCGCCACTGCGGTCCCTCACCCCGACCCTCTCCCAAA
>SYJG01000520.1 GCA_005798445.1 Planctomyces sp.
CTCCTCCCGTTGCTCTCCACCCCGTCTCACGACGACGCAGTTACGTTCGGATACAAAGTTCAAACCAACTTCGACGAGGACTTACACCTCACTGATTCAATCCACTTGCAAACGCACTAGCCCTGTCGCTCCGCGACAGGGCTACAGACGTTTCGACAACCGCTTTGCCAAACGGGACAGCGCCGGACTGATGTCGTTCGGCTTGAGATGAATGTTGAGCAAACCAAACGTGTCCTCGTTGTTGAGCGCGGCCTTGAGGGCTTGATCGAGTTCCCCTTCGGTGTGGACTTCAAACCCCCAGCCGCCGCCGAGCAGATCGGGCAGGCGGTGATACTCCCAGTTGGGGATGTCGTTGAACGGGCCTTCTTGCAGGAACCGTTCGGTCGTGTAGCCCTTGTTGTTGAGTACCAGCACGATCGGGTTGAAGCCGAGCTTCACTGCAGTCGAAAGTTCCAGGCAGGTCATTTGGAAGGCTCCGTCGCCGACAATGACAATCGGGCGGCGGTCGCGGTTGGCAACTTGCACGCCGATCGCGGCCGGGATCGCGAAGCCCATCGACGTGTAGTACGCCGGACTGAGGAAATCAGTTCGCTGATGGATTGTCAGGTCCGCCGAGGCGAACAGCGAATCGCCGACATCGGCCACGACGACCATCGACTCGTCGAGCATGTCGTTGATGCGCCGGAAGAGCTGCCGCACGGTGACTTTTGCCTCCGGTCGCAGTACGAATGGTCCGTCGTCGTCATTGCGGTGACGAGGCAAACTGCACTTCGGCGGATGCAGATCCGCCTTGCCAAGTCCGCGGATAAAGTCGTGCAGCAGCACGTCGTGAAAGTGGTGATGTCGGATGCGGAGCTTCTCGCTGGTCGCGTACACGCACTTCGTCGGATCGAGATTCGCCGTGAAGATGCCGAGGTTGATGTCGGTCATGAACGCTCCGAGCAGGATCACGCAGTCGCTGTTTTCAACGAACTGTCGCACGTCTTCGCGGCCCATCGCCCCTTCGTACACGCCCAGGTACAGCGGATGCTTTTCGCTGACGACCGACTTACCCAGCAGTGTCGCGCAGATCGGGATGCCGTGCTTCTCAGCCAGTTTGATGACTTGGTCTTGCAGGCCGAAGCGATGGATCTCAACGCCGGCGATGATCACCGGTTGCTTGGCTGAGTTGATCGCGTCGGCCGCTTCCTCAAGCGCCTCACGCAACGCTTCTCGCTCGCTGCGTGGCTTGTCGATGCTCGGCCGGTGCGGAAAGAGAGCGGGCGTGCGGACTCGGTCACGTGGCAATTCGAGAAACACCGGCCGCTTGAACCGGACTGCCGCCTCAAAGCAGCGGTCGATCTCGCGAAAGGCCGTCAGCGGATCGTCCAGCAACGCGGTCGCGACGGTGAGCTTTTCAAAGACTTCACGCTGCGTGTTGAAATCGCGAACGCGATGATGCAGCAACGGGTCCGAGCGTCGCTCCTCCATTCCCGGTGCACCACTGATGACGATGACCGGCGATTTCTCCGCGTAGGCTCCGGCAATCGAGTTGCATAGGCTCAGGCCGCCGACGCAATACGTCACGCAGACCGCTCCGAGTCCATGCACACGAGCGTAGCCATCGGCCGCGTATCCGGCGCTGTCCTCGCGCGTCGTGCCGACGACTCGGATTGGGCTGTCGGAGAGCATTCCGTAAAATTGCAACACGAAATCGCCGGGAATACCGAACACGTCCGCAACGCCGTAATCCTGCAACCGCTGGATGAGATAGCCGCCGATCGTCTGCTTGCCCTTGCCGTTGACCGGCTTGGATCGCGTGACTGCCTTGCCGGTTCGCCGCATGGACTTCGACGAAAGCGAACGTCCAGAGGCACGAGTGGGTTTCGTCGGCTTGCGTCCGGGCATGATACGGTTTCCTCCTGAGTGGTGTCGGCATTGTGGAGGCGAATCCCGATTGAGAACAGCCGGAATGAAGAACGGAGAATGAGGAATGTTCAATCTGACTCCTGACCGCTGACGCCAAACTTTCTAGACTGCGGCCATGCAACGACTGTGTTTGACCATCGCTCGGTTCGCGCTCTCCGCTTGGATTGGTGCGGCGGCACTGTTTGTGGTGACTTCGATTACTGAACAACGCTCGACGGCGTTTGGATCAGAGGTCAAAAACGTGCTCGCTGCTCTGCGATTTCCGGCGTATTACGGCTTTGGATTCGTGCTCGTTGGACTGGGTCTTGTCGGCGGAAGGATGGGAATTGACCGACGACACAATCGTCGGCGGTGGTGGGTGCTCGTCGGATGTCTGGTCCTGGCGTTGCTGCTGATGAGTATCGACTATTTCGCGATTTACTCGCCGCTATTTGCGATCGTTACAGATCCGAGCGGAGTACGGGATGCTCGGTTTCTGCAACTGCATCGCTGGTCCGAGCAAATCAACACAGTCGATGTCACGTTGTGTGCCATCGCGGCCATCGCCGCCTGCTGGCCGGAGAAGCGACCCTAACCCCCAATCCCGATACCTCTCCAAAAATGTCCACGACACTCTCACTCAAGACGTTGGCAAATGCTTGCCGGTCGCTCAGCACGTTGTTGGAGTCCGGAGTCGAGGTGCGGAAGTCGTTCAAGGTCGCATCGAGCAAGGTCAGCGACGCTCGTTGCCGCGCGGCCTTTGCGGAGATCAACGTGCAGATCACCGCGGGACACGAAATCTCGGCGGCAATGCGAGAGCAAGGACAAACTTTTCCCGAACTGATGATCGACATGATCGAGATGTCCGAGGGAACCGGGTCGCTGCCAGAAGTGCTGACGCACCTGGCAGATCACTACGAAAACCACCTGCGGCTGCGGCGCGAGTTCGTCAGTTCGATCGCCTGGCCGATGTTTCAACTCGTGGCAGCGGTGCTGATCATCGCGCTATTGATCGTGGTTTTTGGCATGATCGGCGACGACCCGAATGGACCAAATATGAAACAATTGGTCTTCGGCCTGTCGGGTGTGAGCGGCGCGGTCATTTGGCTGGCTTGCACGTTCGGTACCGCTGCGAGCGTGTGGATTGCCTATCAAGTCTCGATTCGGAAGTTCGCGGCGAAGCGTATTCTCGATCCATTGTGGCTGCGCGTGCCGGTACTGGGGACGTGTCTGCGGTCGTTCGCAATCGCGCGGTTCTCGTGGGCGTACTATTTGACTCAGCAATCTGGGATGCCGGTCGATCGCAGTTTGACCGCCAGCTTAAAGGCCACGAACAACGGCGCGTTTCAGAATTCGACGCCGCTGGTGTGCGCCGGCATTCGCGAAGGAGAAGACTTGTCCGTCGTTCTCGAGGCGAGCCAACTCTTTCCCGAGGACTACCTGCACATGGTCTCGGTCGCGGAGACATCCGGCACGGTTCCGGAAATGTTGAACCGTCTCAGCCCGCAATTCGAGGATCAAGCTCGTCGTAGCCTGAAAGCTCTGACCGCCGTTGTGAGTTGGTTGGTGTGGGGAGCCGTCGCGACTTTCATCGTCTTTTTTATCTTCCGGTTTTTCATGTGGTACGTTGGCATGATCAGGGAATTGACTTGATCCGCGACGAAGTGCGATTCTCGCGGCGACGATGACCAATTATTCCGGAACAGTCGTGAGTTCCTTGCGGAAGTCGGCGGCGGGGAGGTCTTGCCCGGTGGCGGACTTGAATTGGGTTGCGAGTTGCTCGGCGTAGACATCGACCGGGCTGACCGTTTTGGCTCCCCGTTCGCGAGCCTCCCTCATCACCGGACTTTCCGCAGGCATGGTCGTGACGTCGATCGCCATCATGGTGGCTCGCAAGTAACCGGGGTTGAACTCCTCCTTCTTGCCACCGAGCTGCATGTCCCGGTCAGCGAAGACCACGACGTCAGCCAGCGTGTTGTAGAGGTTCTGGTACGGCACGAATCGCACCCCCATTTGGACCGCGAGAGCCTGAGCCTCCTTGTCGTTGGAACTGGTCACGCTGACCAGCCCTTTGCGTTTGGCGATGCCGAAGATCATCGACTTGGCGAGTCCGCCACTACCGATGACCATCACGTTACGGCGGTCGAGTGGCCGTGCATCACCGCTACCTTTGCCCAACGCCGTCTCTATGGCTTTGACTGCGCTCCGCCAGAGACTGTTGTAGGCGGTCCAAACGTCGTTTTGCTTGAGCATCAAGTCGCCGTGCTGCGACATCTGCGTGACCTCTTCCATTTTTTCCGCGAGCGGCAGCATGTGTTCGGCGGTCTCGCCGGAGGTGACTAGCACGTTGATTTTGAGCGCGTCGAGCATTGTCTTGAATTTGTCGAACTTCTCGGTGGCAACCGGCAGACAGCGCATGTTGAGGCTGGCCTTGTCAAACATCTTGTTCATGGTCCGCACAGTCACGGCTTCGGCGTCACCCAGACCCGCGACGGCAAGCAATCGCGTTTGCGGATCGATGCTGCGCCAACCGTAGGTTTCATCGAGCTCAAACACGGTGGCTTGACCCTCGTAGGCTTCCATGCCTTTTTCGAGCGCGGCGTAAATCCATGGCGAGCCGTACTTCCGACCCAGCAACGAAAACGTCAAGCCAGTGCGGCCGAGTCCCAAACCGACGACGGGGATGTCACGCTTCTTCGACACGGCGGACAGCAGCGGCCACGCGGCCTCCAGCGTGGGTGTCGGCCAGGTGAATTTCACGACGTCGGCATTGACCTTTTTGGCCTGCTCGAAAATCGAATCGATGTTCGTCGTGAGCGGCTTATCCAAGCTGGTGTAGCTGATAACTCGCTTGGTTTTTCCGAAACGAGGAATCGACTTTGCGGTTTCCAGATCCAGCTCGATGTATGCTGGACCAGAGACGATCGCTTGCCGCAGCAGCGTGATGCGCTCTTGCTCGGTTCCTTCCCACGCTCCCCCTTGCTCCCTGTTGCGGCAGGAAAGCAGGATTGGCTTGGGAATGTCTTCCATCAGTTCGGCGACATTGGGCTCTTTGATGAGATGGTCGAGTCCCAATTCGACAATGTCACAACGAGCCGCCGCGTTGAGCAAATCAACTTTGGCCAACGTGCGAGATTCCGGAGAAACCGAGATACAAATCATGGTGCGTGTGTCTCATTCCCATTGGAGAGGAAAAGTGAATCGTCTGGAGAGCGAGGTTCATAATGTAACAGCCAATGCGGAACGAGTAGCAACGGACGCCCTCTCCGAAGGTCTATTGCACGGCTCCCATAAATCTAATTTCGCAGTTTGGGAGTTGTTTTTTCAAGCCCGTGACCCCATTGATCGTGCAACTTGTGCCGTTGATGTCCAAACGCAGCAGATCCTTGTTTTTGGCCAAGTTCTTCAGTGTGAAATCGCCGACCATCACCACGTTTCTCAGAGAGAGCTCTTCCAGCCCTTTGGTGTTGGCCAGAATAGTGAGTCCCTGGTCTGAGATTTGATTGAAGCCAAGGATCAGTTTCTTTAGGTGATGGACTCCCTTGAGTGCTTGCAGAGCGCGATCGGTGACCTCAGCTTGGCTGAGGTCCAACTCCTCGAGCGTTTCGACATTTCGCAAATACTGCAATCCCGCCAATCCGAACTGAGAATGTTGAGCGTCCAAAACTCGTAATCCGGATTCCCCCTTTTTGCGTTTCAGAAACTTTAATCCGCCTCCGCTGATTGCCGTGTGGCCAATCTTCAGAACATCGAGGGACTTCATCTTTTCGAGATGTTTGAAGGCGTTGTCGGAAATCTGCGTGCCTGTCAAATTCAGCGACTTGAGGTGTGCCAGATTCTCCAACGTGGCCAGCGCAGCATCGCCAATCGTCGTTCGTTCCAGCGACAGATCTTCGAGATTTTCCAGTTTCCCGAGCGTCACCAGCATCGCTCCCGTGATGTTGACGTTGGTCAAATTCAAGCTGCGGAGCTTGGGCAAGTCCTGTGTCACAGCGAAACCTACTTCGGTGATGCGCGTGCTGGTGAAGTTGATGGTCTCCAGGTTTTGCAGCTTGGTAAGATTCTTGATCCCTTCATCCGTGACCGGCGAAGAGTTTAAGTCCATGTTGTTGATCGACTCCGTTCCGGAGGACAGATTGCAGACTCGGAGCACATCATTATCCCTGCGCTCCGTGGAAGGAGTGTTGAAGAACTTGGTGATTGCAGCCTGCGGGTCTTCGAGGTTTGCTGCCGGCGTCGGTTGAACGGGAGCCGTCGGAGTGACGGTGTTGACCGTCGGAGAGGTCTGCGGAGTGACCGCCGGAGCGCTTGGCGGCGACGGTGCCAGTGCCGGTGTCGAAGAAACCTGTTCGCAGCCCAAGCACGCCACGATCAGCAACACTCCCAGTCGGATCGACAGTACATTTCGGACCGGTCCGGCCCCGAACAAATCAGCGGACGATATGCGAGACATGAATCAACTCCTTGCAAACAATCAACGCGATGAAACGGAAGGCGAACGTCATGGAACTGAACTAGAGAATGTTTCATTCCGCGTGACACTCGACGGGGCAAATTGATCGCGGTCCGTCAAAAAGTGAGGCGAAGGATCGAGCGATGCTTCCTGTCGGGACTGTCATTGCAGCATTGGCAGGAATTCACAAGTCGATGGCGTTTCCGAGATGCGGCGAGGAGCATATCATTCGTCACCGCGCGACGTCAGCCGCCGTGCGGGTCATGCCGCGATTTTTCGGAGACTCGAACGACATGCACGATGCGATTCGTGACGCCCTGAATGCCGTCTTTGAGCAGCACGATGTCCCGGAAGCGGTCTGCCAATCTGCCGTCGCGGCGATCATGGACGGCCAGTGCGACGAGGTTTCGATCGCCGCTTTCCTGACCGCGCTGCGAGTCAAAGGGGAGGCCGTCGATGAAATCGCCGGAGCCGCTCGTGCGATGATCGAACGGGCCGAACGAGTGCCGACCAGCCGCACCGGATTGCTCGACACCTGCGGCACTGGCGGAGACGAACTGCACACCTTCAACATCAGCACGGCGACCGCGTTTGTCGCGGCAGCCTGCGGAGTTCCCGTCGCCAAACACGGCAATCGCGGCGTGTCGAGCAGTTCCGGTTCCGCCGATGTGCTCGAAGCGTTGGGCGTCCACACGCAACTGACCCCAGCTCAAGTCGGCCGCTGCCTCGATGAAATCGGCATCGGTTTCTGCTTCGCTCCCGTCTTCCACGGAGCGATGCGACATGCGGCTCCGGTTCGCAAGGCTCTGAAATTTCGGACGCTGTTCAATCTGCTCGGCCCGTTGACGAATCCCGCTCGTGCCGAATTTCAATTGCTCGGAGCCTCTCGCATCGCGACCGCCTCCAAGCTGGCACACGCGCTCGCTCGGCTGGGCCGACAGCGAGCATTGGTCGTCTGCGGCAACGATCAACTCGACGAAGTCAGCCTGTGGGGCGAGACCGCCGTCTTCGAGGTTTCTGGCGACTCGGTGCAACGCCGCTACTGGACCGCTGCAACGTTCGGCCTCTCCGAATGCAACGTCTCTGAACTGCGAGTCAGCTCCCCCGCCGAGAGCGCCGCTCGCATCCGAGCCGTCTTCGACGGCGAACGCTCCGCCGCTCGCGACATCATCGTCGCCAACGCCGCCGCCGCGCTCATCGCCGCGAAGGCGGAAGTCGATCCCGTGCTCGCTGCCAATCGAGCGGCCAGTGCGCTCGACTCCGGCAAGACCGCCGCGCTGCTCACCCAATTCGTGGAACAGACACAAGCCTTCGCCGGCCGAACGCCGTAGGCCGAATAACCACTCGCGGTATGTGACCTGCAATTCGGCGAGCGGCAGGGCGTCAGCCCTCCGAGGTCTTCGATC
>SYJG01000521.1 GCA_005798445.1 Planctomyces sp.
AGGGCTGACGCCCTGCCGCTCGCCGAAAAAATCTCCTTCGAGGCCGCGTGGGGTATAGAACTCGAAGCGCTCGCGTCCAAAATTTGAACATCGCGTTTCAGGGAGTGAATCCTCCGCGATTGTTTGTGCCGGTCGTAGCAGTCCTGTGATTCCCGGCAGCCAATGTGTGATTTGAAATCACCAATGAAAAACCCTTGCGCAGATGGGAATTGCCGCGAGATCGCTCGCTAATCGAGCCAATATTGATTCGTGGTGTTGCGATGTTGCGGAAACACGTCATCCGGCATTGGCCTTGCTCAGAGTGTTCCGCAATCTCAGAGCATTTAGAAAAATACTCACAACCAAGAGGCACACACGGGACCAGTCGACCCGTCACATTGACTTAGTCTGACTCAGTCACGGAATAGAGCGTGCCCATGCCCAGGGAAGATTCGGACCCGAACCGCGGCGAGGCCGAGATTCGCGAACCTCAGCCGCCGAAGTGGCTCGGCGCACTCGCCACGTTGGCGGCGCAAGCGTTTCATTCACAGAGTCCATTAGCGCCGGTCGGCTGTCACTTTCACAAAAATGACGAGGTGGCTCCGGCTCAATGGGAAGTGACGCTCTTTGTTTCGAGCACGGAGGTCTATGGCGGAGCACGCGACGGACAATGCGTGTTCTCATGCTTCATGATCGATCTGAGAGATCTGATGGAGGCCTTTGATGTCGTGGAGAGTTGCTATTGGCAAGCCCAAACACTGACGGATGACGATCAATTAGGACCGCATGTGGGAGTCGAGGGACTGTTTCAAGGCCACTCGGTCTGGCTGCGAATCACCGCCCAACCGCCGAGTGAATTTGAATCCGGGCGAGTCTTCGATCAAGCCACGAACGAACTGCAGAACCTCTGGTGATCGAGACGTCAACAGTCCCTCGAGAACAGAATGTTGCGATGAGATGGTCAGCGTCAGCGATCTGTTCCAATTACTGACGCCAACCTGATCAGGAAGGCCCGGCTTCTGAGGGGAAGCCGGGCCTTTTTGTTTTCGTGGGACAGGTTTGTCACCAGCCACTGGTGGGCAGGTTATCCGGCTTCCAATTGAAATCTGCGCCTTTGTTCGGGAGGGCGAGGCTCCCGCCGAGCCGGTGCGTGAATCACGCGTACTCCCCGATCCGGCTCGGCGGGAGCCTCGCCCTCCCAAATGAACGCAGCTTTTTGCTGGAATCCGGATGACAAACCTGCCCCACGGAACGACTACTTCTTCGGCAGCTCACGCACATAGATGTTTTTGAAGTACAGCGTGTTGCCGTGGTTTTGCAGCTCGATCGGGCCGGTTTCGTAGCAAGGCTTATCGCGCTCCCAATAGTTCTCCAGCGTGACGTTGTTAACGACCGTCTTACCGTTGAGCGTGATCGTCACCTTGTCGCCGACCATGCGGATGAAGAACGTGTTCCACTGACCGATGGGGTTGTCTGCCTTCACGTCTGGGAATCTCGGGTTCTTGGCATTGTTCCACAAGCTACCCGAACCCTTGTCGGCTCCGTTTCCCCGTTGAGCCTCGTCACTAGGATCCCAGATTTGAATCTGAGGCGTGCCGCGAACGTAGATGCCGCTGTCCCCCTTCGGCTCGATTTTCCAATCGCAGTAGAGTTCAAAATCGGCATAGTCCTTGGCGGAGACGAGACTTTGGCCTTTGCCATCGAAGATGAGCACTCCGTTCTCGGCGCGCCAGTGAGCCTTCGCGCTCTCGTCGGCTTTGATTTGTTCGGCGGCGATTTGTTCGGCGGTCATCGACTTTCGCTCTTTGATGTTCCTGACGAGTCCCTTCCAGCCAGTCAGATCTTTGCCGTTGAAGAGGGCCGTGAAACCGTCAGGCGGCGTGTTGTCCGGAGCGGCCTTCTTGCCGACGGGCTGAGCCTGCTGAGTTTGCTGATCCGCGACGGCGACTTCTCGCGGCTCGGCCTTGGTGCCGAACAGGAACACGTTGTCGAATTTCCCAGTGTCATCGAACGTGCCGACGCCAACTTGGCCCCAGGCGAACGTCGTGTCGGTCGCTTCCATGACCGGCTCGGTCATGTTGTCGAAGAAGACCTTGATCGAGCCGCTCTTCACGTCGCGCGTCAGCCGAGCGTGATGCCAGTCGTCGGTCCAATTCGTCCCGCTGCTGGTCTTGGTCGAGATCTTCTTTCGGTCGGCGTTGTTGACGATGAAGATCTGGTTGGCGTGATCGTCGGTCAGTTTGCCGAGATGGACGTAGTACAGATGAGCCGCGTCCTGACAGCCGAAGAACAGGCACATGTCGCGATGCCCATAATCCTTCACAGTTGATTGCAACTTCACGTCCAGCGCGAAATCGCTGACGGTCACGTCCTTGATCATCGCCCGGTTGAACGGCGAGCGAACCGGAGTCTTCGTGTTGCTCTTTCCGAACTGGCTGAGGACGTGTCCTTTGTCCGTCTTCTCGATCTTCCAGGCGGCCGGATCGGTCGCGACCCAATTCGAAGAACTGCCGGACTCGAAGTCGTCCGAGAAAATCAGCGGCAGGTTCGTGATCCCTTTCGGAGCGTCCGCCGCACCCGCGATCGCTGTCATCCCAAGCAATGCCAAAGCCAACAATCCAACCGAGCGTCTCATGGTGGTTCCTTTCGAGAGGTTCGTAGTTCCGCCATCCGGCGGCAGCCAAATCCAACAGGGTCGATAGCGTGACCAGCCCTGCGAACGATGACAAGCGTCGGCTGCGGTTCGACCAGGGCTGGCTGGTTTTCCATTCTGTAGTGGTCGTGACGACGTGACAAAAATTAGCACGACGCGCAAGCGAGTGGTGATCCCCGGCAAACCACTCGCTTGCGCGTCGTGCTAGTCTGACTTCGAGACCCTTCCCACGGTTGCTCTGGCACGGAGGAATCCGTAGACCGCAGCGATTCGGCGGCATTCGCACGCCCGATCAGTTTCTCCACACAGCACGGAAATCATCGTCATGCCGGTTCCCGAATCACTGGCGTTCGCAACTGTTGCCGAGCTTGGCCAGCGGCTGCGAGCGCACGAGTTCACCTCGCTTGAGCTGACGCGGTTTTTCCTCGATCGACTGGAGCGTCTCGGCCCGAAACTCAACGCTGTGGTGACGGTGACTCCCGAGCGAGCACTTGCCGAAGCGCAACAAGCCGACACCGAACTTTGTGCCGGTCGTTCTCGCGGTCCGTTGCACGGCATTCCGTACGGTGCGAAAGACCTGCTCGCGACGAAGGGGATTCCGACAACCTGGGGAGCGGCTCCGTTCAAGGAGCAGATGCTTGATGAGGACGCGGCCGTCATCACGAAACTTCGCGAGGCCGGAGCGGTGCTGGCCGCGAAGTTGGCGATGGTCGAGATCGCTGGCGGGTTGGGATATCGGCAAGCCAATGCGACGTTCACCGGGCCGGGGCTGAACCCGTGGAATCTCAAACGTTGGGCCGGCGGTTCGTCGAGCGGTTCGGGAGCGGCCGTCGCGGCCGGTCTCGTCCCGTTTTCCATCGGCACCGAAACTTGGGGGTCGATCATGACTCCCGCCGGCAATTGCGGAGTCACCGGGTTGCGTCCGACCTACGACCTCATCAGCCGCAAAGGGGCGATGGCTTTGACCTGGACGATGGACAAGCTCGGCCCGCTGGCACGGACGGCACAGGACTGCGGATTCATTCTCAACGCCGTTCAAGAATCGTCGGCACCATCGCACGCCGCGTCACCGGCTCAATGCCCGTTCCGCATCGGAGTGCTCAGCGATGCCGTCACGAAAGTGCAGCCGGAAGTTAAAGCGAACTTCGAGGCGTCGCTGAAAGTGCTTGAACGCTTTGCGACGCTCAGCGAGTGCAAACTGCCGGACTTGCCGTACGGTTCGGTCAACTCGCTGATCATCTCGTGCGAGATGGCCGCCGCGTTTGAAGACCTCGCGAAGAACGGCAAAGTCTGGGAGATGACCGCCGACGAAGATCGTTGGGGGCTGTACTCGCCCCTGACGATCCCGGCCAAGGACTACATCAACGCGCAGCGCATTCGAGCGATCATGCAGCGCGAAGTGGACGCCGCGCTGACTCCATTCGACGCGGTCGTCAGCCCGACATTGCCGAGCGTCGCGTACCCAATCGACCGTCCTTGGGACGAGTACCGCAAGGGCCTCTCTGGTTCACAGATTGGCGGTGCTGGCAACGCCGCCGGAATCCCCGCCCTCTCGATCCCCAACGGTTTCGGTGAGGAGGGCCTGCCCACCGGCCTGCAACTCGTCGGCCGAGCGTTCTCCGAAAGCCGCCTGCTCGCGATTGCGCAGTCCTACCAGCAGCAAACCGACTGGCATTGCCGACATCCCGAGATGTAGCTCGCGCCGACTGGACGATTGCGCTGCGTGACGTAGGCTTCTGGTGGCCACTTCACGGACACGTTGGATTCGGAAAGGTGCGCGATGGGTCTCGTCAAAATGTTGCTCTGGGGTGACGACGAAGCGGAACAAGAGATCGACAGCATCCTGCTCGATGGAGACGACGTGGACAGTGGCCGCGACACGGTCGAAATGAACGCCGATGACTCCGCCACGTCGTTTCCGATTCCAAGCACCTACGGCCCCGAAGAATCCATCCGACTCACGCAGGAACGCGAAGCGGCCGAGGTTCGCGAACGAGACGCTCTGAATGTTCGAGTCGGGAATTTGGCACTCGCGATCGAATCGCTGCTCCGACTGCTCAAGGAGAAAGGGATCGTCACCAATCTCGACCTGAGCCGCATGGAGCAGCAAGTCGATCTCGAAGATGGCCACGCCGACGGCGAATACCATCCCGGCCTGTCCCCCGTCCCCAGCCACTGCCCGAAATGCGAAGCCCGCATCCCGTCCGGCAAACGCCTCTGCCAACTCTGCGGCCACAGCTTCCCGGCCGAGTGATCGGATTCCTTTGTAGCCCTGTCGCTCCGAGTCTGTGAAGAAATCGCCACCGGGCCTGCCCCGGTGGTTCAATGGCTTCTGCGCGACTGCGAATTCTCGAAGAAATGAGTAGCGCAAAAGCCATCAAGCCACCGGGACAGGCCTGGTGGCGGGATTGCTTCACAGGCTCTCCGCGACAGGAAAGCCGAACGGTCATTCGACGTCATCCGCGCAATCCACCCACAACTGCCAAGCCACGTCGTTCGCGCGCTCGGCTGCCCTGTCGCGGAGCGACAGGGCTACGGTTTCGCGTTTGGCATCAACTCGCGAATCGCGGCGTTCACGTCCCGCTTGGACAGGCCGGTTGCCTCGAGCATGCCGCGATAATGGCTCAACGCGTGGTTCCAATGCGGATGCTCGTGGCCGTTGTGCGTCGCGAAGTGGTGATAGATGGAGATCGCCCGCCGCATCAGCGGGACCGCCTCCGTCAACCGCTCGGTGGCACGCAGCAAGACCGCCAAAACCCATAACCGCAGCGCGACTTTGGGGTGCTCGGCTCCGTAGGACTGCTCGTCGATGGCCAGCGCGCGGCGCATCAGCGGCTCGGCCTCCGCCAGACGGTTCGTGGCCTGGAGCAACAGCGCCAGGTTGTTGAGTTGAATGGCGACGTGCGGATGATCGACTCCTTTGGACTTCTCTTCGATGGCCAACCCGCGGCGCATCAGCGGCTCGGCCTCCGCCAGACGGTTCGTGGCCTGGAGCAACGCCGCCAGGTTGTTGAGGCGGATGGCGACGTTGGGGTGCTCGGCTCCGTAGGACTGCTCTTCGATGGCCAGCGCGCGGCGCAGCAGCGGCTCGGCCTCTTTGAATTCAGCTTTGTTGTGGGCGAGCCGCCCAAATTGATTGAGCAAAAAGGAGAGGGCGTCGAGGAACGACTGGTCTGGGTCGGTCCACGGAGTCGCTGGATCGGGAGGCTCGGTGCGTTGGAACAGCTCGTTGACATGCGGCAGGAGTAGTAGGAGCCGGGGCCACGTCCGCACGTCCTGCGGATTGCCATCGGTGGCGGCGCTGAGGACTTGGGCGACACGGCGAGTCCACAGCATTCGTTCCTCGCGCGGCGTACGGCGGCGTTCCAGCTCTTGGCAGAGGCGATGCAGTTGATGGCTGCGATCCGAGCGGGCGTTGATCAGCGACCGCTCGGCCAACGACCGCGCGACGGCTAGGAAGTCGGGAGGATCACCCTCGGTCCAGATCGTGGCGACCTTCATCGTCACAAATTCGGGGACTGGGCTGCTCGACAGCCAGGCGAAGAACCGCAGCAGGAACTGCTCGGCGGGAGTCCGAGCCTCCACCGACAACTCCCAGGTGGCGGCGATCGACCGGGGATACTTCACCTCCTTCTCATCGAACCAACTCAGGACCGCTTGGCTCTCCGATTGGACGGCGGCGAGGGCTTCCGCCAACGTGCCGTGCCGGGCGCGGACCCAGGCGGCCATCTGCTCGATCGCCAGCGGGAGATGCCCCAGCGCCCGCACCAACTCGGCCGCCACTTCCGGGTCATCGGCCTTCCCCCGCCGGTCAAGCTCCGTTCCGGCGAGTAACAAGCGGATCCCCTCCGGTTCGGCGAGCGAATCCAGCACCAGACCCCGAACCTCTCCTCCCCAGCGCCGATACCGCGAGGTCATCAACACATGCCCGCCACGCAACGACGGCAGAATCTTGTCCGTGATGTATTCCGCGACCGGCTCGGAGTCGGCATTGTCGATGATCAGCAACCATCGCGTGTGCCGTTCAAACCACTCCAGCACCGCGCTGACGCGAACCGCTTCGGGAGCACCCTCCGCGATCGGGAGCTTCAACCATTCGCTGGACAACCGGGACAACTCCGAACGCAACGTCTCGATGGTGTCAGCCCGGACCAGATAAACGTCGTCGTAGTCGGCGAGATGCCGCCACGCATACTCCAACGCCAGCCGGGTCTTGCCGATCCCGCCCAAGCCCTCCACCGCCAAGGGATCGGTGATCGCGCTCGCGCCCCGCTCACGCAACGTCTCGGCGAGCTGAGCCAGCTCTTTTTCTCGGCCGACAAAACCCTTCCCCAGCGGTGCGATCGCCAAGTTGTGCCGAGCGACCTGCGGCGCTGGAAGACCCAACGGGCCGGGCTGACCACCAACCTCTGCGGGATACGCCGGGACGTCCCCCTCGACCGTGCGGTAATCCACGAGATTCGAGGCCAGATCCATGAACCGCCGCGCCCGCGACGTCGGCACCCACAGCAGCAACACCAGATTCTTGTCCCGAAACGTGTCCCGATGAATGTTGAGATTGGTCACCGGCGTCGTCTGCCGCAGCGCGGCATCCGCTAATTCCTCGGGCGAAATCTCGATCGAAAACAGGTGCTCGCCGACCCGCTGCCGACTGATCAACCGCGCGGTGGGGGACTCGCCGAGATCGGCCAGCAGGCTGTGCTCGACAAACAACCCCCGCTCCTTCCCCCAAGCTTCCAACGTGGACTTCCACCGGGGATCAAGCTGCTCGCCCTCGTAAAACGCGATCCCGAGTCCAGGTTGCCCCAGCCGACTGTGATCCAAGAGGGGGCCGATCACCGACTCTAAGAAATCCTCAATGACCGGGACCGTCGAGGATGGCTGCAACTGCTGGGTTGAGACCATACCACCCCTCCCCGTTCGGATAGAAAATGATCGCCTTCAAATGCAACAAGGGACCGATTCCATCGACACCCTTGGGATAGGGATTCTTGCGGACCTTTTCCAGGACTTGATAGTCGCTGGCGGTGAGGATCTTCCGAAAGAACGCCTTGCGCTCGTCCAAAACACGCACGACATGCCGCCGCTGGACCTTACCAGCGGGATTCTCCATCGCGGCAAATTTGCAGGCGTCTCCGGCAAAGCCAATCATGTCCCGAATCATCCCCCCGGACAAACGGAAGAGATCTTCGAGAGCGTCTTCCTCAAACAACGACAATTTCGCCAAATGCGAGATGACCTGTTTGAAGAATTCGAAACCTTCGACATTGAGTTCGTCGGTCCCCGGTCCCGTATAGACCTTGATGTTCGCCAGCAACGACCAAAGACCGTCAGCGACCGCCATGAATTTCGGCTCATGCAGCAGCGGCAACGGCAGCACGATCAACAACGAGACGCTCGGCCGACTGAGACTCGACCAATGATTCGTGAAGATCTCAAACACCGGGAGATGATCGACGTGATCGAGTGTGTCGATGACGACCAAGACCTTCTTCTTGATATTCTTCCGAATGGCGTCCACCACACCGTCGATGAGCTTGATGAAGTCGGTGAGCGACTCGCGGAGCTTTTCCCGGACGGTCTTGCGTTTCTCGCCCCCGGCTTGCACTTCGAGAGTGGCCTTGCCGATCCAGTAATCGAACTCAAATCCCGCTTTGCCTTCGCCGGTGACAGCGAATTCGGTTTCAAACTCGGTCTCGGCTCCCCACTTGGCCATCCGCTTTTGAAGTTCCTTCGGGATCAAGACACCTTCGTTCGTCGCGATCGTGGTGACGCTCTTGGCGATGCCCAGAATCAAGTCCGAGAAGTCCAGATTGGAAACGTCAAGGTGCTGTCGAACACTGAAAAGGTAGGGGTGGTAGAACCGCTGAACTCTCGCGTCGCCGATGATGCGGTTCAGCTCCGTGGATTTCCCCGCCCCGGTGTGCCCGGTGAAGAACCAACGAAACGGCCGCTTATTGACGGCTGCGGACTCAGCCTCCGTGATCAACGTTTCGTGCGCGTCGGCCTCACGCGGGACATACAGCCGCTTGTCCTCGGTCGAAGCTGCGGGGTTCAACGCTCGTCGCTGCCGATCGAGCACGAGTTTGGCTTCAGCAAGAGTGGTCGCGGGAAGTTTCATAGATTTCAGAATAGTTCGGGGCACAAACTCTGCAAAGGCCATGTCCACCGATGCGACACAGCTTGGCAATCAGGGGTGAGAGGCTTCGTCAAAGGAGGCACCGTTTTCGACATCGCGCGAGAGGCTACGATGTGATTGCCGCGACGACGTCTCCCCATTGTGGCAAATCGTCGGAACCAAGCTAAACTCCCGCACGTCGAGCAACGGCTTTTTCCCGATGGTCTGTTTCTTGTTCCGAGGTGATCGATGGCTGCGAACGTGGCTGGGTCCGGCAAGTCCGAGCCTCGGGATCCGCCTCCCAAACCGGGTGGTGTGGTTCAGCCCTCCGTTGCAAACGTGGCGAAGCCGACGGCTGTGAACATCGCCAAACCCGCCGATACGGCCGGCAAGAGCAGCCCGACCAAAGGGAACGGGCTGGATGGACTGAAGCAGCTCGGCCGGTACACGATCATCAAGAAGCTTGGCCAGGGTGGCATGGGGACGGTTTTCCTCGCCACCGACACGCAGCTCCGGCGGCAAGTCGCTCTGAAAGTTCTGGCGAAAGAAAAGGCGGAGAATCCGACGCTCGTCAAACGTTTCAAAGCGGAAGCTCAAGCGGCGGCGGCGCTCAAGCATGACAACATCGTCGCGATTCACGACGCCGGCGAAGCAGACGGGTTTCTGTACATCGCGCTGGAGTTCATCGACGGGACCGACGCGCACTCCATCGTCGCGAAACGGGGACCGATGCCGCCCAAGCGGGCGATGGACGTCATTCGGCAAACCGCACTGGCTTTGCAGCACGCTCACTTGCAGAAGATCGTCCACCGGGACATCAAGCCGTCGAACTTGCTGATCGCCAAAAATGGTCTGGTGAAGCTCGCCGACATGGGCTTGGCCCGCTCGGTTGATGAATCGGTGGAGACCAACATCACCCGCGCCGGCACCACGGTCGGGACGGTCGACTACATGTCGCCGGAGCAGGCTCGCAACAGCAAGGCGGCGGACATTCGCAGCGATCTGTACTCGCTGGGAGCGACTTGGTTTCACCTGCTGACCGGGCATCCGCCGTTCCCCGAAGGGAGCATGCTCAACAAGCTGAATGCTCATTCCGGAGGTGCTCGGCCGGACGTGCGAGACGAGAATGAATCCGTCTCCGAAAACATCTCCGTGATGATCAAGCGGCTGCTGGCGATCAAGCCGGAGGACCGCTATCAGACTCCCGCCGAGTTGTTGGAGGACTTGGACAACGAGAACCTCACGCGTGGAGTGACGTCGCTGAAGGATCTCGCCGCGCTAGCGGAAGAGGACGACGATGACGACGACGCGGTCCATGAGCCGAAGGCGTCGTACAAAAAGCCGGCTGCCAAAGAAGCCAAACAACTCGCCGCCGCAGCGACGAAGGAGCTGCCGGCTCACAAACCTCTCGTGAACGTCGCGCCCACCGGCGGCGGGATCGATCACGGAGCGTTGAAGTCGCTGGGAATCGGAGTGGCCGTCATCGCGTTGATCGGAGTTCTGTTCTTCATCATTTCGCAGTTCGGCAACTCGGTCGGCACGAACACGGTTTCGAGCGGTGATCCGTTTCATCGTGGCACTGAGATCGCCGCTGCCGGTGGCTCGAACTCGACCAGCGCCCCCGAAACCGGTGGCGAAAAGAAAGTACCCAAGACATCCAGTAGCGGGACTCCGAAAGGGCCAGCGGCAGTCACGACGATTGATGGTTCGGCAAATCTCACGAAGAACGACAGTCCCACCGTGGTGACGGGGGCGGCGGCTGGGGCGTTGTACTTTCCGCCGCTCGCGCCGCTGGGCCGCGAAGGGGAAGTCAAACACATCCCCGAATGGATCACCGCAGACGGGGTGCCTGCTCCAGCCGGTCTCAAGACCATCGCTGTCGGCGGTGGGCCAAGTGGTTTTGAACAAGTGCCAACGCTCGAACAAGCGCTCAAAGAACTTCCCGAGGCTGGCGGCATCATTGAACTCGTCACGGACGGCCCGTACTTCCTCAACCCAATTCAAGTGAAGAATCGTGCCACAGTCGTGATTCGCGCGGCGCTTGGGCGCGTGCCGGTCTTGGTACTCTTGGCCGAACCGGATCAACCCTACGACTCGCTGTTACATGTGACCAACGGCGCACTCTCGCTGGAAGGATTGCAAATCTACGTTGATCCACGGCAGTTTGCGAACAACGATCTCCTGACGTTCGTGACCGTGCAATCCGGAGACCTGGCGGTTGTGCGTTGTGACATCCGGATGCTCGGCAGTCGTGCCGGGAAGACGTTTGCATTTGGAGTCGGCGGGAAAGTCACTCGCTCGGATCCGCAGCAATCGCCGCGAACAAGAATCTTCGCACGCGAGTCGGTCGTGAGTGGCATGGCGCTCGGCGCTTTTCACGTCGATCAGACGCAGACCGATTTTTTCGCCAGTCGCTGTGTCTTCACGACCGGTGCCGCGCCAGTGCTCAGTCTGACGAATCACGAACTTCCCGAAGTGGAAACGCCTGCGGGCAAGCCTGCCGTGGCGGGGGGCAAAATCGGTGGCGCGTCAACTCAGCCTGTCGGCGACGAAGCCAAAAAGCCCTCTGGACTGAAGTCACTCAAGCCGGCGAACAATCCTGTTACGAAAGGTTTGGCGTCGGCTGCGGCACGTAGTCTGAAATTCTTGTCGTGCAGCATGCTGGCCACCGGCACCGCCTTTGAGATCGTTCCTGGCGCGGACGTTGCCAAGCCACCCTCAACGGAAGTCGTGATCGTCAACTCGGTCCTCGCGGGCGTGAACGCACCGCAAGCCGTTCCGGTATTGCTCGCTTTGCCCGGCTGGCAACAAGCGCTGCTTGCCAGCAACGATCAGAGTCCGTATGCCAATCTCAAATGGCAGATCGAGTCCTCGGCAGTTTGTGGTTGGCAGAAGCTCATTCTCGAAGAACCGGGTGTGACGCAAGCCGTGCGCGATGGTGCCGCATGGAAAGGCATCTGGCGCAATCAGCCGTCGCTGGAACTTTCGCAGTTTTCAGCGGCGAATTGGCCAGCGACGCCACCGACCGATTTCATCTCGTTGTCGCCGAACGCACTTGGTCTGCCAAATGAACTGGGACTGAAAGGGACTGATGGCCTACCTCCCGGCTGCCCGGTCAATGACTTTGCGGCCCCGACCGAGCTGACGTATGCGCGAACGGACGCGCTGATGGAACGAGCCGCGTACCCGATCACCGGCATCGAGCCATTCGCCGTCAATCGCCGCATCGAAGTCGATGCCAACACGCAAGACCTGGGTAAAGTCTTGGGAACCGATGATTGGCCGAGCGGCACGCTGGTTGTCGTCCGCGGACACGGCAGGGCGGGAATGACACCAGTCGAAGTGAAGCACAAATCCTTGCGTATCGAATTCCAGCACACCGGCGAGGCTCCGCTGATCCTCGAACCTCGCAAGTCGACCACGATGAAAGTTGACGAGGCGATGTTCATCGTCGAAAGCGGATCGCTCGAATTGGTCGATGGACAATTCCAATTTCCAAACGGTTCCAGTTTGCAGATGCCGGGCTATTTCCTGAGCGTGCATGACGGCGATTTCTCGTTGCGACGCTGCCAAGTCATCGGCCAAACACTGGAAGGGACCAGTGGCTTTCGCGGGCTGATCCGTTGGAAGCGAACCAGCACCGAACCGGGCGAACTCGCGAATCCCGCCGAACGCTGTTCCGGAGTCATCACCGACAGTGCGCTGCTCACCAGCGGCAAGTTGTTGGACGCCGATCTTCGCCATCGCACGTTGCTGTTGCGAAATAGTCTGTTCGCTTCGGTCGGCGATCTGTTCGATTTGAGCGTGCAAGGCTTCAGTTCGAAAATCGGCGGGACGCTCGATGCCCGCTGGTGCACCTTCGGAGCCGGTGGCAAGTTCTTGTTCCAAGTTCGAGGGACGAAGGAAGCGGAAAAGACAACTCGGCCGCTCAGCGTTTTCATGCAACACTCTGTATTGCTCTCGCTGACCGAGATGTCCGGCGAGAAGACTCCGCCGGTGCTGCTCTCGGCTCGTGAGTTCGTGCTGAAGAATCAGCAAATCGTGTGGTGGGATCACGGCAACGGCTACACCGCTCCGTGGACGCAGTTCCTTCGAGCCGCCGACACCCCGGCCGCCGGACCGCAATCATTTGAGAACCACTGGCAAAAACAATGGGGGGACGCTGCCGTGAAGAACTCGTTGTCGGGCAACGGCGACGTCCGACTCGCCGCCAAACTACCGCACCGTTCCAAAGTGGGGCCGCGAGACTTTGTCCTGTTAAATAATTGCCCCGCAGCCAGTTGGGGACCGAATCAAACCGCGCTCGGTGTCGATTTCGAACGTTGGAGTGCGTCCCTAAAAACTCCCAGCCGTGCCACTTCGTCACCGACCACGACAACCGCTCCTGCCAATACCTCTGCGAAGACAACGGACCCTCTGCCTGCGAACAAAAATTCGAAGCCCACGAAGCCCAACTTCTAATTTTCGATTGCCGATTTTTGATTTTCGATTGCACGGCGATGCGCTTCTTCAATCGAAAATCACAAATCGAAAATCGAAAATCATCACCCTCACGGATCACGAACCAGGAACCCTTCCGCTATGGCTCTTGCCGGTGAAGTCATCGACCTCCACAAGCACTACCACCTCAAGGGAGGCGTCGTCGTCAAAGCTCTCAGTGGCGTGAGTATGCAGTTTCCGCAGGGGGATTTCGTGGCCATCATGGGCTCGTCCGGCAGCGGCAAGAGCACGTTGCTCAACCTGCTCGGCGCGCTCGACCGACCCACCAGCGGCGAGTACATCCTCGGTGGACACCGCGTTTCGGAACTGAGCGACGATGAACTCTCGCACATTCGGAATCACCTGATTGGCTTCATCTTTCAATCGTTCAATCTCATCCCGCAATACACCGTGCTGGAGAACGTTCAGATTCCGCTGCACTATCGTCCCGGCCGGCCGGCGCTGTCGGCTCGTGACATCGCTCATTGCGTTGATCTGTGCGAGCAGGTCGGACTCGCGGACCGCATGGAGCATCGTCCGTTTCAACTTTCCGGTGGCCAGCAGCAGCGTGTCGCCATCGCACGAGCACTCGCCAACGATCCGGAAATCATTCTCGCCGACGAACCGACAGGCAACCTCGACTCGAAAACCGGCGAAGAGATCATGGGCATGCTCAGAAAGCTCAACTCCGAAGGTCGCACGATTCTGATGGTCACGCACGAACCAGACGTCGCCGCTCAAGCCAAACGCCGGATCGTCATGAAAGACGGACTCATCGCCAGCCAAGAAGTTTCGCGGAGTTGATTTTGGAGAGTCTCCCGACCTCAGTTGTTGGCTCTCCGCCATTCGTGTTGGAAATGATTTCGTGAGCCGCAAGGCGCTAGCCGGGATTATTCACGGCGGATCAAACAGCAGGTGAAGGCCGTCGGCAAGAGAATGGCACGAGTCACTCATGCCGGTTGTTTGTGATGGAGTTGAATCCGAGAGAAACCTCCCCCTTTCCCCCAAGGGTTTGG
>SYJG01000522.1 GCA_005798445.1 Planctomyces sp.
GCCGTTGCAATCACAGCCTCTGTCAGTTCTGCATTCATCGTCTCGTCCCTGAGACCTGGATGTTTCTCCCAAACCCTTTCGCGGTCTATAACTCAGCAAGCCAAACTGCCGGTAGATCAATTTCAACTGGCTGCCTAAGACCGATTCACCGGCGGCCAGCGCCTTGCCGCTCACTCGTTCATTGTTGTCTTCACGAACCAGCTTGGCCGTGCCAGCGGCTCGATTGAGTTCCAGTGTCAACTCGACGTTCGAGCCTTCGAGCACTTTCAGGTCGAGCGACTCGACAATCGCATCGGGTTTGCCTGTGTATTTGGGCGGGACGATGTGAGCCTGCGACTTCTCCAACGTCAGCGGCTGCAATACGCGAATCGATCCGGCCGGCAATGCTCGCGGACCGGCGAGCACTTCAAATTCCAGATCCTGTGTGAGATCTGCCAACTCGGCGGCCAACGCACCGATCAATGCCGGGCTCTCTTCATCCTTGTCCTTGTCCGTCGGCATCAGATCGACCGTCGTCCAATCGTCCTGCGAATCGGCAGTACGATACCGCATCTGAGCCGACGAAATCGGCCGGCCAGTGACATCCGCCGTCACGGTGACCGACTCACCGAGACGCACGGTTTTCGATTGCGGCGCGAACGTGACGGTCGTGTACTCGGCCGGCAGCAGGAACGCCCGCGCGGCTGCGGTGCGGAACTCGGAAGACGTGGCCAGCGCCGCCATCCAGATGCACGCGATCATCGCCACCGCGCTCACGGCCGCGATCAGCGGACGGCTGTCGATAACATCTTCCCACTCGACCGTTTGAGTGACCTGATATGACTCACTGTGCAGCGCATCCAACAACGCGGGGGATGCCGCCGCTGGGCGACGTTCAGGTTCCTCGTAATCGAGTGTCGTTCGCAATCGCTGACCAAGCCGCTCCACTTGAGCCTCGGCATCGATCGCGGCTTGCGACAACGAGTAGCTGGCGATCCAGCGCTTCCAGCCGAACACGATCGCCGTCACCACAATGATCGCGACGCAAATCACCCAGGTCGCACGAGCTGCCAGTGCGAGCTCCAAAAAATAATCGGTCACCGCGACGACACCGAACGCCACCGCGCACGCCGACGCGATGTCTGCCGCTCCGACGATCTGCCGCTGCCGAACGGCTCGCCGTCGCGTGTCACGCAGCCGACTGTCCAATTCACGCCGCGCGACCTCAGCGGAGACTTTGTTCTTCGTGGATTTCGGAGCCAGGTTCGGAGGCGATGCAATCGACATGTTCGTCGGACCTCACAGTGTGTTTGCAAGCGGCTCAATCAACCGCCGCAGAATAGCGGGTTGTCGTCGTTGTCACAAAACGAATTAGCCAGGATCGCTACGCATGAACCCTCCCGGCCAAGAGAAGCTCGGCAACCAGCGTCAGCAGCAGCAACCAGACAACGGCCGTCCAAATTTCCTCGGGACGGAGCCGATTCACTGGTAGCTCGATGCCTAGCGCGGCCTGTTGCGCTGCGTCATCCGGCTGTTCGATCTTGCCACCCGCCAGCTTCTGGAAATCCTCGACATTGATTCGGTCCAGCGCCGATTCTCGCGGGTCGAGATTCGTCACGAGCCAGTGACCATCAACCTCGATGACCGGCACGATACCGATTTTGTCGCGAGGTTTTGCCACCAACCGACTCGACACCGCCGAACGCTCGGCGAGCTGATCGGTCAAGTCCGCAAGCAGTTGCCGCATCAACGGAACATACATCGGCGTGCGTGGCAAGTCGGACCAATCGCGGTCGGCGGTGCTGCCGAAATAGAGGCAGCGGCCTTTGCCGATCGTTCGTTCTGCCGCCGCGATGTGTCCATCGCATTGCAACAGCACGTGACTGTCGGACGTCGTCGCTTCGAGCGGCAGGAGCTTCGTGAACTCGACTCGGCGCAAGTCTCCTTGCTGCGGATCGGCGAAGCAGGCGAGTGCAGCGTGCTTCGTGTCCCATTGATCGACTCGCAGACGTCCGCTGATCGGATCGCTCGCCAGCTTGCCCGGGAGCAGATCGCGTTGTTGCAGCGACGCCACCGAATCGGGTGTGACTTGCTCACCCGCGAAGATCAGCAGGCTGCCGCCGCCACGTACAAAATCACTCATGCGCTGTCCATCGACGGCTGACAGGCGGCGGACATTCGCCAGCACGACCGCGCGATAACCATCGAGCCGCGGAAAACCTTCGCCCGACTCCCAAGCGATCCGCTCGGTCTCGAACGATCGGGTTTGACCGCCCGATTCTTCAGTGCGCAGACGGAGCGCAGTCTCCAGAAAATACGTCTCATTCGTGAAGATCGACCGGCCCTCTTGGCCATCAACCAGCAGTACGCGATCCGGATGCCGCGCCTCGAACGCCAGCCAGCGGCGATTGTCGAGCATCAGCGAGTCATCAAGAGCGATAGCCACGTTGCCGCGATACAAACCGTCCTGCTGAATCTCGAACGGCAAGTCCACGACCGCACTGCCCCGCCCCGCGAGATCGACCGGCTTTGTCGCGCTCAACTTTCCTGTCGGACCGTCGAGCTCGCAGCGGACCGACATTTGTCTCACTGGCAACGGACCGTGATTCCTTACGACGGCTCGCACGGTGACTTGTGCATCGGGACGAATCTCTGTGTGGATCGCTTCGGCGGTCTCAATGGCGACGTTGCGAGTCAACGCTTCGCCGACATCCTGCAATTGCAATTCAATTCCGCCGGGCAATTGTTCCAGTCGCGACTTTGGAAGTCCGCTGCGTTGCAGGTCGCTGAGCAACACGATTCGTTTCTCAGAACGATTCGACGCGGCAAGCACATCGCGAGCCCAGGTCAATGCCAAACCAAAATCAGTGGCGGCTTCGGTTGTCGCGGCCGCTTTCAACCTCTCGATCGGAAGCTCCTGAACCTCCGCCGCATCGCACAGCGCGACATGCACGACGACGTTTTCATCCAAACGATCGAGGACTTCTGTCAGCTTCGCCAACGCCCGTTGGAACGACGTCTCACCGCGTCCGTTTTTGGCCTCCATGCTGGCCGAGCGATCGACGAGCAGCACGATTTCCTGCTCAAAGCCACGGCGGTACGAGTCGTCCCTATACGGCCGAGCGAACAGCAGGGCCAGCAACAACACCGCCAGCATCCGCAGCGCGAGCAAAATCCACTGTCGAACTCGGCGACGTCGGCGATGCTCACGCACGACTTGATGCAGAAACCGCACCGACCCGATCGGCACCGTCCGGGTCTTCTGCCGGAACAACAGATGAATCAACACGGGGACTACAACCGCCAAACCGGCGGCCATGAATCCCGCATGAATCAAACTGAATCCCTGCATGAGTGAGCGATGCCTTCCTGTCGTGAGCCGCAAGGCGCTAGCCGCGGGTACGGGAAAACAACCCGCGGCTAGCGCCTTGCGGCTCAAAACAACTGTGCTCGCTTGGCGAAGTAGTCCATCAAGGCCTTGTCGAGAGATTCGTCGGTCACCAAACAAACGTGGTCGATGTCGCGAGCCTGGCAACCGGAATGGATTTCGTCGATCCACTGGCCAACCGCCACCGCGAAGCTGTCGCGGATTTCGTGAGCCAGCGTTTCCAGCGACTCGCCGGTTTCCGCATCGACTAGCTTCACGGCGCCATCGATCGGCAATCGGCGTTCGATTGGCGCGAGCACCTGAAACACCAGCACGTCATGTCCGAAGTGCCGAAAGTGATCGAGTGCCGACAACAGCTCCGGCGGGGCGTAGTACAAATCACTGATGATCACGACGAGCCCACGTCGAGGCATCATTTCGGCCGCCTCGTGCAGGACGCGCGGAGAGGCGGCTTTCGGATGCGGTCGAGCCCGCGCCAGTGAGGACATCAGTGACAAAATGTGATCGGTATTCGATCTCGCTTGATGATGCTCGATGACGTCGTCCGCAAACAGCGTGAGGCCGACCGCGTCCCGTTGACGTGACGCCAAATGTGCAACACTTGCGCACAGCAATGCTGAGTACCGTAACTTCGACAAAGACTCATCGCCGACCGTCATCGAGCCGCTGATGTCCAGCACCAGATGCAGGTCGACGTTGGTCTCCGCGTCGTATTGCTTGATGTAGAGCCGGTCGGCTCGGCCAAACAGCTTCCAGTTCAAGTGCCGCAGGTCGTCCCCGGCCATGTATTCGCGATGCGACGCAAAATCGACGGAGAACCCGACGTAGGGGCTGCGATGCAGGCCGTGCAGAAAACCTTCGACGACCCAACGAGCGACAAGCTCTAAGTCTTCGACCGATGCCATCAGGCTCGGATCGGCGAGATCACGAATATGAACTGGCGCTGCCGTCGTCATTGCGGACGCACCTGCTTCAAGATGCGACGGATGACCTCGTCCGCATCGACTTTCTCCGCCCGCGCGTGAAAGTTCAGCACCAGCCGATGCCGCAACACCGGCGAGGCGACCGCGCTCACGTCCTTGAAGTCGACATGAAAGCGTCCCGACAACAAAGCGCGAGCCTTCGCTCCCAGGATCAAATACTGCGAAGCTCGCGGACTGGCTCCGTAACGAATGAAACGCTGCACGTCGTCGTTCTTCTTCACGGTCGCTGGGTCGGGCCGTGAGAACCCGGAGATCGCGACCGCATAATCGACGACGTCGTTCGCCACGGGAACACCACGAACGAGCGCCTGCAGTCGCAAGACCTCGTCGGCGGATAGAATCGGTTGCAACGAGACGGTCGCGTTCGACGTTGTGCTTTTGACGATCTCAGCCTCCTCTTGCGGAGTCGGGTACGTCACCGGAATGTTGAACATGAATCGATCGAGCTGCGCTTCCGGCAGAGGGTAGGTTCCTTCCTGTTCAACGGGGTTCTGCGTCGCGACGACGAAGAATGGAGGCGCGAGCGCATACGTCTGCCGGCCCACCGAGACTTCGATCTCCTGCATCGCCTGCAACAACGCGGCTTGAGTCTTCGGCGGCGCGCGATTGATTTCATCGGCCAGCAGAAAATTGGTGAACAGCGGCCCGCGCACGAACTCCATCCGACGTCGCCCGGTTTCGGGATCTTCCAGGATGATGTCGGTGCCGGTGATATCCGATGGCATCAAGTCGGGAGTGAACTGGATACGCCGGTACTCCATGTTGAGCGATCGAGCCAGCGTGCGGGCCATCAACGTCTTTCCCAACCCTGGCACGCCGATCATCAGCGCATGCCCTCGGCACAGCAGCGCGACCAGCAGGCTGTCGATGACTTGGTCTTGCCCGACGACCGTCTTGGCGATCTCCGCCTTGAGCTTCAACCGCGCCTCGCGCAGCCGAGCCACGGTCTCTTCATCGGCCGCCGTTGGAGACGAAAGTGTCGCGGAGGATTTTGGAGCAGTCGTCATGAATGGCTATTCCTTCTTGGATGTCCAGGGCAGAAACGTTTTCTTTGCGAGAGCCCCATCGATCTTGGCGTTTGGATTCGGCTTCGCCGCAGGATCGTCACTCGGTTTGGGAAACAATTCCTCAGTCCCCACGCCGTCCCCGTTGTCGTCGAGCTGCGGATGTTCGGTCGGCAGTCGCTTGTCTTGTTGAAAGCGATGCAGCGTTTCACGACTCGCCGCCGTGAATAATTCGGCGACCGAGACTTTGTCGTCGTGATCGAGATCCAATTTCGCGATCGGCGATTGCATCATCGTTGCGAGCGCGTGCGGGAACTCGGTCTCGTTCGATTCATCATCCGCCGCCGTCGCCGCGATCACGATCCGCCCCGGCCGAGACAGCGGCTTCACGAACCAGCCCGAATTCTGCTGAGTTGCCCAGATCACCTGTTCGCGGCATCGCACGTCGCTGAGCCACCGGCCGAAATCTTCGGCCGAAGGATCTTTGCCCGCCACATGAAACCACGACTGCTTTCCGTCGTAGTTCCCATGCCCCAGCGTGAAGACCCACAAGCAGTCATCGGGCTTCAGCTTCCTGCTCAATTCGGCGAACCCCGAACGAATCGCATCGGCGGTCAACTGCTGAGTCGGTTGATCAGGCCATCGCAACACTTGCTCGGTCGGCACGTCGAGCGTATCGGTCAACCAGGTTTGCCAAGTATCCGCTGTCCCGCGAAACAACTCCGCATGAGCCTCGTCTCCTGGCAAGCCCACCAAAATCACCGCCCAGCGTCGCCCTTTGGCAACAGCACTTTCGGGAGACTGAGCCACAACCGGCACCGCGACCCCGTGTAGTCCAATGCCAGCCAAAACGAAAAGCCATCGGACAATGCCAGATCTTCGATCCCAGTGCCGACCTCGCCGGAACACAGTAGTCATGAGCGCCGCCTTCGAGAATTTCGGAAGTCAGGCCATCATTCAAAAACTCTGTGAGAGCAGCAAGTCCTGCTGGCCGATGGAATCCGTGCCGCTTCGCTAACTGACCGACCGTTTCGCGCTCCTTCAGCGCATCCAGCGAGACGCCCGCCTTGAATCCCGAATCATGAACCTTCCGAGGCTTGGCCATCTGCTCTCCTCCTGGAATCTCTCATTCCAGAATCGGCCAAACTCTCTCTGATCCCACTGTCCCACTCTTGGTGGCCAATTCAAAGTACCGTCTTCACACACGCCAAATTTCAAATGGTCGCTTATATTGCAACTGCAAACTTCATTTTGACAGCGACCGATTCCGAGTGCGCGGAACTTCCGACATATTCCCCACGCGGCCTCGAATGAGATGATTTCGGCGAGCGGCAGGGCGTCAGCCCTCCGAGTGATTCCATCCGTTTTGACTCGGAGATCAGAGCATCACGCGGGAAAATGCGAGAGGATACATTGAGGATCGCCTCCAGCGGTTCAAAGAAGATGCGCGACCGCCCGATCCAATCATCGGATTCCACCGACCAAAATGAATTGTGAGCCTTCTTGGAGACCCCCATGCTTGATCGCTTCATTCCAAACGTGACCCCGTGCGGGCGGACTCGGCGGGAGTTTTTGTGGGAAGTCGGTGGCGGCTTCGCGGGCCTCGGATTGATTGACCTCTTATCGCGGGATGGGTTCTTTGCGAAGGACGCTCGCGCGAATGAGGCGGCGAGCGGCAGCGAGGTGGGGATGCATCCGCTGGCTCCGAAGGCTCCGCATTTTGGAGGGGCGAAGCATTGCATCTCGTTGTTTATGAACGGTGGGCCGAGCCAGGTGGACACTTTTGATCCGAAGCCGGTGCTCGATCAATTTCATGGGACGGCGTACTCCGGGAAGGCGAAGGTCGGGTCGAACGGACGACCCATCGGGTATTTGATGAAGTCGCCGTTTCCGTTTCGACCACATGGCGAGAGCGGGTTGCCGATCAGCAGTTTGTTTCCTCACACGGCAAAACACGCGGATGACCTTTGCGTGATTCGGTCCATGCACGCGGACACGGCCGCGCATGCGTCGGGGTGCTTGCAGATGAATACTGGCAGTGTCCTCATCGGCAAGCCGAGTCTCGGAGCGTGGCTGAGCTACGGTCTGGGGACCGAGAACGCGAACCTGCCGAGCTTCGTGGTGATGACCGATCCGCGCGGCGGACCGATCGGCAGTGCGTCGAATTGGACGGGCGGGTTCATGCCGGCGGCCTATCAGGGGACGCTGTTTCGCAGTCAGGGGTCGCCGCTGTTGGACCTCGCGACGCCGGCGGGAATTTCCGATCGGACACAACGCAAGTCGCTCGACCTGCTCGGCGAGCTGAACCGCGAGCACCTCGCCTCGCGGCCACGCGAATCCGAACTCGTCGCGCGCATCCTCTCCTACGAGTTGGCGTATCAGATGCAAACGACGGCGGCGGATGTCGTCGATCTCTCGAAAGAGACGCGGCAGACGCAGGAGATGTACGGGCTGGACGACGCTCGCACAGCGGACTTCGGCCGCAAATGCCTGATCGCTCGGCGGCTGATCGAGCGGGGCGTGCGGTTCATTCAGTTGTACTCCGGCGGTGGGCACATCGAGGACACTTGGGACGGCCACAACAACTGCATCAGTAACCACACGATCCACGCGGGCGAAACCGATCAACCGATCGGCGCGTTGATGACCGACCTCAAGCAGCGCGGCCTGTGGGATGAAACGCTGCTCGTCTGGGGCGGCGAGTTCGGCCGCACTCCGACCAGCGAAGGAGTCAACAAACCGGGCCGCGACCACGACTGGCACGGCTTCTCAATGTGGCTCGCCGGAGCCGGCACCCGCGGCGGCCAAGCCATCGGCTCGACGGATGAGTTGGGCTTCGCCGCCGTGGACGAACTGTGCCACGTCTCCGACCTGCACGCCACGATCCTGCACCTCATGGGCCTCGACCACGAACGCCTGACGTTCTTCTACAAGGGACTGGAGGAACGCATCACGGGTGTTCGCGGCGTGGTCGTGAAGAAGGCGATTGCGTGAGCCTCATGAAACAAGCCTGGATCAACGTGGGTGTGGCCGTAGGCTGTTTCTGCTTGCTGCTGGCGCTGTTGCTGCCGGCAGTGATGAAGGCTCGTGAAGACGCGAGACGCTCTCAGTGCAAGAACAACCTCAAGCAGTGGGGCTTAGCGCTGCACAACTACCACGACACGTACAACATGTTCCCGCCGTATGCCGGTGGAACTCACGAAAATGGTGAGCGATTGGCCGGCTTTCCGATGATGATTCCGATGTTTGAATCCGGCCCGTTGTGGGAAGAAATCGTTACGTCGTCGGGACAGGGCGGCGATCCGATGAAGATGTTGGAAGGCAAATATGATTCGGAATTTGAGGGTATGCTGTGTCCGGCAGCCAATGTCCCATCGCGGGTTGATACGCAGTTTCATCGCAGCTACGTCTTCAATGTTGGCGACCAATTGGATTTTCGAGACGAAGGAGATGGTGGTGTTGAAGACTTTCCGAATCGGATGAAGACTCGCGGCCCATTTGGCTGGCGAAGTTGTGTGAACTGGCGCGAAATCACCGACGGGACGAGCAACACGATTGCGATGGGGGAACGTGACCTCGGAACGCCGGATGATGCTCGCGACCCCGTCGGCCGAGTCGCGCGAGTTGCGGCGACCAGTCCGGCCGATTGCCTGAAGCTTGTTTCCGATCGTCGCTACGTCGGCTCCGTTGCCGTGCTTTCCGAACTGAGCGGCGAACGTTGGGCCAGCGGCCATCCGATGTATTCGGTATTTCTGACGGCGGTGCCCCCGAACGGCCCATCGTGCGCGGCATCGGCTCCACCGAGCGGCAAGTCGGTGGGTGGCTGGTTCACCGCCAGCAGTCGGCACATCGGTGGAGTGAATGTGTTGATGTGCGATGGCGCGGTCCGATTCATCAATAACAACATTAACACTGGCGATCTCAGCGCGATCAGGCCGGTTCTTAAAGAAGATGAAAACGACGGACCGCTCCCAAACAAGTTCTGGCATCGACCGAGCCGCTACGGAGTCTGGGGTCACTTAGGTTCGATGGATGGCTTGGAGGCGTGGTAGGTGTTGGCTTTCGCCACAACACGTTGATGAATCGGATCGTGGTCGGTCATCGCGAAGCCAGGTAGACCGGACGCCCGCGTTCGGACGTGGGCGTCCGAACTACGACTTCGCTTCTTTTTCTTTCGCCGCCTTCTCCTTGGCCTCGGCGTCGCGAGCGGCCACGAGATTGCGGTGTTGTTGCCAGGCAGCCATCAGCAGGTCGATCGACTTCGCGAATTCCTTCAGAGCGGCCAGCCACTGTTTCTTGTCGAGGGCTTCTTTCGCCGCGGCGCTGGCGGCTTCCTGAGCGGTCGTGTCGAGCGGCCATTGTTCCGTGATTGCCGTCTGCTTCATGTCGGATTCGCTCTTGGCCAGCACGACCAGGAAGTCTGGGGTCAGCTTGGCAGAGGCAGTGCGATAGGCTTTCGACAAAACGGTCGAGACCGAAGGAGTCGGTTTGTCAGCGGTTCGCGAGCGGGCGTGTCGCCTCCAGAAAACCATGATGAGCGTGAACGCAATCAGCGAGAGCGTGGACAGAACAATGCCGCGACTGCGTTCCGCCTCTTGTAGCACCGAGTACAGGACGCCGAGACCAAACGTCAGTGCCGACGCGCCGAGTGCCCCCAACCAGAGCCAGCGGAACGGATCGGATTCGGAGGGTTGCATCGGAATTTCATCGGGTTGCGGTGCGACTCCCTCCGGGAGCGGACCGACTTCAGCAATCACGACCGTGATGTTGTCGGGACCGCCGCGTTGGTTCGAGAGGTTCACGAGCAGCCGACAGGCGTCGGATGGAGGAAGATGTTTGGCGATCGCGCCGATCTCGGCATCTTTGACTAGACCCGACAAACCGTCCGAGCACAACAAAAACGTGTCGCCCGCCCAGACCGGGAACGGGCCTTCGACTTCCGGTTCGACATCCGGCTCAGGTCCAATTGAGCGTGTGATGACGTGCTTGATCTCCGGCAGTAATTGGTCGTTCGCCTTCATGCGGCCGTGCCGGATCAGCTCCCATTCCAGACTGTGATCAAAGGTCAGTTGATCGATTCGGTCTTGGCGAATGCGATACAGCCGGCTGTCTCCGACGTGCCCGGCAACCGCACCCTTCGGTCCCAGCGCGAGAACAACGGCAGTTGTTCCCATGCGGTTGAAGTCGAGATTTTGAGAACCTTTCTCATTGACTGCGGCGTTGGCTGCTAGAATCGCAGCGTTGAGTGCTGCGGGGATGTCGTCCGTGCGATTCTTGAAATACACATGCGGAATTGTCTCGACGGCGATCTGGCTGGCCAGTTCACCGACCGCGTGGCCGCCCATGCCATCCGCAACGATGAAAAGGTGCCCACGCGCCTGAAACGTCTCAGCATCGGGACTGAGCATCGTGGTGTGGGAGTCTTGGTTGTTGCGCCGCCGAAAGCCCACATCGCTGAGCGACGCACATTGGACTTTCTGCTCCCAACGCATGGGGAATTCCTCTGATGTTTGAGGCCCCGCGATTGCTGGTTATCGCCGAAAGGACTCTTCGAGAAGCGGGAGTCATCTTATCGGTGCCCAAAGTCAAGTAAAGCAAGCCACAAGTGGAGCACGTTTTCAACGTGCTCCGGCCCAGGCGACGGACGGGCACGTTGAAAACGTGCCCCACGTTATGGCCCGGCGTTGGCATCCGAACGCATGCTGTTGGCTCGATCGCTCAAGCCCTGCGTTGAGGGGACCGTCGGGCTGGGTTGCAGTTGGTAACTGAACTCGTGCCGATTCGTGAGTTGGTACGGCAGCAAATTGTCGGCGAAGAAGTCGAGCGGTGGGATTTGATACCAGGGGGGCGGGACGGTTTGCATGGTCTTCAAAGTGTCGTAGCCATCCTTTTGCAGCACGATTTCTCGAGTGCCGTAATGCGTGAAATCCACGGAGGTCGGCGTCTCGCCCACTTCCTCGCCGTCCAGCAGCACTCGTGCTCCGGGCGGATTCGAGTTGACCGTCAGTCTCCGATGCACGCAGCCGGGAAGCAGCGCGAGCAACAGCATCGAGAGCATCGTCCATCGACGGAATTTCATTGAGATTGGAGATTGGAGATTGGAAATTGGAAATCGCATGTGTCACCTCCTCATTTTCGGTGTTGCGATGTTGTTTTTCTCAGGAGCACGTTTCGTCTCCGGAGTGGCGGTCTTCGTTTCGTCGGCTGACAGTCGTCGCGGTTCGGAGTCGTTCGGCTCTTTGATGCCGCTGCTGCCTCGGATCGCACCGCTGACACCCAGTAATTCGGGGTGTCGCGCGACTTTGTCCGTGAAGATGTGCACGTCACGGACGACCGGCTCCAAGTTGTTGAGCAAAATCGACAACGATTCTGCGGAGTGGTTGAGATTGCGATACAGCTCCGGATCGGTGGCGATCTTTCGCAACGAGCCGTCTTCACTGGCGGCCAGTTTCGACAACGCCGCCAACTCGGTGGAGAGCGAATCAAGATTCGTCAGCGAGCGATTGAGTTTGGCCATGAGTGGCCCAGCGGACTTGGCCAGTGGATCGGTGACGTTCTGCAGGTTATCGAAATTCTTTTGCGCCGATTCGAGCGTACGCCGCGCCAACACGATGGTCTGCTGTGTTTCGTTGGCCAACTTCGGCAACGCCGCGAGCGTCTGCCGCAAGCTCTCTTGTGTCTGCGGGTCGGCGAAGACTTTGTTCGTCGCTTGCAGCGTCTGTTTGGCTTCCTGCATCGTGATCGTGAACTCGTGCAGTGCGGTCGCTGCACGCTCAACGACCTCGTTGAGGTTGCCACGATTCGTGTCCACGAGTCCGTTGATGTTCTCGGCGACCTTCCGCCACTCGGCGCTGGTTTGCTCGAATGAGGCCATCGAGACGGAGAACTTGGAGTCCAGCCGCGTGACAATCGACAGCGGGTCAAGCGGCATTTGGCCTTCGAGCAGAGTACCCGGCTCCAGACGTTGTGACTTTGTGCCTGGAGTGAATTCGATGACGGAGTCACCCAGCAGCGACGTCGCGAGGATCGCTTTTGCGTCGGCTCGCAGCAGATAGCGCTCTTGAATGTCGAGGATCACGCCGACGCCCCCGCGAGATTCGTCCAGCGCGACTTCGCGGACTTCGCCAATCGTCAGGCCGCTCATCTTGACGGGCGAGCCGGCGTGAACTCCGGATGCTGACTCGAAGTGCACAGCCAGTTGATACGACTTCTGCCACAGCGATGTCAGCTCACCGAATTGGAACACCATCAGTGCGATCAGCCCAAAGGCGACCATCACAAAGAGTCCCACACGAAATTGAAGTTGGCGGTCAGACATGGGTAGGGGTTTGGGGCGA
>SYJG01000523.1 GCA_005798445.1 Planctomyces sp.
ATGTCTGCAGTCGCATCCTGGAACTCCCCGGTCGAAATGATTGTCGTCAACAACATCATTCCTATCAGAGATCACTCCAGGATGCTTCTCTCCTTCGTTCACACGCTGTTCACTCACAGATTCCGCTGGGGAACCGGAAAAAAAGGGTACGACGAATTGAGGGAGACGACGAATGTGTTTGCCCGAAACATTCGTCGTCTCCCTCAATTCGTCGTACCCTTTCCGTCAGATTGTCGAAGCCGACAGACAACCGGAATCTCGGCCAAGGTGAACCTGATCGAGCTATTCCGTGCGCATCCGCTTGGGAGCGATCTCACGCAGTTCGGCCAAACGCACGACGACCAGGCGCTGTCGGAGACCGGTGCTGTCCTCGAACTGGAATAGGCTTTGGCCCAGAGTTCCTGGACGCTCACGGTCGCAAGTCAGAATCAGCATCTCACCGATGTTCAAGCTGGCGGAGAATTGCTGAGCGAAGCAGGGAATGACCTCTTGAGTTGTGCGATACATCCAACCGGTTGCCGTGGCGAAGGGACGAGTCCCCGTCTGACCATGATGCAACTCCGGAGTGAAGTCGAGCCGTGCCCAACCTTCTTGGCTCCGTTCGGCCCGCAACCGCAAGAGGCCGCGCAGGTTGGCCAAGTCCAATGTCTTGCCTTCTGACAAAGTCACATTTCGCTGAGCCACCGCTTCATTCGACCAGACTTCCGTGTCGGCACCGGCCGGTATTGCGACACGTCGCGAGGCCGTTGTTGGGATGCCGTTGGCTTCGCGCCGCCGACGCTCTTGATTTTCATCCGTCAGATTGAGCAACGCCTGCAAGGCATCGGGTGGAGAGGACCCGACGTGTCCGACCAAGATGCCCGCTTCGCGAAGCGCGGCGCGTTGATCTGCGTTCAGAGTTCCGACCTGATCGACTTCTCGCCACAGCGACTTTCCCAGCAGCGGATCGCTGACCGGCCGATCCACAAAGACAATGTCCACTTCCACCGAATCACGAGGTACTGTCAGCGACGGCAGTTTGAACGCGGTGGCTTGTTGCGTCGACGAACGCCCGAACGGGATGCTCTCACAGGCGAGCACGCCGCAGCACAACAGTGCCAATGCCCACAGACGGATGAAGGACGAAAACCGCATCGTGCGAACAGACCGAAAGGAAATGGGATTGGGTCCAGCCAGAATGGCGCGGAAGTGAGAATCGGAAGGGGCGGGGTTGTAGGCTGGAACGAGAAATCAGGTCAATTCCGTTCGAGATCCAGCCAGAGTTTGATCAACCCGCGAACCGGCAGTTCCTGCGGTGATCAATCGCCGGCCCCAAAGGACGCAGAGATTCCGAGAGTCACAGGAATTTCGCACGACGCGCAAGCGAGTGGTTGTCCGAGAAAAAAACACTCACTGGCGCGTCGTGCTGGTGAGGCATCGAGAAGTTTTTGCGAACAGTTTCCCTACGAACCGCTGCTGCGGATTTCGCGGAAAGTGCGGTCGCAACCTTTGATCATGTATTCGAAGTCATTGCCCGCCTGCATCCATTGGACGCCGCAGTCGATCAGCGTCTTCGCAAATTGTGGATTCGCTCCCAACCCTGAGCCCAGGAATTTGCCGACGGCCTTCGCCTTCTTGGCGATGGTTCGGATCGCGTCCAACACGTCCGGATGCGTGGTCTGACCGAGGCGTCCCATCGATCCCGACAAGTCTTGCGGCCCCATCACCAGCGAATCGAGCCCTTCGATCTTGAGCACCTCGTCAATCTCAGCCAGCAATTCGATGGTTTCGACTTGGACAGTCACGAAGATGTCGCGATTGGCTTGGGCCAGATACGCCTGCTGTTCCATTCGGCCATATTGCATCGGGCGCCTCGGCCCAAAGCCGCGTGTGCCTATTGGGGGATAACGGCAGGCAGAGACAAAGTCCGCCGCTTCTTTCGCGGAATACGATCGCGGGAGGATGATCCCCTCGGCCCCGGAATCCAGCACGCGTTTGATCCAGGCAACGTCGTTGTTCGGAATGCGCACGATCGCGGCGACACCACCGGCGCGAGCGGCGATCAAGTGACCGAGCATCGATTCGGTCGTCATCGCGTTGTGCTCCAAGTCGATCCAGACGAAGTCGACGCTGGCCGCCAGTGCTTCAGTGACGGAGGGGTCGGTCGTCGTAATCCCCGCGCCGAGCACGATCTCACCGGCTCGCAGTTTCTCTCGCATCTTGTTGATGTTCGTGCTGATCATGATGTCCTTTCAAAGTCGGTTATACCTCACGCGGCCAAGAATGAGACAGGTGAGCAGGGCGGCGTCAGCCCCCCGGTTCTGCGGCGAATGCACCGGGGAGCTGACGCTGCCCCGCTCGCCAAAATGTCTCACGGATGGCCGTGCGAGGTATTAGCGGTTGCGTTAGCGGCATTGAAGCGTGGCAAGACCTCTGTGGCGAACAACTCCAAGCTGCGCAGCCAGCGCTGACGATCGTCCCAATCGTGGGCCACCAGCACCAGCGAGCCGACTGGGCCGATCCGCTCGCGGAGTTGCACCAACTGAGAGGCCACGTTTTCGGGATCGCCGACGATGACCACCTCATTGAGGAAGTAGTCCAAGTTGCAATCCGAGTCTCTTTGCGAAGCGTCTCGCTTCCACATCGAGACGCCATTGGGTGCTGTCGCTCGCGTCAGATCGAGGATGTACTGGAGGCACGAGCCGAGTGAATTCGTTCGGGCGATCCGCCGCGCCTCGTCCATCGAATCGGCGACAAACACGTTTCGGGACACGGCCCAGTCGGAGGGATCGGCAGCTCGACCTGCGGCCGAGGCAGCCTGCGCGTACGTTTGCCACTGCTCGGTCAGCGTGTCCGCGTGGAGCATGTGATGACTGATGAAGCGAAAGCCCCGTTCGGCCGCCTTTTGCAAACCGACCGAGGAGCGACTGATGCTCGGAACATAGATCGGAGGGTGAGGCTGCTGGAACGGTTGGTGGAGATGCCCGACTCCAAATTGCGGATACAGATGGTCTTTCATCCGAACGTTCCAGAATTGACCGGCGATGTCGATCGGGACGTCCCCTTGCCACAACTTCAGGATCATGTCGATCGCTTCGGAAACACGAGCGGCCGTGTCCTTGGGGTGTGCTCCAAAGATTTCCATGTCGGTCGGAATGGCTCCCGGCCCGAAGCAGACATTGAGCCGTCCGTGCGACAGGTGATCGAGAAACGCCAGCCGGCCAGCAACATGCACCGGATGATGATACTGCAAGCAAACCGGAGCCGGACCGACTCGAATCCGCTTCGTCAGGCCGAGCACCTTCGCTAGAAAGATCTCCGGCATGACGATGTTCTCGACGCTGGAAGAATGGTGCTCGCCCACCCAGAAGTCGTCGAAGCCGAGTTCCTCGCACTTCACCGCCAGCTCGAGGTCTTCGTCGAGACACTGAGCCAGCGGTTTCGCGGGATCATGGATCGGCATCACGAACATGCCGAGTCGCAACCGGTGAGCGTTGGTCATGGTTTCTTTCTTCCGTGAGTTTCGCCTGCAAACTCAACTGGCGAGCCGGGCGGCGTCAGCCCCCGGACTAGAAACACTTCATGCAACGTCCGGGGGCTAACGCCACCCGGCTCGCCAAATTCTCAGGGGCCACCGACGTTGAATTCCACTCGTAGCCGCTTCGCGTGATCTCTCATGGCTGCAAGAGTCGTATCGTCGATGGGGATGCCGTCCCGCTCTCGCCTTCGCAGCGTGCGGAATTCGAGTTCACCAGGAACCAGAACCTCTTCGACCCCCGGCGCGGGCCGGGATGACTTCATGTACGCGACCGTTTCGTCCATCAGCCGCCGAAAATCAGCGAGCGGACAGAATGCCGACGGATCGATCACGATGAAACAGACGCCGTTCCCGAAGACCTCATTGTCTTGCGAGCCAACTCCTGCCAGCGCGCTTCCGAGAATCTCGACGAGCAGACTCAGCGCGAAGCCCTTGTGCCCCGCGCTGCCACCCAGCGGCAAGATGCCTCCGCGTGGCGGACCGTAGAACGCATTCGGATCGTTCGTCGGTTGACCGTGCGCATCGCGAATCCAGCCATCGGGGACCGCTCGACCTTCGTTGCGAGCGAACCGAATCTTGCCCTCCGGTGCGACGGACGTCGAAAAGTCGGCAACGAGCGGATCGCCGCCCGTTGGCACGCCGTACGCGATCGGGTTGGTTCCCAGTCGCCCGTCGCGACCGCCGAACGGCAGAACGTCGTGCCCATAGATCGGAGAATTGCAGGTTGCCAACGCGATCATTCCCTGATCGGCCGCGATTTGAACCCAGGCTCCCAGCCGTCCGACATGATTGCAGCGTCGCGTGATGACACACGTCATCCGCTGTTCGCGGGCGATCTCAATCCCGACCCGAATCGCTCTTTCGGCACCGACGGCTCCAAAACCACGACCGCAATCCACGCGCGCGGTTGTCGGTCCGGTTCGTTCAACGGTCAGCGGTGCGTCGGGGACGATCAACCCTTTCGCCACAAATCCAAGGTACTCCGGAATCCGGATGACCCCGTGCGAATCGTGCCCCATCAGACTGCTGGTGATTAGCGACTCAGTGGCAATGCGAGATTCCGCTTCGCCGGCTCCGGCGGCGATAAACAGTTTGGTCCCGATAGTGGCGATCTCACTTGCGGGAAACAGATGGCTCATGAGTTGTTGATTCCCTCTGGCGAGGCCGAATCGCAGGCGTAGTTCGGACGCCTACGTCCGAACAAATGCAGACCGGACGTAGGCGTCCGGTCTACCCATTGATCACGCAGTCGCACCGCAGACGGCCTTGTTGAGCGCGGGCATCAACTCCTTGGCGAACAGTTCCATGCTGTGGACCCAGCTTGCTTTGTCGTCCCAGTCGTAGCTCATCAAAACCAGCGTGCCGAACGTGCCGGTCTCTTCGATCAGTTGCAGCAGCCGTCGCAGGACTTCATCCACGTCCCCTGCGATGATCTGCTCGGTCATCAGGAAGTCGAGGTTGCACTCGGAGTTCGGCATGTCGAGGTCGCGCTTATAGATTCGTCGGCCGAGTCCCTTGTCGAACAACCCGCCGATGTACTCGTAGTTCTGACCGAGCGAATTCGAGCGTGCTCTGGCGACCGCTTCTTTGGTCGTGTCGGCCAGGAAGATGGATCGGGAGACTTTGAAGTCCGACCGCTGTGGAACGCGACCGGCGGCCTGTGCCGCGTTCGCGTACGTCTGCCACATATCCCCCACGACGTTTCCCGTTACGAGGCAGTGCGCAAACGGTTGATAGCCGCGCTGCCCGGCGAACTTCATGCTGAATGAATCGCGGCTCATTCCCGGAATGGAGATTGGTGGATGTGGCTGTTGCAGAGGTCGATGAATGAACCCAATCAAGCATTCTGGGTCGACGTTGTCTCGCAGTTGGAATTGCCAGAAGCGTCCGTTGTGTTCGTAGGGCGGATCGGTGGACCACAGCTTGAGGATCACATCGATCGCTTCGAGAGCCATCGCTCCACCATCTTTCGGATCGACTCCGAAAAGCTCTTGATCCGCTGTCACACTGCCGTTTCCAAAGCACAGGTTCAGCCGACCCTTGGCCAAGTGATCGAGAAACGCGAGCCGGCTGGCGACGTGCGCCGGGTGATGCTGATTCAAACAGACGGGAGCCGGTCCAAGCCGGATGCGGCTCGTTTCCCCGAGGGCCCGCGCGATGAAGATTTCGGGCATCACGATCGTCTCGTACTTCATCGTGTGATGCTCGCCGATCCAGAACTCCTTGAAGCCGAGTTCTTCGGCGCGGATGATGAGTTCCAAGTCTTCGTCATAGCCTTTTGCGAGCGGCTTGGTCGGCGGGTGAAACGGCATGATGAACATGCCATAGTCGATCTGCGAAACGCGGTCGGTCATGTGGTCGCTCCGTAGCCACGCTCGCCAAAAGCGTGGGTGGATTCACGGAAAACCCACGCTCTTGGCGAGCGTGGCTACAGTCGTTGCCCGATTATCGAATGGCGATCGGGTTGCCGGGCGATCCAGTGGCTCCCTTCAGTCGCAATGGACTGAAGACGAAGCAGAACTCATGCGCGCCCTCTGCCGCAAGCGATTCGAGATCGAGGTTCTCTAGGTGATACACGCCGTTTCGCGTCAGGTTCCACTGATGCACGGGGAACGCCGTCTCTTTGTCTTCGTGTGGAACCGCTTCGATGGCCCAGGTATCGGCTCCAATCAGTGACACCTTGCGGTCGGTCAGAAACTTCGCGGCGGCGAGACCGAGACCTGGCTCCCCTTCCCCATAGACAACGTTGTCCTTCATCCACAGTTTGCCGTGGCCCGTGCGAATCAACACGACGTCGCCAACTCGGATTTCGAGCTTGTGCTTTTCCAGACATGCCTGCAACTCGTCCGGAGTGATGACATACCCATTTGGCAAACGATCGGCTTGGCGAAGTCCGCAGACGTCGAGAAGAATTCCTCGAGTGAAGAACACTCCGACATTCTCGACGCCGAGTTTCTTCAGACCGTATGGATCTCCAAATTCGGAAAGCTTGTTGCCGTTGTAGAAAATGTCTTCGCCACCGACGCGCACGCCAACGTGTCCCAGCCCATCGAACTGCGTTCCGACTTGGCCAATCTCTCCGCTGACCAATTCGTCGTTCGAGACGATCTGATTTTTCCCCGTGGGCAACCCTGTCGGCAGACCAGGAATCGTCAGGCTGAAGTGCCGCTTGCCGGGGTTCGGCATCCCATGTTCATAAAGCCTTCCGAGCTGAAAGACGCGTCCCTCCTTGATGAGCTGTGCTGCCTGGACCACCGTTTTCGGCGTGATCCGATTCGTTGCTCCGCGCTGGTCTTCGGCTCCGAATTCCGACGGCCACCACCGCTCGCCGATTGGCGTTTCCGGGGCCTTCTTCGAGTCGCCAATCGCCCACGACGACAGACTCACGAGCGCAGCTCCGACGGCAACGCCCAAGGCCGCATTCCACCAACCGGTTGTGCGAATCGAGTTCATGCTGATGGCTCTCCTTTGATGGCAGTTTTGTTGGCTCGCCATGCGAGACACTTCGTTCCAGTGGCAGCCGCGTCGATCATGGCAAAGTGAACAAGCCGAGCATACTGCACTTGACGAATTCTCGGCCGTCGTTGCGCCATGCGACAGATTGATGTTCGAGAACACTGGCGCGAATGGTATCACTCAGACGAACAAAATGATGGGGAGTCTAGCGACTTGTTCAAGCCACGTTATGAAGCCACTCATTCGAGCTGAACGTGCGAAGCTCGGATTTGCCTTTGGGTTTTCGATTCTCTTCAGAACCAGGTGAAACCGTCCCCTTCGGAGAACTTGCCAACCAACCGAGAAAGGCGAGTAGCACGGCGACTGTGATCACGATTGCCAGTTTATTGGGATCGTGCCACCAGGCATTGGTTTTTGCGCGGCGTTTCACGGTCGCCGAAACACTGGTCAGCGTGGCTGGATCGGTGTCGGAGACTTCGCCTCGAAACTGCACGGTCACTGCATCCTCGGGCAACACGCCGAACTGTGATGCAAACGAGGCTTCGGTGAAGTTTGGATCGCTGATCTTCGACAGAAAATCATTGAGCTTGGTTTCCTCGGACGGGACCATTACTGGCGTGACCTTGGCCACAGGTACGGTCAGGCAAAGTTGCAAGTCGGCAACGACCTGAGTCATTGAGGAGTACCGATCGGCAGAACGCTTCGCGACCATCTTGCGAAAAACCGAATCCAGTGCTGCGAGCAATTGGCGACTGGCCGCAGAATCGACGGTCGGACGTTGGCGTTTTCGACTCTCCGCTTCCACGACTTCGACCAGTGACGGAATGGGGGCTTCGCGATGCCCGATCAATCGCTTCATGGCGGTGTCACCGGAATACGGAGCTCGACCGGTCAGCAAATAAAACAACGTACATCCCAGGCTGTAGACGTCGCTGCGTGCGTCCGCCATCTTCGTGTCCTCGGCCTGCTCTGGCGACATGTAGTCGATTGTTCCGAGCACCGCGCCGGTCGAGGTCAGTGTGGACTCCTGATTCGCCCCCAGTGGGTCTTCAATGCGAGCCAATCCCAAATCGAGAATCTTCACGACACCATCTTTGCTGAGTAGCAAGTTGTGCGGCTTGATATCGCGGTGAATCACACCATTCTGGTGAGCAAATTCCAATCCGCGTGCCGCCTGCAACACGCAGTCGACCGCGCGGTCCACGGGCAATGGCCCAGACTTTTTGATGATGGCGGAGAGGTCCTCTCCCTCCACGAACTGCATCACGAGAAAGCTCGTGTCTCCTGCTTGATCGGCGTCGTAGGCCGTGACGATGTTCGAGTGTTCGAGTTTGGCGACTGCTTGCACTTCCCGCTCGAATCGTTGCATCGCCCCGCGAGTGCTGAGCGCGACACCGGACATGATCTTGAGCGCGACCACACGCCTCATGCGGCGATGCTCGGCCTTCAGCACGACCCCCATGCCCCCTTCGCCAATCTTGTCGAGGACTAAATAGTTCCCCAACACCAGCGACTCCCCCTTGCCCGTGTAGATTTCCAGGGCTTGGTACGCCGTCAGCCGCTTACGCTTCACCAACTCGCGTGCGAGTTGCTCACCGTCTCGCGGCCGTTTGCCCGTAGGATATTTGTCGAGCCACTCGCGCAACTCGTCCTCAGCCATCACGCCGGACGACGTCAATCGTTGAGTGAATCGCTCGATTGTCAGCGGCATGGAAGGATTCCTGGTGGGACGAAAAGAGCGGCGATTCTAGCCACCTCCAATTTTGCTGCCCATGTCTCACACGCACCAAGCAATGACAAGCGGCCAACCGCAGCGACTTCAGTCTGACATCACTCATGTCAGCGACAAAGGGCCGTTACCACAAAATTCGGGGTTTCCAAAATTCGTGATGTGGTGCCCTTCGTTGATGTCGCGCGACGACAACGGCGCATCCGACCTAGATGAACCCGCAGAGAAGGGTAGGAAGGCGAGCGGCAGGGCGTCAGACCTCCGAGTCCCTCGTTTGAGCGGAAGCTCCACTCTCGGAGGGCTGACGCCCTGCCGCTCGCCGACACCGGGCGCTCGCTCATCTCAAACGCAACGGTTCTGAACAAAGCAGAAGTAGAGGAAAAGATCGCTGGGACGTTCTCATTGGGTGTGTTTTGGAAAGGCCCTTTGGGAATGGAGTCCCAGCGCTGTGTGCGCAGATTAAGTTTGACGAACGTGTTCGGATAGAGGAGTTGCGAGGCGAGAAGTTCTCACAGGCGGAGATCGCGCGAGCGTTGAGGCGCGATCCCGGTTCGATCAGTCGGGAGTTGCGACGGAACGAGATTGGC
>SYJG01000006.1 GCA_005798445.1 Planctomyces sp.
ACGAACGCGGCGTGACACTCACCAAGACCGCCCTCCAAAAATACGCTCCTCACATCCAACGCTCCGACACCTTGCCCAAATGGAGCCTGACAATCCGCCCGCAATAACCGGTAGAACATTTCAGACCGGCTGCCTAAGTCATCCAGCAGCGACGACAGTCACTCGGACGAAGACGACGACCAGGATTCGTTTCTCGGCTCGTTACTGACGAGCCTCTTCAGCAACAGCAGTGACTGCGGATGCGAAGACGATCACGGCAGCAGCTTCGACGGCGGAGCGGTCTTCACGGTGTTGGCCTCGCCGTGGCTGATTCCGCGCTCGATCCTGGAAGACAAAGACGACGTGTTGACGATGGCCGACTTCCCGTATGCCGAGAACTGGGACGGTTATTTCGTCAATCAAGACCCGCAGCCGGAATGGGCCAAGCCGTGGTCGGGACGATTCCTCGCGGAGTCGGGGAGCGACTTCGATGGCCTGCAAAAACATGGCGGCCGACTGCGGCTCGACAGTTCGTCGCGATGGGGCTTGGACACCGAATGGAACTTCCGCCGTGAAACGTTGGTGTCGGGACACGACACGCTCTGGAACGGCGATGCGAACCTCGTCTATCGGTTCGCTCAAAGCCGCCGAGCGGCGTTCTACACCGGCTTGGGAGTCAACTGGCTGTCGGATCGCTTCGGCGGCAACTCCGGATTCAACTTCACCTACGGTGCGGACTTTTACCCGGCCGATCCGTGGGTCATCTCCGGCTCAATCGACTTGGGCTCGCTCGGCCACACGTCGCTGTTTCACGGCCGAGCGACCGTCGGACTGATGCTCAATCGGCTGGAAGTCTTCACCGGCTACGACTACCTCAAGCTTGGCAGCACCTCGCTGCCAAGTTTCGTGGCGGGAGTGCAGTTTCACTTCTGAGGAAGCAGCCGTCAGCTTTCAATTCGTTGTTCCAAGTTTGATGAGAGCGACATCTGCCTTTATCCCGAAGGGATTGCGTCACACAGCCCAGGGTTGCCCGCGAACGCGGGCTACCCTGGGAAATGGTCAACGTGTCCGTTCTACCCCGAAGGGGTTGCGTCATTCGAGCAATCCCGAGGACGGAACCCCTTCGGGGTACATCGGCGCTTTGGTTTCCAACCCAGGGTAGCTCGCTTCGCGAGCAACGCTGGGCTATGTGACGGAACTCCTTCGGAGTAAAGGCGAACGCTGTAGCTCATGGTTTCGCGGCCAGTCCATTCTTCCGCCGAAATTCCTGGTCAAAGTCCTCCAACGAAACACCGCGATCCCCCGCATGCATTGCGACGAGCGATTCTCGGATCGCCTCCACCTCGGCGGGGTCCGGGTGCTGCGAACGCCATTCATCAAGCACTTGTTCTGGCGAGAACTGGCTCGTGCGTGTCTTGAGCTTCTCGCTCAAGAACTGGTAAAACGAATCGAGTTCATCGGCAACGACCACACTCATGGCCAACCTCGGATGGAATTTCGAAATGAAGCGGGAGCCGCAGTTACTCTTCTTCTTCGTGAACTTTAGCCGACGCGACGATCTTCTGCTGTTCGTTGCCGGGGACGACTTCGTAGTGGCTCGGCTCGAAGGTGTACGAGCCTTGGCCACCGGTGATGCTCGACAAGCTGCGGGCGTAAGTCTGCATTTCGGCTAACGGAACTGACGCCTTCACGACCGTGAAGTTGCCGGGGAGCGTGTCCATCCCCTCCATGCGGCCACGGCGCGTATTGAGGTCGCTGGTAATGTCTCCCAGCTTCTCGCCGGGGACCGTAATCTCGGCCTTGACGATCGGTTCGAGCAGTGCCGGCTTGGCTTTCGCGAAGACCTCTTTGAAGCACTGCCGGCCGGCGGTCTTGAACGCCGTTTCGTTGCTGTCCACTGGATGATCCTTGCCGAAGAACAACGCACACCAGCAGTCCTGAACCTGGTAGCCAGCGAGCACTCCCTTCTCCATCCGTTCTTTCACCCCCTTTTCGACGGCGGGGATGAAGTTGTTCGGCACGCTGCCACCGCTGACGCAGTCGAGGAACGCGTAATTCAACACGGGGTCGTAGTGGAATGAGCGAAGACTCTCGAAGCGTTCTTTGATGAAGTATTCCTCCGGCACGATCCCCTGCGGCAGTTGGCCGATGCGGAAATGGACCTCGGCGAACTGGCCGGAGCCGCCAGACTGCTTCTTGTGGCGGTACATGCCCTCGGCGTTTGTGTTGCAGGTTTCGCGGTACGGGATGCGCGGCATGGCGGTGTTGACGTCCACTTTGTCCCGCTTGTGGAGCCGATGCACGATCGCTTGCAGATGCAATTCGCTCATCCCTTGGATGACCAGCTCGTGCGTCTGTGCCTCGCGCGAGACGTGGAAGGTTTGGTCTTCCTCTTCGATCTTGTGCAGAGCCACGGAGATTTTCTGCTGATCGGCAGCGGTCTTCGGCGTGACGGCGAGGCCGACCATCGGGCGCGGGAAATGAATCGGCGGGAAATCCACATGCACTCCCTGAGCCGACACCGTGTCGCCGACCGACAAGTCTTCCACTTTCGCGATGGCGATGATGTCTCCAGAAGTGGCGTAATCGACCGGCTCGGTCTTCGAGCCTTGCACCTCCAGGATGTTGCTGAGTTTGATGGCCTTGTTGTTGCGATGATCCTGAACCGTCGTGTCCTTGGCTACGTGACCGGAAAAAACGCGGAGGTAGGCCATCTTGCCGACGAACGGGTCGATGCGGACCTTGAAGACCTGCGCGACAAACGGCTCGTCCGGCGACGGGTTGATGATGATGTCCTTGCCCCCTTCGCCGGTCGCGTGGTGATCTTCGTCCAGCGGCGTCGGAGCGTAATCGGCCAGCGCGTCGCCAAGCTCCTGCACTCCCGCGCCGCTCTTCGCCGAAGTGAACATGATCGGAATCAGCGTGCCGTGTCCGATGGCCTTTCCGATCAGATGAATGATCTCCTCCTCGGAGACCTCTTCACCACCGAGGAACCGTTCCATCAGTGACTCGTCCGCCTCGACGATCGCGTCCATGAGAGCCTGATGGTAGTCCTGCGGATTGAGAGGCAAGCCGGCTGGGACTTCTCCTTTGATTTGCAGCGCGCTGTGAACCGCAGTGAACTTGCTGCCGGTTCCGTTCGGAACGTTGATCGGCACACAGGAGCTGCCCCAGTGATCGCGAATCGAAGCGACCAACTTGGGGATATCGACGTTGTCGCCATCCACGCGGTTGACCACGATCATTCGCGCGAGATGTTCGTCGGTCGCCAGTTGGAAACAGCGGCGAGCATTCACTTCGAGTCCCGCGTTCGCATTCAGCACGACGACGGCGGTCTCGACGGCTCGCAATGCGCCGCAGACTTGGCCGATGAAGTCGGGATAGCCGGGGCAGTCGATCAGATTGACACGATGGTCGGCGTGTTCGTAGCGGCAAACGTGCGAGAAGAGCGACTGTTTCTTTTCCTTCTCGTCGTCATCGGTGTCGAGCAGGCTGGTGCCGTCATCGACCGAACCGGCACGCGTGCCGACTCCGGCTTTGAACAACAGCAAATCGGCCAGCGTGGTCTTTCCCGAATGCCCGTGCCCAACGAAAGCGACGTTCCTGATCTCATCGACCTTGTGCTTCGACATTCTCGGCTCCCTCAGTGATGTGAGTCACGGAACCGACCGATCGAGCGCGAATGTGGGCGATCAAAGACTGCCACGTTCGCGAAAGAGATGCATCGCACGACCGGTCAGCCAAACCTCCGCCTCCGACGGGCGGAACGAGGCGACATGGTATCGGGCCAAACGGGAGTGGCAACAAAGAGCGGTCGCGTCCTGGCGTGCGGTGGCTCGACACCGCCCCCCATTCTGTGCGGCAAGGACGCTCCGAATGTCTGAGGACTCATCTCGTACCAGCGGAGTTCTGTGTCTCGATCCTCACGACGACGTCTTTCAGTGGATCGAAGATCAATTGCCGCAATGAATGGAGGGCTGCGTCGAGCCGCAGCACTCCAAGAAAAACAAAACCCTCGGAGTGGTCAGCTCCGAGGGTTGCGGTGTCTCAAGCTCAGTTTCGAGCGGTCAGTCGTCGATTGACGATTCCGAATCGTCTTCGTCTTCCTCTCCCAGAAGCGCGAATGCCAACTCCGCTTCGTCGTCGTCATTCGCCTGAGAGAAAGGGCTGACTTCAACTTCGTCGTCGTCCTCGATTCCAATCGGAGCCGTTGTCGCCCACGGGGGGGTCGACCCCGCCAAATACGGCTGCTTCGGATCAACGAGCATCAGAAAGCACCCATTCGCCACCGGCTGCATGAACTGTTGGAACCACAGCATCCGCTGGACGTGCGGCTGCGGATTGAAAAGCTGCACGCGAATGCCTTTTTCACGCCAGTCGAACAGCAGTCCGAAGAAACCGCTGGGGATGTACTTCACAAACTCCATGTTGACGCCGATGGAGTGATGCCGTTGCCGATCGATCAGCAGCGTCAAGGTTTCGCGGAGCAGGGCGAGGTCGGCACCGTCCCAAATCTCCATCGTGCCCAGGTCGATGACCTTGGCACCATGCCATTCGTGAAAGTGGAGTCGATTACGCTTTGCCATGGGAATGATCTCTTGGGGTTCGTCGCGGAAGGGCCGTCGAAACATAGTTCGCAAATGCGAGATTGAGACAATCGCAATGCTTGGGCCAGTCGCAAGAACTTTTCCAAGTCGAGCGCAAATCCAAGTATTTCCGCGAGAAACAGCCATCGAGAGAATCTCGCGAACTTCGGAAATTCGTCGGCTGTGTTGTTTTGCAACACCTCGCAATCAGACGGATGTTGCGTTCTGAGGACGTCGTTGCAGTCGGAAGGCAACGCGATTCGCGGCCTGCCAGTCCGCTTGAATTCGACTCGGCCGAGCATCATGCTCTCGCCCGCGTTGTCCGGGTCACGACAGTCCGGCTCATCCCGTTTCGCCCCCCCTCGCCTTGAAAGGGAACCATGTCCGACGAACGGAGTCCGTCCGCCTCGACCGCCCTCGACCCGGCGGCGACCTTTCTGGGACACCCGCGCGGGTTGTTCGTCCTGTTCTTCGTCGAGATGTGGGAGCGGTTCTCGTACTACGGGATGCGAGCGCTCCTGATTTTCTACATGACCAAGGGCTTTCTCGGCTTCGGAGACAAGCAGGCATACGGCGTCTACGGAGCCTACACGGCACTGGTCTATGCGACTCCGTTCATCGGCGGGATGCTCGCCGACAAGCTGCTCGGCCAGGGACGAGCGGTCATCCTTGGCGGAATGCTGATGGCCGCCGGCCACCTGCTGATGACCTTTGAGAACACGACCGCTTTCTTCACGGCCTTGGCGTTGCTGATCTGCGGCAATGGCTTCTTCAAACCGAACATCTCGACGATGGTCGGCAGCATGTATCCCGCCGGGAATCCGAAGCGTGATCGCGGCTTCACGATTTTTTACATGGGCATCAATCTCGGAGCGGCCATGTCGCCGCTGCTGTGCGGAGCCGTCGGTGAGACGTTTGGCTGGCACTACGGGTTTGGATTGGCAACGCTCGGAATGTTGACTGGGCTTTTCACGTTTGTGGCGAGTCGGCCCATCGCTCGGCTGACGATTGGAGTAACCGCCGTTGTGACCTGCGCGGGGATGGTGCTCTTTGCCTGGGGTAGCCCAATTGAACTGCAAGTCAACACGCCGATCGGAATTGCTCTGATCACCGCCGGTGTTGTCGCCATCGCGGCGTTGGCTGGGGGCGGACTTCCGCAGGGGCTTGGCGCGGCAAAGGATGCTCGCCGCATGGAGCACCCGGCGGTCGAGGCGATTCGGAGCGAACCGGTGCCGTACTACCTGGCCATCATTGGCACAGCGCTATTCGTCAATCATGTCGTTGAGCGAGGGTCGGAGTACGCCGTGATCTCGATGCTGGTCGGACTCTTCGCGATCTTGCTGCCTTGGTTGAATGCTCGCAACGCGGTGTACCTCGGAACGGCGACGGTGGTTCCTTCCGTGGCGATTTTGGTGCAGAACAACGCTGTGGCCGGTTTGTTGCTGATGGTGTTTGGCGGCCTGGCAATGCTCAAGCTCGCAGCCGATGCCTATCAAGCCCCGAAAATTGAACGAGAGCGAATGCAAGTCGTGCTGATCTTGATGTTCTTCTCGATGCTTTTCTGGGCGTTCTTCGAGCAAGCGGGAAGTTCGCTGAGCAACTTCACGGATCGCAATGTGAATCGGATCGTGGGTGGGGAAGTGATCACAGCCGCTGAAGTCGGCCAAAGGCGAGAGAAGCTCAACATCACTTCGGCCTTCCTGGGACGCGAGATCGAGGGCCGGCAATGGGATGTGAAACTCGTTGACGCGGCTCAAACGACGGCGAATCAGTTCGTCCGCAACTTGCCGAAAGAACTGCCCGATGAGGAGATTCAAAAACTCGTCAATGCGGAGGCTTTGAAGACAGTCGATGAACTGCTCGCGAAACGTAAGCCCGCGAGCACAACGACAGACCCGCCTGGTGAATCTGACGATTCCGGCCTGAACAAGGCAGCCGCCTCATCTGACGAATCGGCATCGAGGCACGAGGACCAACCAAGTTTCCTATGGCAACTCAAGCGAGTTTGGGCGGCGAAGCGAATTGTGCCAACGCTCGAAGGCGTGACCGTGACCGAGGGAATGGTGGGCATGGCGGCCCAAGGGACGCAATTGAAGGCCAGTATTTTTCAGGCCGTCAACGCGGTTTTGATTGTCACTTTTGGGCTCGTCTTCAGCGTGTTGTGGAGCATCTTGGGCAAGCTGCGGTTGGAACCAAATTCGTCGATCAAATTCTCGCTCGGACTTCTGCAATTGGGACTTGGCTTCGGAGTGGTTTGGTACGGTGCGAAGAACTCCGACCAATTTGGAATGGTCGCGACAAGCTGGTTGTTGCTGGCGTATTTCCTCCACACCACGGGCGAGTTGTGTCTTTCTCCGGTCGGACTTTCGATGGTGACGAAGCTGTCACCGCCACGCATGGTGAGTACCGTCATGGGAGCTTGGTTCCTGGCGACGGCGTTCTCGAACTTTCTTGCGGGAATGATCGCCGCCCTCACAGGGGTCGGTGAACACGGCGCGGGGAAGGAAAACGTGATCCCGCCGCCGATTGAAACGGTCCATGTCTACGGTGACGTCTTCGGTCAAATCGCCATCGCGGGGATCGTTTCGAGCGTGATCTTGCTGGCTCTTTCGCCGCTGCTCGTCCGCTGGATGCACGGAGCCGATCAAGGTGGCGGGCATTGAGGCGAACGCCGTAGTTCGGATGCACACGCCCGAACAAACCGACCGGACGCGGGCGTTCGGTCTACTCGCCCGTCATGCGACCTCGACGATCGCTTTGATGACTCCGGTTTCGAGCTTCGTGTACGACGGGAAGACTTCAATCAGTCCCTCGAACGGCGTGCGGTGCGTGATCCACGGGCGCGTGTCGATGCGGCCGGTTTCGATCAGGTTGATGATCCGGCCGAAGTCTTTCGGCAGCGAGTTGCGCGAGGCGAAGATCGTCATCTCGCGGCGGTGGAACAGAGGATCGGGGAAGCTGATTTCGTCGGTGACGATCCCCACGAAGACGATCTTGCCCGTGTGGCCGACGTAGTTGAAGGCGTTGCACATCGACTTCGGGTTGCCGGTCGCATCGAAAACGTGAGCGGCCAGCGCGCCGTTCGTGATCTCTTGCAGAGCTTTCATCTCACTGCCGTCACCGGTGAAGCGGATCGTGTGCGTGACTCCCATCGTCTTCTGGCAGAAGTCGAGCCGGCCTTGATTCATGTCGAGCACCGTGATCGTTGCGCCAGTCAGCTTGGCGAATTCGATGACCGACAGCCCAATCGGTCCGGCCCCGATGACGAGCACATGCTCGCCCGGTTGCGGGTTCGCTCGATCGACCGCGTGGCAGCCGATGCCGAGCGTCTCAACGAGCGCGAGTTGTTCGAGCGTCAGCTTGCTCGACGGATGCAGCTTGCGAGCCGGCAGCACAAACTGCGGACGCAGACCGCCATCGACATGCACTCCGAGCACTTGCAGCTTCTCGCAGCAATTGCTGTTGCCTCGCCGGCACGCGTAGCACTCGCCGCAATTCATGTACGGCTCGACCGAGCAGCGATCGCCGGCCTTCACGTTCGTCACGCCGGAACCAACCTCGACCACTTCGATCCCCAGCTCATGTCCCGGAATGCGCGGGTAGCTGTAGAACGGCATCTTGCCGAGATACCCGCTGATGTCCGTGCCGCAGATGCCGACACGATGCACACGGATGAGTGCCTCGCCGGGACCGGGCCGGTTCGGTTCGGGAATCTCGATGTGACGAAAGTGTCCAGGCTTTTCGAGCTGAATGGCTTTCATGATTGGTCGTTCTTTGATTTTGGTGAAGACTTTCAGCACGACGCGCGAGCGAGTGGTCGCCGCGAGAATGAACCACTCGCTCGCGCGTCGTGCTGGGTTAGCGGCGTTGCATGAACGCGGGCATTAGGTCGCAGCCTTTGTCGAAACACAAGCTCGACGCAGATGCGACGTCCTCGTCGTAGGTCGACATCCCGGCCGAGGCGATGTCCGAGCCACACATCGCAACCGGCACGAAGCCGTGGCTGTGAGTTTTCGTGCGGAGAAATGTCGGATGGTCCGGGCTGATCAGAATTCGATAGTCCCCTTGCGAGTGCAGGTAGTCGTGAACCGGAGCAACGATATCGGCATCGATACGCTCCAACGCTTTGACCTTTTCGTCCGCGTGACCTTCGTGGGACGCCTCGTCCGTCGCCTCGATGTGGACGACGATGAAGTCGATGTCGGGCCGCTTGAGAGCTTCGACGGCGTAGCGGCCCTTGGCGGCGTAGTCGGTGTCGAGATAACCGGTCGCACCCGGCACTTCGATGACTTGCCAGCCGAGCAATCGGCCAATGCCGCGCAGCAGATCGACCGCCGTGATGACCGCTCCGCGCACCCCGAAACGTTCGGCGAACGGCTTGAGGGCGGGGGCCTTGCCCTGTCCCCATAGCCAGGTTTGCGTCGCGGCATTGTCACCACGCGTTCGATTGGATTCGACGCTCGCCAGCACCTCGCGGCTGTGCGTCATCAAGTCGCGGAGCAATGCCGAACCAGTACCGCTCGGCAAGTACGGGTCGATGATTTGGTCGATGATGTCGTGCGGCGGAGTCGTGATTGTGTCGGCAGCAAAAGGTGATGGCTCGCCACGCCCGCGATAAATCAGCAGGTTGCGGTAGCTGACGCCGGCGAAGTATTTCCAATGCGCATCGCCGCAGGCGGAGTGTTGCAACGCCTCGATCAGTTGCTGGCCGACATCGTTGGGAATCTGACCGGCGGTGAAGCTTTTCATCCGGTTGTCGGCGACCGTCACGAAATTGCAGCGGATCGCCCAGTCGTCGGGGCCGAGTGAGATGCCTTGCGCGGCGGCTTCCAGCGGTGCTCGGCCGGTGTGATACACAAGCGGATCGTAGCCGAAGAGGCTCATCGTCCCGACGTCGCTACCAGAAGGCATCGAATCCGGAACGTGGTTGGCTCGACCGACGATGCCGCGCCGCGCGATCTCGTCCATGTTCGGAATTCGAGCGGCTTGCAGCGGCGTCTTGCCGCCCAGCGACGGCTGCGGTTCATCGGCAACGCCGTCCGGAATAATCAGTGCGAATTTCATGAAGGCCGTTTCAAAACGTAGCCCGACTCTCCGAGTCGGGAGCGGCTCCGCAGAAATCCCGACTCCGAGAGTCGGGCTACACGAGCGGCTCGACATTAACACGGCGGACGGTTTTCGTCAGCCGCACTTCGTTGCCGGATTCGTTGAAGGCCACGGCGTCCATGAAGGTGTGCATCAGCAGCAAGCCACGTCCCGTCGCACGATGCAGATTTGCCGGCTCAGTCGGATCGGGCAATCCTTTCGGATTGAAGCCTGGTCCTTGATCACGGATCTTGAATTCGGCACCCGCTGGTGAGAACGAGGCGTCCACGAAGATCCGCCGCTCGCAATACGGCAACTCCTTTGCCCGAACGCGAGCCAATTCGTAGTACGACGGCTTATCCTCTTCTCGCAGAGAGGAAGACAGCTCGAGATTGCCGTGAAACATTGAGTTGAGCAACACTTCTTCCAGAGCAACGCCGATTCGCAGTCGCTCAGATTCGTCGAACAAGCCCATCGCGCTCATGGTCTGCTGCATGTGGGTGACAGAGGCGGCCAACAACGGCAATTCGTTATCGAGCACAAATTTGAACTCGGCCTGCTGAGTCCGGTGAACCAGCAATCGTGAAACATTCCGCTCGTCGTCAGCCGCTTGCAGCACCATCCGCACGGTTTCGAGGAGGTCTTCAGCCAGACGTCGCTTTGTCACATAACTGGCTGCGCCACGCTTCAAAGCTTGCACGGCCGTCTCTTCGCTTCCGACGGCGGTCATGATGATGACCGGGATCAGTGGAAAGTCGCGTTTCATCGCTTCGACCAGTTGCAGGCCGTCAAGATTCGGCATGACCATGTCCGTGACGACAGCGTCTGGCAAATTGTCATCCACCCCCTTCAGCGCCGCGTAGCCGTCCTCAGCGTAGAACACTTGGCAGTCCGCTTCCTTTTCCAGAAGCCCGCCAGCGACGCGACGGTCCATCGCGGAATCATCGACGACCAAAATCGTGGTCATGTCGGTCTCACGGCTTTTCCAAGAACTCTTGGAGTTCAGTTTGACACGCCTGCAACTCAGGTCGCAGCGATTTCAACAGTTGTTCAGCGGCAACCAGATTACCAGCCAGCGCGAGCGTTTCCAATTCCTGAGTCGGCGTTGTGAGCCGGTCCAAGCCGAATGTTCGACACGCACCTCGCAAGGAATGTGCGGCACGGCGAAACAGTGGAGCCTGCCGCTCGGCCAACGCCCGCTCGAACTCTTTCATCCAGTGCGGAAAATCTTCGAGACAGGCGACTGCAACTTCACGCAACAAGACCCTGTCGCCACCAACGATTGTCATGGCATGTGTCCAGTTGACGATGCTTCCGTTGGCTTGATGTGACGGAAATCCTTCAACATCGAGCGGCATTCGCGTTGTCCCGCGACGAGTGTTCTGGTCGGCTTTGAACGTTGATTCCTGGGGAAACACCGCCTTGGGAAAATCCGATTCCAGAATCTCGTACAAATGGTCGGCGCGAATCGGTTTCGTCAAGTATTCGTCCATGCCAGCCGCTAGGCAACGCTCGCGATCGCCACTCATCGCTTGAGCCGTCATCGCGATAATCGGCACATGCCAGCCGGATCGCTTCTCACGCTGACGGATGACGTGCGTCGCCTCCAGGCCATCCATCTCCGGCATTTGCACATCCATCAAGACGCGATCAAACGGCTGGCGAAAGAACATATCGACGGCCTCTCGCCCGTTGTGAGCGAGAGTGACCTGATGCCCGCGTTTTTCCAGCAGCGCCACGGCAAGTTTTTGATTGAACCGGCTGTCTTCGACCAGCAACACGCGCAGCATGGTACGGGCCTTCGTGGCGGCTCGCGCGGGCAGCGCGGGTGCTGATTCGTCGCCAGATCCCAGTCGAAGTGAAATCAGCGTGTCGAACAACTCCGATTCATTCACCGGTTTCGCAACCGTGGCTGCGATCTCTGCATGATCGCACCGCGCCTGTTCCGCCGCGCGATCGGGCGAACTGAGCAGCAACAGCAGGTATCCGGCTCGATTTGCAAACTCCGCGCGAATTGCTGTCGCCAAATCGAAACCGTCGCCACCGGGCATTTGGGAGTCAATCAGCGAAAACGCGAAGGCGCTGTCCTCGTCCTTTGTGCGTTTCAAAGTCGTCAGCGCTTCCTTCGCTCCAGCCACGGCGATCGGCCGCATTCGCCACGAGGTCAGCAGGTCCATCAAGTTCTGCCGGCTGGTCGCATTGTCATCGACAACCAACACTCGCAATCCATCCAACGGCGAGGGATTCATGGCAGCCGCGACCAACTCCGAAACGGCAGGACGCACTCGGCTGGTCACAAAGAACGTGCTGCCGCGTCCGAGCTCGCTCGTCAGCCACAAGCGCCCCCCCATGAGTTGTGCCAGTTTCGACGTGATCGACAGTCCCAATCCAGTGCCGCCATACTTGCGGTTGATCGACGTGTGAACTTGCTCGAATGCCTCGAAAATCGCATGCTGATGGTCCTCGGGAATACCGATGCCGGTGTCGATCACATCGAATCGAAGTTCCAGTGACAACTCGTCGCGCGCCGATACGGTCACTCGCAGTACGACCTCACCGGAATCGGTGAACTTGATCGCGTTGCCCAACAGGTTCATCAAAATCTGCCGCAGTTTGACCACATCGCCGAGCAGACGATCAGGCACGTCAGCGCGAATGTCTCCCACCAGCTCCAATTGCTTGCGATGAGCTTCCAGTGCCAGCGTTTTCAAAATGCCAGCGATCATCGTCCGCAAACTGAACTCCACCGCATCGAGTTCCAGCTTGCCCGCTTCGATCTTCGAGAAGTCCAGAATGTGATTGATCAGCGACAGCAACGCCTCGGCCGATTCCGACACCGCCGTCAGATTGTCGCGCTGCTGCGGCGTCAAATCGGAATCGAGCACCAGTTCCGTCAGTCCAATGATCGCGTTCATCGGCGTGCGGATGTCGTGGCTCAGGTTCGCCAGGAACAAGCTCTTGGCCTGGCTCGCTGAGTCCGCCTCGTCCTTCGCTCTCAGTAACTGCCCCTCGACTCGTTTCTGCTTGGTCATATCAAGCACGAAGCAGATGCACTCGCTCGTCGAATTGTCGAGCATCGAGACTCCGAGCATCACCGGCACGCGACTGCCGTCCTTGCGAATGTACTCCTTTTCCCAAGGTGGACAGACACCCGTCCGATTCAGCGACTCGATCGCTTGCAGGTCGAACTCGCGAAATTCCGGAGGCGTGATCTTGTCCCAGCGCAGCCGGCCATTGGTCAGGTCTTCGCGCGAGTATCCGGTCAACGTCAAATAGGCATCGTTCGCTTCCAGCACGCGTCCCGACAAGTCCGCCAGAATGATGCCGATGATGTTCGCGTCGAACAGCTTCTTGAAACGAGAAGTACTGTGCTGCAATGCCTCCTCCGCTTCGATGCGCGCGGTGACATCCCAAAACATCGTCTGTGTCCCGATCACCTTCCCCTTCGCGTCGGTCGCGGGAGCCTTCATCACTTGCACATGCAACCGTAGGCCATCTGGCGTGTGATGTGCTTCGATGTCTTCCACCACCAGTCGTTCGCGCATGACACGCTCGTCGTCGCGGCGGTATTTTTCCGCCAACTCCGGTGGAAAAAACGTGAAGTCGGTGCGGCCGACCAACTCCCCAAGTTGCTTGTGCAATTCGTCACAGTAGCGTTGATTGGCGAAGACGAAATGCCCTTGAGCGTCCTTGCGAAACACGTTGATCGGCAGCGACTCGATCAGCGCACGGTACATCTCTTCGGTCTGCCGGAGTGCGGATTCCGTCCGCTGCCGCTCAACGGCGTAACGGATCGTGCGTTCGAGGATCGACGACGTCATCCGCTCTTTGATCAGCACGTCTTGCGCACCGGCTCTCAACGAACCCATTGCAGCTTCATCGTCATCCCAGCCGACCAGCATCAGCACTGGCGTACGCGGAGCGATCGCCTGCAAGTCGCGCAAACCATCGACACCGTAACGATCGGGCAGAAACCAATCGAGCAAGATCACATCCGTCGGGGCATTTGCAATCGTCCGTTTCGCGGCTCCGATGTTGGCCACATGCGTCACGCGCATCCGGCACCGCGAGGCCCGCGCAAGCAGATCGGTCAGCCGCCGCGCTTCTGCGGGGTTGTCCTCGACGAGCAACACGGAAAGCTCGGAGTCCAGCATGTTGAAAACTCGACACGTGCGATCCGATGGGCCGATCTCATTGAGCGAACGCTACGGCAAACAGCATCAGCAAGCCGTGCTCAAACGTCAAGCCGCGCGATTGATCAACCCGCGTCTCCCTTCGGAGATTTGCGAGGCGAGCCTCACAATCCGCCGTAAAACAAAAAATGGCCGGACGCCAAATCGGTATCGGGCCATGTTTTGTTCCTGTCCAAACACACTTTGGATGTCAGCTCTTCTTGATGTTGTAGCAGTGCAGGTGCTGTTGATCGCGAAGATACAGCCGACCTCCCAACACCACTGGGTGCGGCCAACCCGGACCGTCCTTGGTCTTCACATCGAACTTCCCTTTCACCTGCAACTCCTTCGAATTCGCTTCGATCAGAGCCATCACTCCGTTCTGGTAGCGAAAGTAGAGATGCCCGTCCGCATAAACCACCGCGGCCGAGTCCCCTCCAGGACCACGTTGCGGTCCCCAAGCCGGCTTGCCGGTCAGAAAGTCCACACACACCGGCAACCCTTGATTGTGCCCGTGACCCATGTAGAGGTAGTCCCCCAGCAGCACCACGCCGCCGTGATGGTTCTGCAACTCACCCGCCTTCTTGTACCAAACTTCGTCCGCTCGCAAGCCCTTGCCATCATTGACGATTTTCAACAGAGCCGCACCGCCATCACCGTAGCCGGAAGAGCAGAAGACGTAACCATCACGCACGATCGGAGTCGGAATTGCGGCCGTGCCGTTCGTGATCTTGTTGTAATTCCACAGGAACTTTCCGTCGCTGGCCTGCACCGACACGATCCCTTTGCCGACCAGTTGCACATATTGTTTGATCCCGCCGGCAGTGCTGATGACGATCGACGAATATGCCGCTCCGTCGTTCCCTTTGTCTCCGAGCCTCGGAACGGCCGATTTCCAGATCACGTCGCCGGTCTTCTTGTTGAGCGCCGCCAACATTGCGTCGTTCGAACCCGGCGTGACGATTAGCCGGTCGCCGTCCACCAAAGGTGACTCGCTGAAGCCCCAGCCCGACATCATCTTCCCGCCGAAGTCCTTCGTAAAACTCTTCGTCCAAAGCACGTTGCCTGACTCGGTCCCGACGCAGGTCAGCTCGCCGTTGCGATCGACGGTGTAGACCCGATTCCCATCCACGGTCGGCGTGCAATTCGGATCCCCTTTGCCGACGTTCGTCGCCCATTGCTCCTGGCCGTCCAGATCGAGGCAAATCAGGAACGTCCCCCCTTTGCGTTCCCCCATCGTGTAGATCCGGCCGTCGGCGATCGCGATGCTCGAAAAGCCCTTTCCAAGATTCTCCGCCGTCCAGACGACTTCCGGGCCTTTCTCCGGCCATTCGGTCAGCAAGCCTTTCTCGGTCGAGATGGCGTCCCGCTTGGGGCCACGCCAACTCGGCCAATCATTCTTCGACGCCGGGGCATCGGCCCCCATCGCCGTCAGTGACAGCATCACAACAGTCAAACACAGGCTGGTCAGCAACAAACTCTTGCGCATCGGCAGGCTCCAATTTCGAGGAGGGAGAGGGTTGGCGGGAAAAGCGGACGGACTGTAAGTGGCACGACCGATCTTGGCAAATTCTCGATTCGTTTCGGAAAGACTGCTCACCTTCATGAGCGTGATGTTGATTCGGACATAGGGTGCTCGTTGCGTCTGGCGAGCGGTTGGGCGTCAGCCCACCGAGTTCACAGGATTCGAGATTTGCCGAGGATTCTCGGTGGGCTGACGCCCAGCCGCTCGCCATCGACGCGCAAACCTCAATCCGTGCCTCAATAAGAATCTCGTCCTTCACCGCAGTCCGAATAATCGCCGAGCGTTCTCCGTCGTGATCGACGCCATCTCTTCGAGCGTCTTTCCAAGCACTTCCGCGAGACACTCCGCCGTGTGCCGCACAAACGCTGGCTCATTCCGCTTGCCGCGCTGCGGCTGCGGAGCCAAATACGGCGCATCGGTCTCAATCAACAATCGATCCAGCGGAATGGTCTTCGCCAACTCGCGCAGCTCGACGTTCTTTTTGAACGTCAACATTCCCGCGAACGAGATGTGCAAACCCAACTCAAGCGCCGCATCGAGCGTCGTCCGGCCGCCGCAGAACGAGTGCATGATTCCCTTGAACTGCCCTATTCCGGCCATCTCGCGCAGCACGGCGACGACATCCGGTTCCGCCTCGCGGCAATGCACGATGAACGGCACGTCGCGACGCTTCGCCAGTTCAATCTGCCGCCGAAAGTAATCGATCTGCACCTCGAACGGCGTGTGATCCCAGTACCGATCCAGTCCCGTCTCGCCAATCGCGATCACCTTCGGGGACGAAGCCAGCTCTTCGATCGACTCCCAATCCCCCGGCCGGGCCTGAACCGCGTAGTTCGGATGAATGCCGACCGACGCGAAGACGTTCGGAAATCGCGCCGCCAGCGAAATCGTCGCGCGGCTGCTCTCGACCGTTGTCGCGACCGCCAGCATCGTCGTCACGCCAGACGCGACCGCCCGCGCGATCACTTCATCGGCGTCCTGACTGAAGGCGTCCTCGTCCAGATGAGCGTGCGTGTCGAACAGCATGTCGCCGCCTCACGACGGATTAGGCCGCCGCCGCTTTCAACGCCGCCAGATTCTCTTGCTCGCTCTGACGGACGGCGATCAGCAGTTCCTGTGACTCATCGCCGCCGGGCAACGTCGTGACCGCTCGATTCAGCGACTCGACGATCAACGTTTGGCTGGAGATCAGATGCTTGAGCAGGAAGTGCAGCGAAACGTAATGCAGGTCGGTGAAGTCTGCCGAATAGCTGCCGAACTCGACGCGAGCCTGACGCAGGGCAAGATACTCGGTCAGCAGCGCGATCGACTGCCGTTGCCGCGCGACGCATTGATCGAGCGACGCTTTCAACTTCGCACCCGCGGCACCCACTGAAGTCCACGGCCAAATCTCGCCGACGTACTGCAAGAAGCAGCCCGACAATTGCCGCTGCACGCGGTTCAGAATTTCCAATTCGGTCGAGAGTGCCATGAACGATCTCAAATCTCAGAATTCAAATCTCAAATCGACCATCAATTGCGTGTCAGCAGAACTTTTGCGATGTCGTTGAACGTCTTGGTGAACTCAGATGGGAACAGGCCCAAGCCCAACACCGGCAGGCAGATCATCAGCACGAATACACCGACCGGCATCAGGTCGTAGTTCACCTTGCGAGCACCGTCCGGCCGCGGCTTGACGTACATCGCCTTCAAAATGCGGATGTAATAGAAGAGGCTGAAGACCGTGTTGATCGCTCCGGCTCCTAGCACAAACCACATCACCCAATGCACCGACGTCGCTTTGAAGACCGAATAAAAGATCGCGAACTTGGCGAAGAACCCACCCATCGGTGGCAGACCGATCAAGCTGAAGACACAAATCGTCATCCCGAAACAGAGCACCGGGCACTGCGTCCCCAAGCCGTTGTAGTCGTCGAGTTCCTCGCTGAAGATCTGATTGCGAATCAGCGCGACGATCGCGAAGGCTCCCAGGTTCATGAACAAGTACACGAAGAGGTAGTACATCAACCCTTCGATGCACGAGAGCGACGCCGCTTCCGCTTCCGTCCCGGCGTGCTTGCTGAACCTCAGCACCAGTAACGCCGACACCGACATCAGCATGTACCCCGCATGCGCGATCGTCGAATACGCCAGCAGACGTTTCATGTTCGATTGCCCGTAGGCCGACAAATTCCCGAACGTCGCCGTCGCCGCGCCGAGTACTCCCAAGCCGATCCCTAGTGCGAATGCGATGCTCGACACTTCTTTGGAGTGCCCCGAGAACGCCAAACCAAATCGGACCAGCAGCGCGAACGCTCCGGCCTTCGAGGCAACCGACAGGAACCCCGCCACCTCGGCGGCAGCCCCTTCAAACGCATCCGGGCACCAGAAGTGGAACGGGAAGACGGACAACTTGAAGGCCAGTCCCACCAGCACCATTAGGCTGGCCAATACGATCGTGCGATTCGTCGGATCGCTGATCCCCTTCCCTTGGGCGACGATCATGCTCAACCGCTCGGCCATGTCCGGCAGCGAGCCGGTCCCCGTCAGTCCCGCCAACAAGCTGATGCCGTACAGCATCACCCCGGCCGCACCGGCTCCGTATACGACGTATTTGAGCGCCGCTTCGCTGCTTTGCCTGCGGCCTTTTAGGAAGCCGACCATCGCATAGCTGGGAACGCTGGTCATCTCGACGCCGACAAACACCATCAAGAGGTGATTGGCCGACGCCATGATCATCATGCCGATCGTGGCTCCGATCAGCAGCGTGTAAAAGTCGGGAGCATCCTCCCGATCAGGGATGCCGGTCAGCACCGTCAGTGTGATCGTCAGGATGAGGAACAGGCTCAGGAACATTCGGAAGAACGTCGAGAACTCATCGAACTTCAACAAGCCGGTAAAGAAGGATGACTTGGCTTCAAACGACCCGCCTGGGGCGACAAGCTGGTCGAACTGGTACAAGGTCCAAGCGAACGCGGTGAAGGCTCCGGCCAGCGCGATCCACTGCGTCGGCACGCGCCAAACCAGCGGCAAGATGCGGCACAACAGCATGACAACGATCGTGCCGCTGAGCACCAATTCTGGTGCAAACAGTCCGACCGAAGTCCTCGTCGATTCGACCAATTGGTCGACTAGGGAACCGATATCGTGCATGGTGAAGTTTCAGTCGTAAGTCAGCCTACAGATTTTCGATTTTCGATTTGTGATTTTCGATTTTTGAAGGCGGACTGCGGTTCAATCGAAAATCAAAAATCGTCAATCGAAAATGTTTTGTGTCGTCTGCACGTCGCCGTGCGGTTTCGGAGTGTTTTTGTAGCCTTCATCGAGCGAACGGACCAACTTTGCCATCGGCTTGTCGGTGTAGTCGAACACGAAATTCGGATACACGCCCAACGCGAAGCAGGGGACGATCAGCGCCCAGCCGATGGCTTGCTCGCGCGAGTTCATCGGAGTGATCGCTTCCGGGTGCGGACCCTTGTAGGCGGGTCCGAGATACACGCGCTGCAACGCCCACAGGATGTAGCCGGCCGTCAGGATTACGCCGCTCGCCGAAACGATCGCCAGCGTCTTCGAGTAGTTCCACGCACTCAGCACGACGAAGACTTCGCCGATGAATCCGCACAAGCCGGGCAAGCCCAGACCGGCGAAGAAGATCACCGCCGCCATGCCAGAGTATTTCGGCATCAACCCGGTCAAGCCGCCAAACTGATTCAGATCGCGATGATGGACTCGGTCGTAAATCACGCCGACGCAAAAGAACATGCCGGGGGACGAAACGCCGTGAGCGATCATTTGGAACATCGCACCGCTCATCCCCATCAACCAGTAATCGCGACCTTCGGCAGCACCGGTCGCTTCGGAGATTTTCCAGACGGCGATCCCCACCAGCACATAACCCATGTGGCTGACCGAGCTGTACGCCACCATCCGCTTGAAGTCGGTCTGAGCCAACGCGGCGAAGGCTCCGTAAACGATGCTGACCACGCCGATCGCCACCAACGCATACGAGGCGTACTGTGCTCCGTAGGGGCACAGAGGATACGCGACTCGGATGATGCCGTAACCGCCGAGCTTCAGCAGCACACCCGCCAGTATCATCGAGATTGGCGTCGGAGCCTCAACGTGCGCATCGGGCAACCAGGTGTGGAACGGGAAGCTTGGCACCTTAATCGCGAAACCGATAAACAACAGGATGAACGCTGCAACCTGTAAGCCGGGGGTGAAGTTTTCATTCCCCTGAGCCGCCCACTTCGCGAGATCCAGCAAGTTGAATGACCCGACGCCGTTGCCGGTCAACGAGGCACTCGCGAAGAAATACATCAGCATGGCGATGAGCATCAACACGCCGCCCGCCAACGTGTAGAGGAAGAACTTGATCGCCGCGTACTCGCGACGCGGGCCGCCCCAGATGCCAATCAGGAAATACATCGGCAGCAGCATCACTTCCCAGAAGACGTAGAACAGGAAGAAGTCGAGCGCAAAGAAGACCCCCATCACGCCCGTTTCCAGCACGAGGAACAGGATCAAGTATCCTTTGACGTGCTTCTCGATTCCCCACGACGCCAACATCGAGACCAGGAACACAAACCCCGTAAGCACGACCAGCGTCAGGCTGATTCCGTCGTAGCCAATCCGGTAGTAGATGTTCCAACTCGAAATCCATTCCTTGGCGACCACTTCCTGAATGCCGCCATCCGCCGGCGCGTAAGTCCCCAGCAAGGCCACCGACAGAGCAAACGTGATCGCCGTTCCGACCAGCGTCCAAACGCGCATGAACTCAGTGGCCTTCGTGTCGGCGAAGATCAAGAAGAACGCGAAGATCGTCGGCACGAAAATGATTAAGTTGGACAGCACTTCGGGACTGAACATGGTCCTGATTTCCTACGTTGTCAATTGACGCTGACCCCACTGGGCTTGTCCCAGTGGCTCGTTGGCTTTTGCACTACTCAGTTTCTCGGTGGCGTCCAGTCGTGCGGAAGCCAACGAGCCACCGGGACAAGCCCGGTGGGGTTTGTTGTCGTCACTATCCCTTCGGATACAGAGCGAACAGCAGCACGAACAGCGTCACGACGCTGACCGCGATGAACGTCACATATTGGCGAATCTTTCCAGTCTGCACGTTGCGGAGGCTCATCCCCAGCGAGTACGTCGAGTTCCCCATCAGATTGACGATGCCGTCGATGACCCCCTCGTCGAACTTGCGATCCCACTTCGAGACCACGATTCCCATCCGCACGAACGTGTGCAGGATTTCGTCGAACAGGAATTTGTCGATCGCCGCCGCAAACTTGGCCACCACATGCGCCGGCTTCACGAACATCACGTCGTAGAGATCGTCGAAGCCCCACTTGTTTGCCAGGAAGGCGTGAACCGAAGCCGCTTGCCGCTTGATGTCGTCCGGATTGACGACTCGCTTTCCGTAGATCAAGAACGAAATCACCATCCCGATGAACGCCGCCAACAGCGCGGATCGGCCAGCCACATCGTGCGTCGATGCACCGTCGCCGACTTTCGCATGCAACGAATGGCTGTCGGGCAGAGACACGGTGTGACTGTGCGATCCATCGAAGCCATGCTCGACATGGACCGGCTGACTGTGGCTTAACGTTTGGAAGAGATTTCCATGTTCGCCGGCCAGAGCACAGAAGGCCGCGAAGAACGCCAAGACCAGCAACGGAGCGGTCATCACCCACGGCGACTCATGCACATGATCGTGCAAATGCTGGTCGCGCGGCTTGCCGAGGAACGTGTAGAACCACAACCGGAACATGTAGAACGACGTGATCCCCGCTGTCAGCAACGGAATCAGGAACAGCAGGAAGTGCAGCGGGTTGAGCTTCGTGTAGCCGAGCGCCGTCGCCAGGATCGCGTCCTTGGAATGGAAACCGGAAAACGCGATCGCGTACCCGCGATCCGAGTAGATCGAGAGATACGGGATGAACCACCAGAACTTGAGGTACACGCCGGGGATCGCCAAGCCGGCAATCGCGATCACTCCGACCAGCATGGTCAGCGCGGTGATCGGCATCTTGCGGAGCAGGCCACCCATCTTGGGCATCTCCTGCTCGTGATGACAGCCGGCAATCACGCTGCCCGAGCAGAGGAACATCAGCGACTTGAAGAACGCGTGCGTAATGAGATGGAACAATCCCGCTGCCCAACCGCCAACACCCAGACCTAGCATCATGTAGCCGAGTTGGCTGATCGTCGAATACGCCAGCACCTTCTTGATGTCGGTCGCGACAATCGCAATCGTCGCAGCCACGAACGCCGTGATGCAGCCGACGTAGGCGATTGTCAGCAGCACTTCCGGCGTGAACATCGGATAGAACCGTCCCGCCAGATAAACGCCCGCCGCGACCATCGTTGCCGAATGCACCAGCGCGGAAACCGGAGTCGGACCTTCCATCGCGTCGGGCAACCACGTCTGCAACGGGAACTGAGCACTCTTGCCAACGCAGCCGCCGAAGACTCCCAAACCCGCCACGATCAGCAACGTGTAGGCAATCGTCTTGCGTGGGCTGGTTTCCGGCGGTACCTGCCAGGCTCCGTGGCCATCTTGCTGAGTCGTCAGGACCACCTCTTTGCCATCGGTCGTCTTGGCGAATTCGCCGTGATGGTCGCGAGTCACCATTGAGAACAAGCCGGGCTTTACGCTGCCATCAGCTACATGTTGATCCGCGAAATTGAAGGTGCCGAACGACGTCCACAGAATCATCAGGCCAATGATGAAGCCAAAGTCACCGACTCGGTTGACGATGAACGCTTTGTTGGCCGCCGTGCTGGCGGAGTGCCGCTCGATGTAGAAGCCGATCAGCAGATAACTGCAGATGCCGACCAGTTCCCAGAAGATGAAGACCTGAAAAATGTTGCCGGCAATCACCAGCCCCAGCATCGCAAAGCAGAACAGCGACAGGTACGAGAAGAACCGGTAGAACCGCCCCGGCCGATGGAAGTGCCCGCCGTCGTGCGAATGCACCTGATGATCGACGTAGTCTTCGACCAGCTCTTCGGACATGTAGCCGGTCGCGAAGATGTGAATGCAGGTGGCAATCAACGTGACCATCACGAACATCGCCAACGTCAGGCTGTCGATATAGTAGTCGAGCGAAATCTTCAGGTCACCGAACTGGGCGAGTTGGTAAAACGTCCCCGAAAAGACGGTTTGCCTGCCTGAAGGCTTTTTGTTGTGGTGGTCGGCTGAGGCTTCGGACTTCGACTCGCCCGCCGGTTCGGCGACTTCAGCGGCAGCAGATTGGGACTCTCTGAAAACGAGATGACCCGCTTGCGAGTCCCACAGATAAAACGCGGCCGAACTGCAAACGAAGCCGGCACCGATGCAGAAGATCGCCAGATACGCGGCGGTCTTGCTTTTGCGGCCCCACCACCTCAGCGCGAACAGGATCTGCACCACGAAGCCGAACAACGGCAGTAGCCAGGCGATGGTCAGCAGGTTCGCGAGTGTGTTACCGAGTGAGTCCATTTTTCTTCGCTTTAGGCGAGCCGGGTGGCGTTAGCCCCCGGATGAGGTCCGTGGCAATCCGGTGGCAGACGCCAGCCGGCTCACCAAGGACAAGGATCAGCCGTGGAGTTCATCCCCGCGATCGACGTCGATCGTCAGGTGGTTGTTGTAGAAGTTGAGGGCAATCGCCAGAGCCACGGCCGCTTCGGCCGCCGCCAGTACGATCACGAACAGCGAGAAGACTTGGCCGTCGAGACCCAGCGGCGTGAATCGCGAAAACGTGATGAAGTTCAGGTTGGCTCCGTTGAGCACCAACTCGACACCCATCAGCACGCCGATGCCGTTCCGCTTGGTCGTCATGCAGACGACGCCGCAGACAAACAGCACCGCGCCGATGAACAGGAACGGATTGGGGCCGATCGCTTGCATGGGAAGTCCTGAAAATCACAGGCGGGGATCGCCGGTGCTACGCTTTCGTTCGTCGTTTTGTTCGAGCCAGGTACGCCGCACCCACCAACACCACCAGCAGATGCACGGAGACAATTTCAAACGGCAGGAGATAACCGGTGCTCAACTTAGGTTCCAATTTCTGAGTCGCAGGCGGAATGAGCGAAGCCGCCGCCGGCTGACCAGGAACGACCGGAGTTGTATTCGGTTCCTCGGCAGTCGCCGGGGAAACGCCGAGATTCAAGTCGCGATCGGTACGGATCGAAAGAAAGCTCAAACCCAACTGCCGAGTCGTGTTCCCTTGCTGAGCCGGATTGAAGCCACTCTCAACCGCTTTGGCGTGCGTGCCCATATTGATCTTGTGAGCGACTCCCTTGCCGCCGTCCCAATCGACCGACGTCACGGTGCTGGCGACGATGAACAGGAAGATCACTCCAATCAGCCCCGAAAGAATGCCGCCAGCCGCCGAACTCTTAATCCGAGTGAACGGCCCCGTCGCGGTGAGCATCACGCCGAACACAATCAGCACCAACGTGCCGCCGACGTAGACCAGCAGTTGCGTCGCACCCACAAAATCCGCACCCAGCAGCAGAAAAAGAACTGCGGTCGAACCGAGCGTCAGAACCAGCGAGAACGCCATGCGGACGACGTTCTGCGACACGCAGACCGCAACCGCTCCGCCGCACGTCAACGCGGCGAACAGCCAGAACAGGATGATCTCCGCCGTGCTCATGGCTGACTCCCTTCGGCCGGAGCCTCGGAAACCTTCGCAACGGCGGGACTGCTCACCGTCGGGATTTGACTCGCTGTACCGTGAGCCACTCTGGGCTGCACCAATCGCTCGCCAGCGGGAGCACCAATGATCGACGTTTGGCCGGACATCTTCGCCAGCACCAGCGGATAGACGACTGTCCCGGCAAACAGGAAGCAACTGATTGGAATGAGGTACTTCAAACAGGTCGTCATCACCTGGTCGATGCGCAGTCGAGGCAACGTCCAGCGGACCCAAATTTGCACGCAGACCAGGATCGACGACTTGACCAGGAACACCTTCAGGCCAATCACGTTCGCAAGGAAATTCCCCAACCCATCCGGGAAAGCCGCCTTGATCGCCGTGATGATTCCAAGGCCATCGTCCCAGCCGCCGAGAAACAGCACGACCGCCAAACCACTGACGAGAAACATGCTGGCGTACTCGGCCAGAAAGAACAGCGACCAGCGGAACCCGCTGTATTCGGTGAGGAATCCGGCGACCAGTTCGCTTTCCGCCTCGGCCAGATCGAACGGTGCCCGCTTGCAACTGGCCGTCGCGCAGGTGAAGTAGACGAAGAAGGCGAAGAAGTTGAACGGATGCAAGACGTTCCAATTCCAGGCTCCGCCCGATTGCAGCAACGCGACCTCGTTTAGATTCAGCGTCCCCGCCGTGACGATCGGGCAAAGAGCACAGATCGCCATCGGGATTTCGTAGCTGACCATCTGGGCCCCTTCACGCATGGCTCCGAAAAGTGCCCACTTTGAGCCGCTCGAATAGCCAGCCAGGATGACCCCCAAAACTTCCAGCGACAGGACCGCCAGCGTCAAAAACAAACCGACGTCGAGCGTCATTGCCGCCCAGCCATCAGAAAATGGCAGCGTGATGTACGCGACGAACGAGGCCACCACGACGATGTACGGAGCCAGCCGAAACATCAACCCGTCTGCTTCTTTGGGGACGAGATCTTCTTTTTGAATTAACTTGATGCCGTCCGCCAGCGATTGCAGCCAGCCGAATTTTCCACCGGTGCGAGTTGGCCCCAAGCGGTCCTGAATGCGGCCGGAGATCTTTCGCTCGGCCCAAATGAAGAGGCCGGCGGGCAAGCCGAACCAGGCTCCGACCAATGCGACATGCACGACCGCGGCGACAATCATCGCGGTCGATTCATCAAGCGGTCCAACGACCGGCATGCCGTTCGTGTGGAGATATTCCGCCAGAGAGTTGGCAGCCAACAGTGTGTCCATCGTCCATTCGGCACGTTGTCGCCGACGAAGATTTCGCCGACGTGGATTGCGGAACCCACCGGCGGAAGGAACCCGCCGGCTGGTCTGTTGAGCCGCCTCTGGACGCGGAAAAACGCTCCATCTCTCAACAAACCAAGCCTCAGCAGCTCCCGCTGAGGCCCAAGGAGCGGAGACTATGACAAAACAAATTTCGGGATTCAAGCGACTCTCAAAGCCTCGCGCAACGAGGTGCGACAAATGATCCTGGTCGATTCAAAACGGACGGTTGACTGGCAAAGAAAGGGGTACGACGAATTTGGGGAGACGACGAATTTGTCGAGCGAACACATTCGTCGTCTCCCCAAATTCGTCGTACTCTTTCCCTCAAAATCACGATGCTGGTTCGTTAGTCTGATGTCACTCGCCGCGACGGTGATTTCTGGATGACGAACTTCCACCCGTCGCGAACCGCCGCAACGCGGCCTGCCCAGTTTTTCGAGTCCACGAACACGAGGTGCCTCCAATGAAAACGACCCGATTCCTGTGGCGAGCAACGCTCGTCGCGACCCTCTCCGCCTGCCTTATTCCGGTTGCGTCTCCGGCTCGCGCTCAGACGGGGGGCCGCTTGACCGGTCAATTTGTCCTGGATGGGGACGTCCCCACCGCAGAGGAAATCGAGAACGTCAAAGAGCAGATCTGCGCCAAACTCGTCCCGACCGATGAATTGGTCGTCAACAAGGAGAACAAAGGGATCGCCAACGTCTTCGTGTTCATCCCGGCTGCGAAGAAGCCACCGGTCCCGGCTGAACTCGCCAAGTCGAAGGACAAAGAAGTCGTGCTCGATCAAAAGGGCTGTCGGTTTCTCCCGCATGCACAAGTGATGCGAACCGATCAAGTTCTATTGGTGAAGTCGATGGACAACTGCGGGCACAACACGCACCCCTACCCGATCAAGAACAACCCAGAGAACTTCACAGTCCCTGCCAACGAACGCGCCGGAATCCCGTGGAAGGTAAAGATTCCGGAAAACAACCCGACGCAGGTGAAGTGCGACATCCATCCCTGGATGACCACCTACGTTTTGGTGCTCGACCACCCGTATGCCGCTGTCTCGGACAAGGATGGCAAGTTCACGATCGAGAACCTCCCGGCAGGTGACTTCGAGTTCCGTTACTGGCACGAACGAGTCGGTTACGTCATCCAGGTCGAGAAGATCGTGGATGGAAAACCCAAAATGGAGAACACCGTGAAGCTCAGCATCGCCGCCGGCAAGACGACCGATGTGGGCGTGTTCAAAATCCCGGTCGCCCGATTCGCCAAGACCGACGGCACATCAACCAAGCCAGGCGACAAGAAGTAGTTCACTGAATGCCTCCAACCCCACTGGGCTTGGTGACTGTGGGTTTAACCCCAACGCCAACGGCGTCGCGGTTAAACGAAAATACTCCGTGTGATCACGAATGAGATGTTTTTGGTGAGCCGGGCGGCGTCAGCCCCCGGACAAAACGAAGTGTGGAAGAGTCCGGGG